>JAAELK010000394.1 GCA_024226935.1 Desulfobacteraceae bacterium
TATTTCATAATGGGGTTTGTTTCCCTGTAATACCTTTTTTAACACGGCTTCTTTTAATTGGATAGAATATCCCATATTTATCACCTCAATGCCCCAAATTTAATTTTTAATTGAGACGACATCTATCCTGACACAGGGGGCTTGGCAGTCACCCTTATCTACCCTGATCTATTTCTAAAAACCCTTGCTATTGTGGGTGGTGTAGGGATAACTATTTTGTTTAT
Organism: Desulfobacteraceae bacterium; assembly: GCA_024226935.1. Classification (GTDB taxonomy): domain Bacteria; phylum Desulfobacterota; class Desulfobacteria; order Desulfobacterales; family Desulfobacteraceae; genus NBML01. Next base: position 225 of record JAAELK010000394.1, read on the forward strand.
AATCCTTCCGGGATTAATTATAGTTAAAATTTCCCATTCAAAAACAATCCAGAATCATCTTATTTTAAAAATCATAGGTTATATAATGACCTTTATAGGCATCGGAGTTATGTGTTTTGTCCTTGGGCAGAACTTTGGATTTTTTACCTTAAATCCGCCACCATTACAATTAGGAGTCTTTTCATGAAGCGCCGGCGCGCTACAGCAGACCTACTACCGGCGACCGCCCAAATGTTTAAACCTTGGGCCTTGGCTTTTAATTACAACAATAAAGATATATCGTGTATATTATTATCAATCACATTTAAACTTAAAAGATGAACTGAGAAATTATATGAACGGAAAAACCATACCTTCAAAAATGGCAATTTTCCTGGCATCTCTTCTCGTCTTGGGGAATGTATTAGGAGTCGGGGTACTTGCCTTACCTATTTCAGCAGGCCTCGGAGGATTTTTCCCTGCCCTTATCGGAATTTTTGCAATGTGGCTGTTGATGCTTTTCTCCGCTTTCCTCATTGCCTACAGAATCGACGGGTCAAAAAAGAACTTTGACCTACCCTCTTTTTACCAAGCGGAGCTTGGTAACAGCGGCAAGTGGATCGCAATCATCTGCAACCTGATCATTCTCTATGGCGTGTTGGTTGCTTATCTGAGCGGTATGGCTACAATGCTGGCAAATCTGTTTCCCTCCCTTGTCAACTATCTGCACCTGATTATAATCATCTATTGTTCCATCCTTGTGGCCCTTATTGTGTTTGGACTTAAAGTTCTTCACAAAGGAATGTCATTTGTTATGATAATCCTGTGGATATGCTTTATAATCATGCTTATAACGAGTGCAGAAAAGTTCCATCCTAAACTGCTCACTTTCACGGACTGGAAATATCTTCCTGTCTGCCTGCCCATAGCGATTTCTACATTTCATTTTCACAATATCATCCCCACGGTATGCAGCTCTTTAAATTTCGATAAACCCGCCACTTACAAGGCAATATTTATCGGGGTTTTTCTCGGACTCATTATAAACCTTTTGTGGGTTATTGTTGTCCTGGGATCTCTGCCTGAAAACCATGCAGGAACCCACAGCATAATCTATGCACAGATACACAACCTTACCGCAAATGTCCCTTTATCAAAGGTGTTGCATAATCAATATTTTACCATATCAGCGTTGATCTTTGCAGTTTTTGCTGTCACTTCATCCTTTATGACAAACGGAGCCGGGTTATTGGGTTTTATCAAAGATCTTTGTTTCAAGTATGCAAAGACAGATAATAAACTCCTTGTGGGAACACTTTCTTTCCTTCCTCCCCTGGCAGTTACTCTTATCTACCCTAACCTCTTTCTAAAAGCCCTTGCCATTGTAGGTGGTGTAGGGGAAACTATTTTGTTTGCAATCCTTCCGGGATTAATTATGGTTAAAATCTCCCATTCAAAAACAACTTCTAACCATCTTATTTTAAAGATCATAGGTTATATAATGACCTTTATAGGTATCGGAGTTATGTGTTTTGTCCTCGGGCAGAAATTTGGATTTTTTATCTTAAATCCGCCACTATTACAATGAGGGGTCTTTTCATGAAGTACCGGCACACTACAGAAACAAAAAAAGGGGTCTTTTTTCCCTCCTGGCTAAGTCCGGATCCAGAACAAAAGACCCCTATATGGCTTGCTCTGGATAAAATTTTGCAAAAAATATCTGGAAAATTGGATGGAAACGGTGTTAATATATATGATCTGCCTAAAAAAATGATCAGTTATGGGAACATAAGATAGGCACAGGAAGTCAGGATGGCAGCCGGCCATTGTTGGTAATTGGTTATATTCTTAAATTCTGCCGGCCTTGTTTTATTAATAATAATTAATATTAAAGGAGAAACCATGTCTGAAGAATTAGCATTTCGCATCCAGCTTGGCATTATTTTACCAAAACTTAAAGAAAAAATTGCTTCCAGTACAAGTGAAATTCTTGGAGACCTTGTAACCGTCCTTCGAGCAGGCACAAGGGAGGGCGAAGAACTTGAGATTGAGTCCATCAAAGAGATGTTCATGAAGGATTTTGAAATTTTCCTTAATGATGTGATTTTGCCTGATATTGAAAAGCAGATTCATCCTTCGGTTGAAGAAGAACCTGCCCCGGAAGAAGCTGCTGAAGAACCCGAAGTCGAAGAAGCCGGTGAAGAAGAACCTGAAGAATAGAGCATGATTTTTTTCCGGAATATCCGTTTTCTAAAGCTTTTTTAAAATGTATGTTAAACCATTATTTGGGGTTCCATTAAATAAATAGGGTAAATTCTCCACGGCGTTTGCTGTAATCCTTTGATGGGGTTATTTAAGTATTCGTCTATGAGAGTTTTCGTACCGTTGTTGGAATAAGGCCCATCTTGTCCGATTTTTCAGACATATGTTTAATTAATTGTTACATTAAAATGTTATCCTTTCTGATCGATATCTTCATTACAACAATAAAACTATTCACTGTCAATTTGTGCACACCTAAAATCTTGCCAAGCGCACTGATTGAAACTTTTTTTGCGTGTCATCACTCGTGGCCGATCTTATGATCAACCCCTTTTTTCACTTCCTTTATTCATAATTTTGGCTATAAGATCAGATCAATGATAAAAATAAATTAGGGGTCTTTTTCCATCCTGGACAAGTCCGGATTCAGAATAAAAGACCCCTTTTCAATATCACGGTTTGCAAACCTCACAAGGCACATATCCGGCATGAATGGCAGCACGTCTATTCTCAAATTTAACAGTACATTTGCTACAATTGTAATACTTGCAACCAGACCTGTGAAACTTCAAACTCTTAACATTTCCAGAATAACCTTTTGCTGTTATCGTTTTAGTTATTGCAGGAGAATTGGCAGATTTACTATTGGCCACTGCCCAAATATTTAAACCCTGGGCCTTGGCGTTTTGTTCGGCTGCTACAAATTGGGCATGATATTTTTTGTTTATCCCATATTTTGTATAATATGGGGACCAGCCTCTTCGGACGAGTTCAATGTTAAAATTTACCCCGTCAACGATCACATAAGCCAGCAACCGACCATACCGTCTCCTGGGTTTGGAGTCAAATTCCAAATCAACTGATTTATTATCTAATCGCTTTTTTGTGTACGCAGAAGCCTTTTTACCCATAAGAGTATTTCTTGATTGATCCAGATGAACCGATTCTGGAGTATTAACATTTAATAATCTGATCCGTTCTTTGGTACCCATATAAAGAATGTCAATGGTGTCACCATCCACAACCTTCAACACTTTATATTGATCAGCAAAGCAGGGTAAAGCCAGGAGCAATATAATCAATATAATAAGGGCTTTTTTCATGAACAATACCTCCTATTTTTTAAGCGCAACTTTGACTTCCTGATCTTGTCGAAGTTGGCTTCCATCGATTGTCATCAATCTATGACAATGAGGACACGCCATTTTCAATTTCTGAACCTTTCCCCTGAAAAGAAACTTGTTGCAATGGGGACAATGAAAAGAGCTTAAACTGTAATCGCTTTGTATCTTTTCCAACATGACTATTTCACCCTCCTGATAATTGGTACCCCCGGTTCATTACCAATATTTACCGAAACCGGGGGAGTAAGCTTTAAAATTTTCCTAGGAATGATACTATATTTTAGTTAACGGTATGTCCATATAAGAGAATTAGTTTTACAGTTTTTTTAAGATATTGGAGTCGTTAGACTCCTTCCTTTGTTGGAATAAGACCAACACCAGGGACTTATCGCACTTTTCGGGGGGCAAAAAACCCCTATCCTTTTTTAAAAGCTGATTCATGCATGCCCACCGCAAGGACACGTTACATGCAGTCATCATTGGTTATGATCGTAGCCATATCTACTGAAATGAGCTCAAGTCGATGGCATCACACATCGCTTCCACAGATGTGTGATCACCAGTAGTGGAGATATACAGCGGTCTGAAGTTGTTCCATAAGTGAAATGTCGATGGTGTTATTGTTCCTTCCAGGTAAAGGCTAATGGCCAGTGTTTCTCCGTCAGCAATAGTAAGGCTGGCTGCGTCACTATAAACTTTCCCTCTGCGAGATATCGTAATACTATTGCTTCCAGAAAAAGTCAGTGTCCTGAGTGTGCTCTGTCATAACAGCGCCGGGTGTGCTTGAATCGTTGATACCAATGCTGGCAGAGGTGATTTTCATCAGTTCGTCGCCAAAGGCGTTTGAGACTTGAATTCGAACTTGATCTCCTCCTTTAGTAAGCTTGACTGTATGAAAGGCAACAAAAAATGATTGAGCTTTCAGATGCATTTATCGCGCTTCCGGGTGGTATAGGAACGTTTGAGGAAATGTTGGAAATAATGACATTGAACCAGTTGAGATTCATCCATAAACCTACAGATTTCCTGAATTCAAACGGTTTTTATGATAAACTTAAAGAATCTTTTGGGTGTGTTCAAAATTTCTGATTCCAGATCGACCACAGGCCCGGCGGAAGTAAAAGTCAGGTCCGGGAAGGGGCCTTTAAATTGCCATGGCTTCACCCTGCCCATGTCAGTATTGATCAAGGATATAGCGTTCCTCGACCCGATTATATCTGGTTTTTTATGGCATGGGTGGAAAAGCATAATTTGTTCCCGGAAAGAAAAGTGTGAATTTCTCTTGACTTGTCTTTTTTTGAATTTTATAAATAACTACTATTCATCAAGAGTGCAAATGTTCGTTCGATATTCGTTAAAGACGATGGTGTTGGTTGTTTAGAAAATAATCCTTAGTTTATCCAGCTTTTGAATATATTTTTTCATAGATCCAAAGGCCGGGCGGATCCCAGATATTTTATTACAAATTGTACTAGGTAAATTTTGATTTTAGGTAAAATGATCAAACATAACTAATAAAAGGTGATTTCATGACAGCAACGATTTTTGAATTTTTGAGCAAGATCGGCTTTACTCATCCCCTTCATCCCGGGTTTACCCACATTCCCATGGGCATGGCAATAGGTGCTGTGATCTTCAGGCTTGTCTCTTTTTTGCCCAAGTTGAAGTTTTTGGCAAAAACCGGGTACCATTGTGTTGTTCTTGGGCTTTTGGGAATAGCTCCGACCGTTTTTACAGGATATCTGGATTGGCAGCACACCTATGACGGGGTATGGCAATTTTTAATCATATTAAAAATGGTTCTTGCAGCGATCCTGACCATTGGTTTTATTGCTATCCTGATTATAGATGATCCCGGTAATCCCAAGCTGGATAAGAAAACGGCCCTTTATATTTTGATTGTTTTGTTGGCGATTGGTCTGGGTTTTTCCGGTGGAGAACTTCAATATGGCTAAAGGAATGATTTCATGGTGAAAAAATATGTTTTAATATGGGTGGCAATCTGTGTTTTCTTTCCAGCATACGCTTTTGCAATGGATTATCAGCATAAGCTTGAAGCAAAAAATATGGATCTGTTCTGGAGTATTGATAAGGATCAGATCCATGTCAAGCTTGTGGCCAGGACAACCGGGTGGGTAGCCATCGGGTTTGGTCCTGAAAAGGCCATGCAGGGCGCCAATATCATAATTGGTGCCGTGAAAAAAGGAAAGGTCAGGATTGAAGATCACTATGGAGATCGGAAACGGGGTCATTCCAATGATAAAAAGCTGGGGGGGAGAATAATGTTCTTGATCCAGCGGGCGGGGAGGTGGATGGGGTGACAACAATTTCTTTTTCCCTTGCCCTTGATAACAATAATAAATGGGACAAACCCATCCGTCCTGAAGGAACCAGCCGGGTAATGATAGCCTATGGAGCCGGGCAGGATTCTTTCATATCAAGACATAAATACCGGGCCGTCTATGATATTAACTATTCAACCGGTGAAACAAATAAAATAAAATAATGCGATTTTTGCCTGTGATAGTGTTGTGCTGCCTGTTGACGGTTTGTGCACCGTCGGCAGGAAGAGCCACGAATGGAACCACAGATGGAACCACAGATGGAACCATAGAAGAGCCCGTTAAAGATCATGGCCCTGAGATCATGGAGCAAAATTCGAAAAATACAGCACCGGACCATGGTGGGCATTCAGGCATGATCATGGCTTTTAAAAAGGAAGAACCAGCCCTGTCGGACCAGGTGAAATTGGAAGAACAATTGGGAGGGTTTATTGAGTTTGACACATCCTTTGTGGATGAAAATAGCCAGGTTGTAGATCTTAAAACTATTTTTGATAAACCGGTCCTTTTGTTGCCGGTCTATTTTATGTGTGCTTCTGTGTGTACTTTTCTCCAGGCAGATCTTGCCAATGTATTAAATCTTGTGGGCCAGACCCCGGGCAAAGATTTTAATATCATCACCTTAAGTTTTGCCGATGATGAAAATGCCGGCCATGCCAAGGCATCTAAGAAAAATTATGCCAATTTGCTCAAACGTGAATTTCCCATGGAAAATTGGTATTATCTGACTTCCGACAATGAAAATATCCGGAAACTTACAGATTCCCTGGGGTATTATTTTATAAAAAAGAAGAAACATTTTTATATCCACCCTAATGCCATGGTTGTCCTGGGAAAAGATGGCAAGATTATCCGGTATATTTATGGTCCCGGCTTTCTTCCCTTTGATGTGGGAATGGCTTTGAGTGAAGCCACAAAGGGTGAACCCGGAATTTCCATCAAAAGGGGGGTCCTCTCCTTTTGCTTTGATTATGATCCGGAGAATAAAACCTATGTGTTTAAAATGTTTCGGGTTGTTGGAACGGCCATCCTGATTCTTCTGGTGGCTTTTGTTCTTTTTCTTATCTACCCGTCAAAGCGCAGGCGGGAAAAAAGAGCAGACCGAAAGTGAATCGTGTTAAATTGTGTGGAGCTAAAATGGACTTTGAAAAATCATTTTTTGAAACTCCTTCATCTGCCAGGCTTACGGGTATTTGGTCCTGGCTTTTAACAACTGACCATAAACGTATCGGCCTGATGTATCTGTTTGCCACCGGGTTCTGGTTCTTGCTTGCGGTACTTCTGGGCGGGTTGCTCCGGCTTGAACTCATGTTTCCAGGACAAACGCTGTTAAGTTCTCATTTGTATAACTCCATTTTTACCCTTCACGGGGTGATCATGATTTTTTTGTTCATTATTCCGGCATTGCCCGCTGTGTTTGGTAATTTTTTCTTGCCCATGCAGATCGGCACAGATGATGTCTTTTTCCCCAAACTCAATTTAATGTCCTGGTATTTGTATATGCTTGGCGGAGTAATTGCCATTTTTTCGCTGTTTTCCGATGGGTTCCCGGATACGGGCTGGACTTTTTATGTGCCCTTTTCCATCTCCACCAATACAAATGTGTCCACGGCTGTATTTGCAGCTTTTGTCCTGGGATTTGCTTCCATGCTGACGGGTTTGAATTTTATCACCACCATTCACAGGATGCGCCACCCGAAGATGGGCTGGCTTCAAATTCCTTTGTTTACCTGGAGCCTCTACGCCACTTCCTGGGTGCAGTTGCTGGCCACTCCCATTATCTCAGTTACCCTGGTTCTGGTGATGGTGGAACGGTATTTTAATGTGGGGCTTTTTGATCCTGCCAGGGGGGGGGGCCCCATCTTGTATCAGCATCTGTTTTGGATGTATTCCCATCCGGCGGTTTATATCATGATTTTACCGGGTATGGGGGTTATTTCCGAGATCATTCCTGTTTTTGCCAGAAAATCAATTTTTGGTTATAAGGCCATTGTGGCCTCTTCCATGGCTATTGCCGTGGCAGGTTCCCTGGTGTGGGCCCACCACATGTATACCAGCGGCATGAGCGATACTGCGGTCTTTGTATTTTCTTTTTTAACCTTTGTGGTGGCCATTCCTTCGGCCATTAAGGTTTTTTCATGGGTGGCTACCCTATATAAGGGAGCCATTGAAATGACCCCGCCTTTGTTTTTATCTCTTTGCTTTATCTATCTATTTTCGGTGGGAGGACTTACAGGTCTGGTGTTGGGAGGGGCCGGTACGGATATCCATGTCCACGACACCCATTTTGTGGTCTCCCATTTTCATTTTACCATGTTCGGAGGGACTGGATTTGCCTTTTTTGCGGCCCTTCATTATTGGTGGCCCAAGATGTTTGGGCGGATGTATAATTTTAAATGGGCTTATATCGCATCTGTGTTGGTGACGGGTGGGTTTATCTTCCACTATGTGCCCATGTTTATTCTGGGACTGCAGGGTATGCCAAGGCGGTACTATGATTATCTTCCCCAGTATGCCAATGGCAATTTTATGGCGGGTTTTGGCGGTTTGTTCATGATCGTTGGTATATTTATGATGATGACAAATTTGATCCTTTCTTTGAAAAGAGAAAGGAATGCCCCGGCCGATCCCTGGGGAGGGGTAACCCTGGAATGGATGACTCCGTCGCCGCCCCCCCTTCATAATTTTACAGGCGAACCCGAGGTGTTGGATTACCCCTATGATTTTTCCAAGGTGATTGAAAAATTTGCCCGGAAACCAAAGGAATCTTGAATGTCTTCCCATGCCGATGAATCGGGGAAAAAGATGGGGATGTGGCTTTTTCTTTATACGGAAATTATTCTGTTTGGCGGACTTTTTGTTCTCTATGCCGTTTATTTTTCCCGGTATACCTCGGATTTTATTGAAGGTGGCAAGGGGCTGAGTCTGATATTCGGGGTGGTAAATACCATAATTTTGCTCATATCCAGTTTTGCTGTGGCAGCAGCTATTACTGCCATACAAAGGGGGCAAAAAAAAATTGTCCTGTCAGCCATTGCCGGCTGTCTTGGTTGTGGGGCTATTTTTTTGGTGAATAAGTATTTTGAATGGGGACATAAGATTGCCCTGGGGATCTATCCTAATTCAGATCGATTATTGGACGGACCCGATGGGCTGAATATGTTTTTTGGCCTCTATTATATTATCACGGGGCTCCACGGGCTCCACATAGTTATCGGTATGACCTTTCTGGCGGTTAGTTTTGGTTTTGTCCTGGTCGGCAGGGTTACGGCCAAACGGTTTGCCCTGTTGGAAAATGCAGGGCTCTATTGGCATTTGGTGGATTTGATCTGGATTTTTATTTTTCCTCTTTTTTATCTGGTTGTCTAATTTTCTTGTATAAATTGAGCTAACGGGAGATTGACCATGGAAAACAAGGATCATATTTTTGCCTATAAAACTCTTTTTTATGTGCTTTTAGTATTATTGATCCTGACCAGCATCACCGTTGGAATTTCTCTGGTTGATATGGGTAAATTGAATGTGTGGCTGGCTTTGGGTATTGCTTCGGTGAAAGCCTCTCTGGTATTGATGGTTTTCATGCATTTGAAATTTGAGGGCAGGGTATTGATCATCTCTTTTCTATCGACCATATTTTTTCTGGCTATTATGATTGGTTTTACATTCTGGGACATTGGGTTCAGATAAGGTGTAAATATGAATGATATAATAAATCCCGTAGCCCTGGTGGATCGATCCTTTTATTTTATCATCGGGTTTTCCTTTGTTTTTTTGTTTGCCATTATCTTTGTGATGATTTTTTTTGTGATCCGGTATCGACGCAGTATACATCCCGTTCCTGCGGATATCCGTGGAAATGTGTGGCTTGAAATTGCCTGGATATTTATTTCTGCCTTCATTGCTCTTGCTATGTTTGTATCGGGGTGGCAGGCCTACACCGGATTGAGAGATGTGCCCGAAGGGGCCATGGAGATCGAGGTCATGGGTCAGTCGTTTTCCTGGATTGTTCTCTATGCCAACGGCAAGGAGGTTGAAAACGAAATTGTGGTGCCGGTGAACACACCTGTGAAGTTGAATATCACCTCTTTGGATGTGATTCACAGCCTTTTTATTCCGGCTTTCCGGGTCAAGGTGGATGCGGTACAGGGATTGAATACCTATGCCTGGTTTATTGCCGAAAAAAAGGGAGAATATTTTTTTCAATGCACGGAGTTTTGCGGTATCGGGCATGCAGACATGACGGGTGTGGTAAGGGTGGTTTCCCGGGAAAAATATGATGAATGGATCAATAAAGAAGATGACTGGTAATCCAGGATGGGTGTTGGACCAAAAGTTGTCCCCGGGACACCATTGGTCGGGTGATTTTTTTGAATTGACAAAAATTCGTCTAAGCCTGTATATCGCCCTTTCTTCTGTCTTTGGTCATGTTTTGTCCCAAAATAGATTTACCATGGACTCCCTTGGTTTGGGTGGTATTGTTTTGCTTCTTACGGCCGGGGTTGCCACCATGAACCATGTCCAGGACAGGCATTTTGATCTTTGGTTTGCCAGGACCCGGCATAGATCTCTTGTGCAAAAAAGAATTTCACCTCTGGTGGCAGGCTTTATCGCTTTAAGTTTGATTTTCGCAGGTCTTGGTGGATTGTTTGTCTGTTTTTCAGGCCTGGGTCCGGTGGGGCTGGGACTTTTGGCTTTGCTTTGTTACAATGGGTTTTATACTCCTTTGAAAAAGAGATCTCTTGGGGCCATTGTACCAGGTGGTCTGTGCGGCATGCTGCCTCCGGCCATTGGTTGGATGGCGGTCCCGGGACCCGTTGCCGATGCCAGCGGTATTTTCATTGTCATGCTCATTTTTGGGTTGTGGCAGATCCCCCATGTTTTTATTATTCTGCTTAAACAATTGCCGGGGGAGTTGGAAGCCGCTCCCTATCCTTTTTTTACCAGCATTCTTTCCCGAAAAGCTATTAAATGCCAGGTTGTGATATGGACAAGTTTGTACAGCCTTGGGATTCTTCTTTTTCTCCTCAAGGGCTGGGTTCATTCCCTGGGTCTTTCCTTGTTTCTGGGCGCCCTTGCCCTGGTTCTTCCTTTGTCAATTGCTGCTCTTCTTGGATGGAAACGCAGCCCCCATTCCCTTGTTTTCAGTCTTTTAGTTATTAATTTGTTTATGCTTTTTTTCATGGGCGTGGGCATATTGGACCGAATATGGTTAATCAAATAAATATGACAGGTTGGAATATCCTTGTTTTTCCAAATTTTCCTTTGGTATAAATTTAAGGGAAGCTGAATTGATGCAATATCTTAAATTTGTGGGGGCAGGACCATCATTAAAGATATGTCCCAGGTGGGCATCGGTGGTTTTGCTTCTTACCTCTACTCTTTTCATGAAAAATGAATTATCTTCAATCTCCACGATTTCATTCTCGTCGATGGGCTTGGTGAAACTTGGCCAGCCGGTTCCGGAATCAAATTTATCCGTGGATGAAAATAGAGCTTTATTTGAAATAATATCCACATAGATTCCCTGTTTTTTATTATCCCAGTAGGCGTTGTCGAAGGCGGGTTCTGTTTTGTTTTGCCGGGTTACACGGTATTGGAGTGGGGTGAGCCTTTTTTTTAAGGCTTTCTTGTCGGCGGATATTAAAATCTGTGCAAAGAAAATAAAGGCCGAGGATAATAAAAAAATAAGGAAAAGTTTCATTGCTTGCCCCATCATAATAAGTTAAGCCTAACTTTAGGATAGCCATTAAAGAGAGGATAGCAAGTGCCGTATCTAAAAATATTGGTTATAAAGAGGTGGAGTTACAGGTTTTTTCAGCCTGGATAATTGCGGCAATACCCGCGTGGAGATTTTGGATGATCCGGGTGCCGGAAATTCCCAGGCGTCGTTTATTGGAGATATCAAAAATACCTTTATCAACCGATGTCTTTTCACCACCGGTACCCCGGATTTGGAGGTGGTATTGGTTTGCTATGCTTCTTAAAAGACTTTGATTTTTTTCAAGTTTTTTTAAACGAATATGGACGCTTGCCCGCATGGCAGTTCCGATATTGGTGGGGCAGGAGGTTAAAAATCCGTATTTTTTGTCAAAGGCAAATTCAAGCTTTTTGCCCAAATGATTTAAACCAAGGCAGAGTCGATTAAATACCCCACAAATATCACAAGATGATTCCAGGGAGATGATTCTTAAATGATCCTCTTCATTGACCCAGATCATAAATTTTTTATCCCGGCTTAAAAAAATTCCCCTGGAATTGGGGAAATCCCGATTTATACCGGCAGTGTCCTGGAATCGGTCTCCTTTGGGGAAAGCCAGTTTTTTTGTTAAAAGATTTTCCATTTGGGAAGGGGGCATATCCTGAAAAGGAATATATTGACCTTTTAGATTTTGGGGCATATTTTTGACCGCATCGGACACAAGGAACTCGACCCGCCTTCGGTCCCGGGCAGAGATGTGGCAGGGAAAGCAAATATCTTTAAGATTCCGGGCTACCCGGATTCTGGTGGACAAGATGAACTCATTGTCCGGATCTACCAGGTCAAGCTTGTTGCCGGTAAGATCTGGTCCATGCTTAAAGTCTTCTCCCACAGCATGGTAGGCATGGATAATGGGATCCAGTATACTGGAAAATATGAAATAGGATTGGCAATCGCCTGCATAGATTCCGATACTGCTGTCTGGATTTTTAAGACCTGATTGAATGGCAGCATCAAGGGTGAATCCGGTCTTTGTTTTCAGGGGGGCTAATATCTCATATAAAGCCGGGGTCAGATATTTTTTTATCAGTGCGCCGGAATCCATATGAAACCCAGGAAATACCAAAGGCTTCAGGCTCTATTTCTAATTTTCATAGGATGTGGCCTGGGAGGAGATCCCCCGGGCAAGGGTTGTCTGAATTTTATCAAGAACCACACATTGGGCGTGGCACTTGGGCAGATCATTTTTGTCTTCGCAGTTAAGACATGGGCTTTTGACTAAATAACCGATCTCAAAATCAAACAAATCTCTTTTTATTGAATTATTCATAAGCATTTATAACTTTAAATTAAAAACCCGATTATATATCAAGTTTCTGAAAATCACAATATTTTGTTGAGGCAATCACATTGCAGTTATATTCTTGTTTTTGATTAATACTTGTGTTAACGATGATCAGGTTAAAAGGGCTTACTTGGGAAAGGATTTTGATCCTGGTAAGTTTGTAACAATGTTATAAGTTTGTAATAACGTCGGGTTTTGTATGCTGAAAATTAAATCAAAAAATAAATAGAGATTAAAATCATCCAAGGAGATTATTTTGAAACAGATCACAATGATTATTGCATTTTTATTAGTAGGTTGTTTTACAATGTCTTGTAATTCTAATATCGCAAATAAAGAAACCAGGTATTCAATCATAACAATGACAAATGAGGGGGCTGTTGTACCAATGCCCATTAAAACCAGTACAACAATTAAAGGTGATCTCTCAATTTTAACCTATAAAAATAATGAACCGTTTTGGAGTAATAAAATTACTGAAATTGAATTTAAGAATCTCGAAGATATTTGTAATAAAAATAATATTCTCTCCCAGGGTGATATCAAATTAAAAGAAGGGGAAAAGCCTATTATGGGTTCAAGGGGAATGGAATTTCACATTAAATCCAGTAATGATCAAGAAAATATATTCAGAATAACCGGAAATGCCATGGGTAATATCCCGGGTAATGTGAAAGAGTTGATACAAGCAATTAAGACCCTATCAGAAAAATATAAAAAAGAAGACATTGTTCAGTAAAAAAATGCATTGGAGGTCAATTTATGGGAAAGGTATTGGTAACTGGATTCGAAGCATTTGGGAATACGCCTGTCAATCCTGCGGAATTGGTGGCAAGGGCCCTGGATGGAATGCAGGTGAGCAGTTCGCAGATTATCAGTCGGATTGTTCCCAACGTATTTTTCGAATGTATTGACCACGTAAGTGCGTTGATTCGGCAAATTCGGCCGGAGCTTGTTATTATGATGGGAGAGTATGGGGGGCGCGCTACCATCACCGTTGAACGAATTGCTCAAAACTTGAACGACTCGACTAGGTACAAGTTAGCTGACAATAGTGGAACGGTGTTACAGGGGCAACTGACTGTGCCCGATGGTCCCGTTGCGTATTATTCCACTCTTCCGATGCGAGCCATGGTGAAGGCAATGCGACAATCCGGAATTCCTTCCGATATTTCGGATGCGCCCGGTACATTCTGTTGTAATCATCTGCTATATGGTATTCTCCATTATATCTCAACGAATGTTTTGTCGATTCCAGCGGGGTGGATTCACCTTCCCCATCTTCCGAGTGTCGCAGCGATGCCGGAAAATCTTGGTGCACCTAGTATGTCTGTGGAAACAGCGGTGAAAGGGGTTCTGGTCGGTATACGTGCAGCCCTGGAAAATCCTGAAGATATTGAGGAACCGATAGTATCCCGCCTGCAAATATAGTTTGTTAATATACAAAAATAAAATTTTATTTTTTTTGTAATCAATATAGCTTATCTAAATAATTCGTCGGTCCTGGGATTAATTTGACGGGCTTGCCATCTGGATTATTCGCAGAACCTTGTGTAAAAAAACAGGAAAAATTAAGAGGACAAAATTATATGTTTGTGGGTAGTGGATCAAAATTTTTTTTGGATGAAATTTTTTTACCCGGGTGTTGAATTGTACGTTGAATTGTAAGTTTTTCAAGTTAAAATATTTATGTGGAAAAATCTATCCAATCCCGGGGTGATTGGTTTTTATTTTTATTTTACTGGGGGTTAGCTTGATTAGTTTTGGCTTTTATCTTGTAAGATCTAAGAACAAATGATAGATTAGGGGAAGTGAAAGACTAAATTAATGATGTACTTGAACTTAAAAAAAAATAAAAAATAAAGAAGGGTAAATATTGTGAATGAATCAAGGTTTGCGGAACTTAAAGAAAAGGAAAAACAGGCAAGAAAACAGATCGTAATAGAATCTGCGTTGGCATTATTTGCGAAAAAGCCTTTTTACGAAGTGGGAATGCGGGAGGTGGCCGATGAAGCCGGTATCTCTCCTGCCACCATATACAGGTATTTTCCAAGCCAGGAAGAGCTGTTCAATGAAGCCTTTATTCAAGAAATCTCTTCTGCCAGCGAAGGTTTTAAGAAGATGGTGGACAATGAGGACCCGGTGAGTATTCAAGATTTCGCTATAAAATTTGTGGACCACCTCATTGAAAATGAAACTACTTTTCAAATGATGGCTTATCTGATGTTAAAGGATAATCTGGCCTATCCGGTTAAGGGACAGTTTGATTCCGTTACAAAGATTTTTTTTGATCTGTTTGCCCTTCTTTTAGAACGCCATGGTATGGCGCCTGAAAAAGCAAGGGTTTTTTCCCATTCATTTGTGGCATCCATCACCGGTATTTTAATGACCTTTAGAAATAATCCGTCAAAAGACAGTGAATCTGCCCGGGATCATATCATAAAGATTGTTCAAATAACGTCTTCCTTATACTCATATCATCTTTTGGGCAAATAGGAGATCTCGCAAAATTTCTTACCATTGTCCCCTCCTTGACACTTTTCAAAGTTTTGTTATAGTATTTCAAACTTGTTGGTTGTCTAGTAGAATGAATGTTGTAATTTATAGTTTGTTGTATGGGGATATATGGAAGAAATTAAAGAACTTATTGAGCAGAGTCATCTGTTTATCAGTCGGATTAGAAGTGAAGTTTCAAAACGGCTTGTAGGTCAGGAAAGGCTGGTGGATAGTCTTTTGACAGGCTTTTTGACCGGGGGGCATGTTTTGATTGAAGGGGTGCCGGGTCTTGCTAAGACCAGTGCTGTAAAAGCTCTTGCTGCTGCGGTTCAGGCAGATTTTAAACGGATTCAGTTTACTCCTGACTTGTTGCCTGCTGATCTTACCGGTACCGAGATTTACCGGCCCAAAACAGCTGATTTTATTACACGAAAAGGGCCTCTGTTTAATCATATCATTTTGGCTGATGAGATTAATCGGGCCCCATCCAAGGTTCAGTCAGCTCTATTGGAAGCCATGGAAGAAAAACAGGTGACCATTGGAGATGAGACCTATGCTTTGCCTTCTCCCTTCCTGGTACTTGCTACCCAGAATCCCATTGAGCAGGAAGGCACATATCCTTTGCCCGAAGCCCAGGTGGACAGGTTTATGCTTAAGGTGCTTGTCGATTATCCGAACAAGGCCCAGGAACTTGAAATCCTGAAAAAGAATAGTTTTCATCAAGAAGAAGAGATCCGTCCAGTGATCAATTGTGATCAATTGGCTTCCATAGTGGGGCTTATGGATCAGATCTATGTGGATGAAAAGCTCAAGGAATATATTGTGGACCTGGTTTTTGCCACCAGAAATCCTTTGGAATACGGTATGGATCTGGGTCAATATATTGAATTTGGAGCCTCTCCCAGGGCCACTATTTTTCTTGCAAAGGCTGCCAGGATTAATGCTTTTCTGGCGGGGCGAGCCTATGTTACCCCCCAGGATATCAAGGTGGTGGGACTGGATGTGCTCAGGCATAGAATTTTGCTTTCCTTTGAGGCCGAGGCCGAAGATATCTCTCCGGATCAGATTATTACTACTCTTTTTGACTCAGTTGAGGTTCCCTGATCTTCTATGATTCCAGCTGAAATAATTAAAAAAATAAAACGGGTTCACATTAAATCCCGTAGAACCGTGAATAACCTCATGGCTGGGCAGTACCGATCCGTGTTCCGGGGGGCTGGTATAGAATTTGAGGAAGTCAGGGAATATTGTCCGGGAGATGAGGTTAAATCCATCGACTGGAAAGTATCTGCCAGGCTTGGCAAGCCCTTTATCAAGCGCTATCGGGAAGAGCGTGAGTCCATTCTCATGCTTTTGGTTGATATGAGTGCCTCCTTAAAATTTGGAACTTTTTCAGGGCAGAAGTTGGAAGTAGCTGCTGAACTGGCATCGGTTCTGGCTTTTAATGCCATCAAAAATAATGATAAGGTAGGGGTTATCTTTTTCACGGACCAGGTGGAAAAATATATCCCTCCCAAAAAGGGTTCCTCTCATATATGGCGGGTTATCAAGGAAATATTTACCTTTGTACCCAAGGGGCAGGGAACTGATATCGGCTGTGCGGTGGAATTTATGTCAAGGATATCTAAAAAACGATCCTTTGTCTTTATCTTGTCTGATTTTCTGGGAAAAGGATATGAAAAGCCACTGAAAATTGCCCGGCAAAAGCATGAAATCATTGGTATTCGGATCTATGATGAGGGAGCCTTTAATCTTCCTTGGAAAGGTATTGTCAGGTTTTCAGATTTTGAAACAGGATTATCCCTTGTCTTTGATGCCTTTAACCGAAAAACAAAGGATAAGTTTTTCCAGGAAAAACAAAGATCCTACCAGGAGACTCTGGATATTTTTTCCAAGGCAAAAACAGATTTAATTAATTTGAAAACCAGTGATTCCATATCCGATACCCTGACACAGTATTTTAGACTCAGGGAGAGGCGGTTTCGATAAATGCAGGATATCCACAATATAAAATCGCCTGTCATGGTGGGGCTGGACCCGGGTTTTATCAAAATGATCTTGCTCATTGCGGGAGGTTTTAGCTGTTTGGTTCTGGGGATTTTTTTGATTAAACGATTTTGGAAGTTTAAATCCAAACAGCCCCAAACGAAGTTGATTCAAGCCATATTGCCCTATGAAGCAGCCCTGGGGGAATTGGATTGTCTTTGCCGAAAAACCGTGATCGATCCCAGGGCTTTTTACTTTGATCTGGGTGGTCTTGTAAAGCGCTATGTCGGCGGATCATATTCCATGAATGCCGTTGAAATGACTACCCAGGAACTGGTAAGGCAGATCCGGCTTACCGGGATGAATACTGTGCTTATTATGGAGGTTTCCCAGTTTTTAAATATTTCCGATCCCTTTCGGTATGGTCCGGTGGTACCGGACAGTTCCCAGGTGAAAAAGGATCTGGTGTCGGTCCGGCAATTGATCATGGGAATGGAAGAGGATCTTGAATCCAAAAGGTGTAAACAGGAGGCCCCATGATATTTCGTTTTGCCAGTCCCTGGTGTCTTTTAATGCTGATTCCTGCCTGGGGATTTTTGGTTTATACCCTTAAAAAAGAGAAGGCTGATGTCATTAAGGTTTCCGGGTTGGATGGTCTTTCAAAGGTTCCTGTTACCCTTGGGGTGAGAGTTTCCTCTTTTATGCCCCCCTTAAAGATTTTTGCCATAACTCTTATGATTGTGGCTTTGGCCCGACCCCAGTCCGGGGAGCAAAAAATTAATGTCATGACCGAAGGGGTGAATATCATCCTGGCCCTGGATCTGTCCGAATCCATGAGAGCCCTTGATTTTAAACGGGACAATGAGATTATTACCCGGCTTGATGCGGTGCGGGGTGTGGTGTCCGATTTTATTATGAAGCGACAGGGGGATCGCATCGGGATGGTGGTTTTTGGATCCAATGCCTTCACCCAATTACCCTTGACCCGGGATTATAATACCATTGCCTTTATGCTGGATCGGCTAAAAATTGGTGCCGCAGGTCCCAGGACCGCTATTGGAGACGCCATTGGCATCTCTTTAAAACGGCTTGAAGATGTAAAGAGTGCTTCCAATATCATTATCTTGCTCACCGATGGCAAAAGTAATTCAGGACAACTTTCCTGGAAGGATGCCATTGAGATTGCCGCCCGAAGGAAGGTGAAAATTTATACTATCGGGGTGGGGACGACAGGAGAGGCCCCCTTTCTGGTGGACGGGGTCTTTGGACAGCGGTATGTGTACCAGCAGGTGGATATGGACTGGGATGCCCTGAGAACCATTGCTAAAAAAACTTCTGGCAGCTTTTTTCAGGCAACTGATCTTGCTTCCCTTGAAAAAATTTACCAGATGATCAATACACTTGAAAAAACAAAGGTAGAGGTTGAAAAATGGGTGGAGTACAAAGAATTATACCGACAATTTCTGGTGGCAGGTCTTGTGATGTTTTTAGCATATCTGGTATTGACCAATACCCGGTTTATCAGGATTCCTTAAGGTGAACATTAAATGAAATTTACGGATCCCGATGTATTGTATCTGCTTTGGGCAATAATCTTTGTTGCCGGACTGTTGTGGTATGGAATCAGAAAACGAAAAATTATTTTTAGTTTATTTGCAGATCCCGGGATTTATCCGGCAATTTTGCCGGGGGTTGATCATAAAATCAGGTGGGTAAAATCAGGCTTGATTATGGTGGCACTGATATTGGCTGTTTTTGCCCTGGCCGGTCCCCAGGCAGGATTTCGGTGGGAAAAGACCTATCAAAAAGGGGTGGATATCATGATTGCCCTTGATTGTTCAAAAAGTATGCTGGCACAAGATATTAAACCCAATCGCCTGGAGCGGGCAAAAAGGGAGATTATAGACCTGATCCGATTGATGAAGTCTGATCGGGCAGGGCTTGTGGCCTTTTCCGGTCAGGCTATTCTCCAATGCCCCCTGACCTTGGATCATGATACGTTTAATATTTTTTTACGGGTATTGACCCCGGACTATCTGCCCGTTGGCGGTACCAATTTGGCCGCAGCCATAGAAACTTGTTATTCTGGGTTTGAAAAAGACTCTGATACTGATAAGGCCATTGTTTTGATCACCGATGGGGAAAATACCGCAGGATCTGATGTGGAAGAGATTGCCAAGAAAATGGCAGCAGAAGGAATAAAGATTTTTACTATCGGGGTAGGAGATCCGGCCGGCGCTCCCATACCGGATTTGTCCGGAGGATTTAAAAAGGATGATACTGGCAATATTATTTTGTCCCGGGTGGATGATAAGGGACTTGAAAAAATTGCGGCCATCACCAATGGGCACTATGTCAGATCCGTGGCCGGCAATATGGATCTGGATCAGATCTATTATAAACAAATCTTAAATACCATGGAACGTAAAGCATTGACCCAGGGTAAAAAAAAGGTGTGGGAACAGCGTTTCCAATGGTTCTTGCTTCCCTGTGTATTGTTATTACTTCTGGAAGTAATATTACCCCTGCAAAAAAAATCCGGTAGGATTGGAGTCGTTTTACTGGTTTTGGCATTGGGTATGGGAAGTCAGGTAAGACCTGCGGCAGCCCAGATTTTTTCTTCCCACGTAACCAAGGGGCTTGAGGCCTATGATGCTAAGTCTTTTGAACAGGCTAAAACACATTTTATTGATGCCCAGCTTGAAAATCCGGATGACCTGAGGCTTTATTATGATATTGGTACGGCGGCTTATATGAACGAGGAGTATGGCCCGGCTGAAAAAAATTTTTCCCAGGCGGTTGAATCCAAGGATCCGGATTTGCGCCATAAAGCCATGTATAATCTTGCTAATACAAAATATCGTCTAGGAAAATTATCCCAGGCCATTGGGGGGTATGAGGCAATTTTGAAATCTTTTCCCGATGACAGCCAAGCCCGTGAAAATCTTGAATTTGTGAAACAAAAACAAGAAGAGCAAAAGAAAAACGATTCCAAAGAGGACCAGAAGGACCAAAAAGATCAGAAGGACCAAAAAGACCAGAAGGACAAAAAGGACCAGAAGGACAAAAAGGACCAGAAGGACAAAAAGGACCAGAAGGACCAAAAAGATCAGAAGGACCAAAAAGATCAGAAGGACCAAAAAGGGCAAAAAAATTCCGACCAGGGAAAACAGGATTCTAATCAAAATCAAGGTTCGAAAAATAGGAAGTCCGATCAGGAGAATCAAAATAATCAGGGATCTTCTCCAAAGAAGCAAAAACGGGGAGATTCGAATGGGGATGAATCCCGGGGGGACTCCCAGGGTAAGGTCACAGACAAGGGGCCAGAAGAGAAAAACCGGGCAGGGAAAGAAAATCAGGTTGAATCGGCACGTTTGGAAAATCGGTTGAATCGGCTGGAGGATAAACCGGGCATGGGGATGATGCCCTTGATCCGACAACAAAATATTGAAAAAGACTGGTGATGGCATGAAAGAAAAATTGATCTTAACAAAGATTCCTTTGTTTGCCATGATTATCCTGATCATGGGGGCAACTTTGCTTCTGCCCGCAACGGGGAGTTGTTTCCAGGTGACGGCCCGGGTGGATAAAACACGAATTGCCCCAGGAGACAGGATCTCTCTCCAGGTTGTAGTGGACGGGGGGAAAGCCATGGTTGATCTGTCCCCCATTCTTGATTTTAAGATCCTTTCCTCCGGTACTTCCAGCAGTCAGAGTTATAGTAATGGTCAATGGCAGCGTCAGGTTATTTATCGGTACCTGCTGGTACCGGAAAAAACAGGGCTTCTTAAAATTCCACCCTTGCCGGTTTCCCGGGAAAAACAAACTTTTAAGACAAAGCAAATTCAGATAACAGTGTCTAAAATGCCCTTGCCGGAAACTAAATCCAGGCAGTTGTTTGTCCAGGCCCATGTCGTATCTTCGGATCTGATGGTGGGTCAGCAGACCGTTTACACCGTTAAATTATTTGCTGCTGCCAGGTTTGCCAACGCCTCTCTTAAAGCTCCAGTCTTTGATCCCTTTGCGGCTCAGGAATTGAAGGAACGTAAAAATTACACTCAAACCATCAATGGAATTTCCTACCTGGTAAACGAGATATCCTATATTCTCCAGGCGGAAAAGCCGGGTCGTTTCAAGATTGGCCCGGCCGTTATTATGGCTGATCTGATACAGCAGTCCGGCAGTAATCCCATGGATTCCTTTTTTAATGATTCTTTTTTTCCATCCGCCCGGACAAAATCGGTACAGGTTGCTTCCAGCTCGGTAACTCTTGGGGTGAGACCTTTGCCCCCCTACACCGGAGGTACTCCATTTTCAGGTCTTGTGGGACAATTTACCATGGGGGCAGGTGTCGATAAACCTAAGCTTTTGCTCGGTGAATCTGCCACTTTGACCCTTATTATCCAGGGGAAGGGTAATATCATGGATGCGGGTCCTCCTCCATTGAATCTGGACCCGGGATTGGTAAAAGTTTACGATGACACTCCCACAGAAGAGATGACGGCTAGCTCAATTGGTTTTTCAGGCAAAAAGATATTCAAGCGTGCCCTGGTGCCCAGGCAAGCCGGTGCTCTTGTTATTCCTGCTTTTGCTTTGACCTATTTTGATGTGGAGGCTCGTAAATACAAGACAATTAAAACCGATGAAATTGATCTTGATGTCATTGGTGGAGCTTCAGTTCTGACAACAGATTCCAGGGTAGGTGATAATCCTGCTTCCAAGGAGTTTTTCAAGACCGATGCCGGGATTGGATTGGTTGGTCAAAAACAGGAAGTTGCGATGGTGAACAAGGATATATTGGATATTAAAGACAGTTTTTCTATTTTATCCAGCCCCTTCCAATTTAAATTTTCACTCTTTGTTTTATTGGTGCTTGCCCCGGGGCTGTTGTACGGATGCATTGCCTTTATCTTTCGTTTTTACACCCGGGAAAGATCCAATGAAACCTTGATGACCCAAAGGTCCGGGCAATCGTTGAAAACCGCTGCAAAACTTGCAGCGCTGGATAAACCTTTTTTAAATCATGTCCAGGCAGGACTTGTTGCCGCTATCCTGGCAAAGGCAGATAAACAGGCAGAAAATTTGACCTGTGATGAAGCAAGACAGATTCTTCAACAAAACGGGACAGAACCAGGTGTTATAGATGAGGTGGTGTCCATGCTTGAAACACTGGATGCTACCAGATTTGGAGGACAGATAATGGATAATTCAAAGGTTGAACTTTCTTTTGTCAGGGTCAAACGTCTGATCAAGATGCTTTGTATCACCCTTTGTTGTTTGGGCGTTTTTAGTCACTATTGCTCTTTTGCCTTTGCAAAGGATGGGGTGGGGACCAATGAGCTTTTTCTTGACGGTATTAAATCTTACCAGGCCGGTGAATTTAAAGATGCGGCGAATAACTTTGAAAGTATTGCTGCATCCGGTGTTATAAATCCGGATCTGTTTTATAATATTGGGAATGCTTATTTAAAAGCCAAGGACCTGGGTAACGCCATTTTATGGTACGAGCGGGCAAAGCGTCTTTCCCCCGGCAACCCTGATCTGCTCTTTAATCTGGCCTATGCCAATACCCTTGTCAAAGATAAGATAGACTCTTCTTTGACCTTGAGGGATATCCTTTTTTTCTGGCAGGGGGTTGTGCCTTTAAAATGGATACAGACGGGAACCATTGTTTTCTCCTGTCTTTTTTTTCTCTGGGCCGGGGTAAAAACTTTCCGGCGAAAACGCATTTTTTCAGGGGTGGGTTGGGTACTTATTTCCTTGCTGGTTGGGTCGTTTATTGCCGCTGGCATGGAAGAATACAGGGTTCAGGTCGAGAATTCGGCTGTGATTGTACAGACTGCGGCAGCTGTGCGGTCAGGTATTATGGAATCTTCCACTAAATTGTTTGAACTTCATGCCGGCACCCGGGTCCAGGTTGAGGCAAAAAAGAAAGGATATCTAAAAATCAGATTGCCCAAGGGCCGTGTCGGATGGGTGAGACCAGGAGATGCCAAGGTGATATGATCCTTAAAAAACCTCGCTTTAAAAAAAAAACAGGACAGAGATTGTTACAGGCGGGGATGGGGATTGGATTGATTTTTCTGGCATTCTTATTGGAAATGGTGGCTATTGAGCCTCCGGGTATTTATTCTTATTCCAGCTACGGATATAAGGGATTTAAAATCGGATTGTCCAGGGAAGATCTGCTTGATCAGATCAATAAACAAATCTCCATTAGACAGATTATGACCTGTGATCCATCCACGGACTTAAAATTAACTTCCCGGCGCTCCTTTGAAATGACAGATGGTCTGGTCCAGTCCGATGTCTGGATTTGTCAGGGCAAAAAAAATGTGGGATTTTTGTTTCAATTTCGGGGGGATCGCCTTGTCAGGGTTCTTCGTTTTAAAAACAGCTCCTTTAATGAGGATGATTTTTCCCTGTTGGGCCAGTGTCAACCTGTGATTTACAAGCAGATGGATGACTATCTTAATCGTCAGACAATCCATGGAGTTTTTTACGAAGATGGACAGCAATTAGAATAAGATTGAACCGAGTGGCAATTTGATGTATAGCTAATCTTTGTGTTCGGGTTTTGTGTTATGGTTATGCAAACTCTGATATTATTTTATAAAGATTTTAAGGTATTGCCAGGTTTGGCCGGTACTGGGAAGGTTTGATGATAGATATTGCAAAAACGCGTATTGGAGTTGTGGGGGCGGGCAGTTGGGGAACTGCTTTGGCTAAATTGCTTGCTGATAAAGGGTTCGCGCTGGATCTGTGGGTATTTGAACAGGAGGTAAAAGGGCAGATTGAAAATGAGCGGGAAAATAAAATTTTTCTTCCCGGGTTTATTCTGCCAAAAAACCTGGTCCCCTCCAATGATCTGGGAAAAGTCGTGAAAAACAAGGATTTGGTCCTTGTGGTGGTCCCTTCCCATTGTATGAGAAAAGTCTCCCTGGAAATGAAAGCATTTATTAATCCTGACACCATTGTTGTCACAGCTTCCAAGGGTATTGAAAATACAACTTACCAGATCATGACAGATATTTTATCCGAAAATATCGATTTTATCCCAAAGGAAAATTTTGCTGTCCTGTCCGGCCCCAGTTTTGCCAAAGAAGTGGCTGCAAAGGTTCCAACGGTTGTGGCAGCGGCTTCTAAAAGCCGTAGAGTGGGTGAGTATGTTCAGGAGGTATTTTCCTGTCCCACCTTCCGGGTCTATGTCAACGATGATCCAGTTGGAACCCAGATCGGGGGGGCAATGAAAAATGTATTAGCCATTGCCGCCGGTATTTGCGACGGTATGAATATGGGTTTGAATTCCAGGGCTGCTCTGATTACCCGGGGGCTGACGGAGATGAATCGTCTTGGTACCAGGATGGGTGGTGATCCCTTAACCCTGTCCGGTCTGGCAGGAGTGGGAGACCTTTTGTTGACCTGCACCGGAGCCTTAAGTCGGAATTATACCGTGGGCAAGCAGATCGGTGAAGGTAAAAAACTGGATGCTATTACCTCTGAGATGAGGATGGTGGCCGAAGGAGTAAAGACGACCCATTCGGTGTACAATTTGTCTAAAAAACTGGGCGTGGATCTTCCCATCTGCAATGAGGTGTATGCGGTTTTGTTTGAAAACAGGCCGGTGGCCGAAACAGTGGCGCGGTTGATGAATCGGTCTTTAAAGCATGAACTGGACGGGCTGCTCTGACTTATTCATTTTATTTTCTTTTTCCGGCAGGATATGGAATCTTTGTACCGGAAATCTCATATTTATTAAACTAGGATTTAACTGATTATTTAATAATGGAGCAAAATTTGGAAGACCTTAAGAAAAAATATGGTTTTTGGACTGCAACGGCTATGGTGGTGGGTATTGTTATCGGGTCCGGTGTGTTTTTTAAGGCGGATGATGTGCTGGTTGCCTCGGGGGGCAGCTTGCCTAAAGCATTGTTGGCATGGCTGATTGGCGGTGGTATCATGATGGTTACAGTCTATGTTTTTTCAAATATTGCTACACGAATCGAAAAGGTTAACGGGCTGGTTGACTATTTTGAAGTAGCCTATGGCCAGCGGGCAGGTTATCTGGTTGCCTGGTTTATGACCTTTATCTATTATCCCACCCTGGGTGCCGTACTGGCCTGGGTATCTGCCAAGTATACGGTAGGTCTTATTGGGGTTCCCCAAGCTCTATGGGCAGTGGCCGCCATTTATTTGATTGCTTTTTTTCTGCTTAATTGTTTGTCTCCGGTACTGGCAGGAAAGTGGCAGGTAACTACCACGGTTATAAAAATGATTCCCCTGGCGCTTGTGGCTATTGTGGGAATTATCTTGGGTATTATGAACGGCCAGACTGTTCAGAGTTTTGCCGAAAGCGCCCGAACCGTTTCCGCCGGCGGTGGATTGGCCTTGGCCACTTTATCAACTGTCTTTGCCTATGAGGGGTGGATCATTGCTACTTCCATTAATGCTGAATTAAAAGACGCAAAAAAGACCTTGCCCAGAGCTCTGGTGGTTGGTTCCTTTGTCGTTGTCATTATTTATATGTTATACTATCTTGGTATTTCGGGTGTTTTATCAAATGATCAGATTATAGCAGCGGGTGATAATGCTCCGGTTCAAGTCATTGAACTTATTTTTGGTAATATCGGTGGAACTTTGCTCTATGTATTTGTTATTCTCTCCTGCCTGGGAACTTTGAACGGTCTTGTTATGGGAGCTTGTCGGGGGATGTATTCCATTGCTTCCCGGGATCTGGGGCCTAATCCCGGTTTTTTTAAGAAGGTCAATACCCAGGCAAATTCCACCGTGAATTCCGCCCTTATGGGATTTGTATTGTCAGCTTTCTGGTTGGTTATCTGGTACGGTAATTTTGCTGGCTGGTGGGGTGCCTTTATGGATATTTCTGAATTGCCCATTGCCTTTTTGTATGTTGTTTATATTTCTCTTTATGTCTGGGTGATCAGGACTTTTGATGATTTGGGTGCCATGGGAAGGATACTATCCCCTGTACTGGCGACTGCGGGTTCTTTGTATATTATTTGGGGTGCTGTACAAAAGGATATGTTTTTGTGGTTTTTAGTTATTGTTCTGGGTATTGAAGTTCTCGGACTCTTGCTTATGAATGCTAAAAAAGCAAAACGAATCGATTCGGTTGTGCTTTAAATTCAGGGTATCATGTGAATTTTTTTGTCCTGGCGGCCTTTTTTACCAATTTTCCGGATAGGCAACGTCGATAAAGCTATTTTCCATTTTGAATTTATGGTCTCGTTCCATGGCTGCAAGGTCCAGGAAAACCTTTTTTAGTTGTGGGTCATTACAATTTTCAGCAAGGGCCGTGTATTTTTTCATGGCAAATTCTTCATTTTTCATGGCAATACCAATGGCAGCTTTAAGATCCATATCATCATTGACTTCAGGCATCTTGATGGTTTCAGATATCTTGAAATCCTTTTTAAAATTGAAAAAGGAAGTGTCTATTTGCTCTTTGTCTAAAATGGCGGTCAGAATGATTTCGTGTTTTGCTTCTTCCCTGGCAAATTTTTCAAACAATTGCGTTAGAAAAGCATTCTTGACTCTATGAGCAATTTTTTCATAGAATTGTTTTGCCTCAATTTCACTCTTAACAGCATCTGAAACTACCTGTTTATATTTTTCTAAATCCATGATCAACCTCCATTGGCATTCAAGTGGTGTTCAAAAATGATTGCCATGCTTCTGGTGTTTTAAAAAAAATGCATAGTGCTTATCTTAGTTCATAAAAAAAATGATCGCAAGAAAAACCCATGGCTATACTTTGATTTTTTTTAAAGGAAGGTTTGGGGGTCTTTATCAACAAAAATAGATTGTGATAAAAAAAAAGCCCCCGCAGAATGCGGGGGCTTTTTAATGGGTGCTTTTGTGTTTATTGTTGGACAACATTTTCTGCTGCCGGTCCCTTGGGACCATCGACAACATCAAAAGTTACCCGGGCACCTTCAGCCAGGGATTTGAATCCATCCGCCTGAATTGCTGAATGATGGACAAATAAATCCTTGCCACCATCTTGCTCAATAAAACCAAAACCTTTTGAATCATTAAACCATTTTACTGTACCTTCAGCCATGTTGTATTACTCCTTTGCGATGGGTTCCTCGAAGGAACCGCTGTTTATATAGCCGAGGTATCATTTGATCTCTCGACTGGAAGTCCGGGATATCCGGACAAAATTAACTATCGTTGTGTTCTTCGGTTACTGCTGCTTCTGCTGGCAGAAGCCAGGGAAAAAACACTGCCATGCCGGTTTTTTTGTCGTCCGGACGTGGCGGTTTTTTTTCTTCTCGGCATCTGCCGTGAATAATCTTTCTTTTTCTCTTCATTCAGGGCTGGTGTCGGCTCCCAGGCAAAACCAGGAGTTATCTCTCTTTCCATCTTTTTTCCCAGGTTACGCTCAATGAGAGAAATAATCTTGCTGTCTTCCTGGTCGGCAAAGATGAATGCCTGGCCTGTACGTGTCGCTCGACCCGTCCGTCCGATGCGGTGGGTATAGGTTTCGGCTGTATCCGGTACATCGTAGTTTATGACATGGGAAATACCCTGGACATCAATGCCCCTGGCTGCGATATCAGTAGCAACCAGGATTTTGAAGGTGCCATCTTTGAAACCGTTCAGAGCCTGCTGACGTTTTTGCTGGGAGAGATTGCCCTGGATTGCTGCTGCACTATAGCCAGCCTTTTGTAATTGAAGGGCCAGGCTTTTTGCCTTGTGTTTGGTGCGTGTGAAGACAAGAGTGCTGGCCATCTCTTTTTCTTGGATGATCGTCTTGAGTAAAGAGGTCTTCCGTGCTTTGGCCACCTGGAACAAAACATGGGAGATCGAAAGGACCGGCTGGTCGTGATTGATTTGCACGGTTGCCGGGTTCTTTAATATGTTTTCCGCCAGGTGGCGTATTTCCCTGGGCATGGTGGCGGAAAAAACCAGAGACTGACGTTTTGTGGGTAGCAGCTTGACGATCCGGCGGATGTCCGGAAGAAATCCCTTGTCAAACATGTGATCCGCCTCATCAAGAACCAGTACTTCCACGGCATTAAGGGAAAAAGCCTTATCATTAATAAGGTCAAGCAGACGACCGGGGCAGGCAACAATGATTTCCACTCCATTGCGGATTGCTCTGATCTGGGGTTGTTTGCCCACGCCTCCATAAATGGAAATGCTGCGCAGGCCGGTCTGTTTTGCTAACTTGCTTATGTCGTTATTGATCTGCTCGGCTAACTCCCTTGTGGGGGCTACAATCAAGGCCCGTGTTTTTTTGCGGGGACCGTCCAGTAGTCGCTGGAGGAGGGGCAGAACAAAGGCAGCGGTTTTTCCGGTGCCGGTCTGGGCTAAACCAAGAATATCCCGACCTTCGAGGATCGGGGGAATTGCTTGTTTTTGTATCGGGGTAGGGGTGGTATAGCCGCAGGCTTCAATGCCAGCGGTTATTTTAGGGTGAAACTTAAAATCTTGAAAACTCATTAATACTCCTATGTATTTCATAATGATCGGCCAGGATGTGGTCCCGGGTTTTCCGATCTGCGGATTCATTAAAATCCGTTGGTAATTTATCTATTCGTTTGATGAAAAGGTCGAACAGGTTATGTTGAAGGCATCTAAGGATATTTGGTTATGGTCCTGGTTAATCTTGGTTGCAGTATGATAAAGGGTTATGACGTACGGCGTCATATAATTTCTCCTGTTTTATTGAATCAGCAGAAACTTCGAGTGCAATGAGCGATGTTTGGTAAAACAACGATCTTAACGAGGACAACCTTGAAGGAAAATTTGATTCTACTTAAAATATAAAGTCAGCATATAGAATACACTATTGTGTCTAAATTGCAAGGAAATAAATTATAAATATATAATATACGAATAAATTTATAATCGTTAATGGAATTCCAATTTTTGCAAAATCAATAAAGCCGAAGGGTTCAACCTTTCTTCTTTCTGCATTCTGTATTATTATTATGGTGCTTGCAGCGCCTATTATGAACAGGTTGCCCGCAATTGTGCTGCCGGCCGCCAGGGCTATATATTGCGCATGGGAGGCTCCAAGGTGATCTAATACAGGCAGATATAATGCCACCAGGGGGACATTTGAAATCAACTGGCTGAGCAGCACGCTTACAATAAGTATGATCGGTATCTCTCCAATATTAATATTAAATTCCTTGATCAAATTTTGAAAAAATTCACTATCCCATACGCTTTGCATTAATATGAACATGGCAACAAAGAAAATCAGTGTTCCCCAGTCCAGATCTTTTAGTGTTTTATATCTCTGACGACTGAATAAAAGGATCGGAATTGACGCAAATAATGCTATAAAACAAAATTGAAAATATTGGAGTTGTATATTTAAAATGCTTAGTGTCACTTTTGCCAGTATAAGAAAAATAAAAATTATCACTGAAATTCGAACCATTTTTACGGTTCTTGTACATTTTATTTCCATTACCTCGATTTTTGTGACATTTTCATTCAAAATTTTTCTATAGTAAATTGCAAGGAATATAAAAGTGATTAACAGGTTGATAAGTGTGGGTATTATCAGTTTGGAAAATTGTATGAAAGGATAATGCAGATTGCTGTCAAGGGCAATTAACAGGTTTTGTGGGTTGCCTAAAGGACTGAACACACTTCCAAGTGTTATTGCATATGCAAGGGCAAGCAATAATGGTTTTAACAGTTCTTTTCTTTTGCTGCATAGTTGAATAATAATGGGAGTGCCCATTATGGCAACTGTATCATTCATGAGAAGTGCGGCCATGAGGCCAAGGACAAAAATAATAATAAACATAGCCTGTTTTTCAGTCTTGGCCCTTGAAAAGAGTTTGTCCGTCAGGTTTTCAAGATATCCCGATGATTCTGCGGCCTGGGCTACAACAAAAATACCGAATAGATACAATATTACATCTAAGTTGATTGACTCAATCGCTTTTTGGATAGATATCTGTCCTGTCAATATAACGGCCAAGCCACCCAAGGCCATTATTACCCAGATGGGCAGGTTCTGGCTTATCATTTTTCTTGTGGCAATACCGATTAAAACTAGAAATAAGATTATTATTGATAAAGGGGGCATTTAATTTTAATCCGTTTTTGTAGCTTTTTTTTGAAAAACATAATCTTTTGTTTCCGGCATAAAAAATAAAAAGATAATAAAGGCTAAAAGCGCTACAATCGAAAGAAATAGAAAGGAATAAAAATAGCTTGACCCCACAACAATCGCTCCTGCAACAGCAGTACTCATTGATGCTCCAACCCCCATAATAGTGGTAACCACTCCCTGGCTGACGTTGAATCTTCCCGTGGATTTTGTCAAATCAGCAATTATTATCAGGAGTAGTGCACCAAAAATTCCATTTGCAATGCCGTCAAGTACCTGGACGGATACAAGGAAAACAATGTTGTCAGACAGGGCAAACAGCATTCCCCTTATGGGTAAAATGCCAAAGCCCACCAAAAATATTTTTTTTCTTCCCCACACGTCTGCCTTTTTGCCCACTAAAATCGCCATCGGTACCATTGTTAGTTGTGCAACAACTACGCACGATGAGATGAATACGGCGCCAAAGTGTGGATTTGATTCCGTCAATTTTTCCGCCACCATGGGCAGCATGGCTGCATTTGCAAAATGAAATAGTACAATGGTTATTGTGAAAATTAATAAAGGAGGACATTCAATCAACACCATGTACCATGGTATGGCAATATCTTCCGACGTATCTTCGGTAAATCCCCGTGCAGCCCTGTGGTCTATATCTGAGCTTTTTAAAAATAATAGTGATGTCAGGGCTAAAACGCCCATTATGGGGACAGTATAAAAAGATGCTTTCATTGAGATGAAATAACCTGCCAGTCCTGCTAATGCGGCCGCAAAAACATTGCCGGCATGATTAAACGCCTCATTTCGTCCAACCATCCGGGTGAATTGTTTAGGGCCGGTGAGGCCAAGGGTTATACCGGCAATTGCCGGGGCGAAAAATGCAGTTGTGGCGCCCATAATAACTTTGAGCATCAAGATCAGGGAGTATGACTTAACCCATACCACGGCAACCGTTACTATTGATACTATTATTATGCATACAACCAAGACGGTTCTTTTTCTTTTTGTGTAATCGATAAAAGCTCCGGCAGGTATTTGAACTAGAAGAGTTGATATTCCCATGACGGTTAAAACTACACCTATCTTTGCCTGGTCCCAGTGGTATGTGGTTAATAAAAAAATTGCCAGGAAAGGTCCCAGTCCATCCCGCACATCCGAAAGAAAAAAGTTCAACCAGTTGATCGCTCTGCATGACCGCTTCTTTGTTTCTAAAAAGTCTATTTCTTTTGTCATTTTGACTATAGCCTCCGCACAAATAGTTTATCATTAAACTTTGCCTGCATGGACAACCATCGGTTTATTTAATTTTTATTTATTTTCAGAATATTTTTTTACTCATTAAGACTTTTGTTTTTGTTGGACGAAGTTGAGATGGTTATGGAAAAAACCTCCGGGATGAGAGCAGGACTTTAATGATCGTCCATTCTTGAGCGTATAAAGGTCGAGCGTATAAAGTATAAGGAGGAGTATACCATAAAATCAAGTGAAGTAAACTTAAATTTAATGAATTCAACTCCCCCACCGGGTGTTTTTTACGAGGCTTTTGATATTATTCCAATGGGCGGTTGTGTTTTAATCTTTCTAAAATCATCTGGCAGGCCATCCGGGTGCCCCCTTGTTTTTTTTGAATATAATCCTGGGCCCTTTGTTTCAGCTTAAATCTTTCAATGGGTGTTTTAAGATGGCGGATCATGGTTTGGGCGACGCACTGGCTGTCCTTGCATCTGGTAACAATTTTCTGGTTGAAGATATCTTCTCCCACCCAGGTGAAATCATCCAGATGGGGACCGGTTACCGTGGGGGTGCCCAGGACTGTCGGTTCAATGAAATTTTGTCCGCCCAGGGGTTGCAGACTCCCTCCCACAAATACGGTGCAGGCAATTCCATAGGCGGATCTTAATTCTCCGAAGGTATCCCAGAGGATGATGCCTGCAGTTGCGATGGGAGATGATAGTTTTGATCTTAAACGGAAGGGGAGTCCATTTTGTTCAAGTCTTTTTTTCCAGGCATCAATCCTATGCATGTGACGGGGGAAAACGGCAATTATCTGGTGGGGGTATCCGGCTAACAGGTGTTTTATGATCTCCATACCCTGTGTCTCTTCTTGTCTTCGAATTGAGGCCAGGATGGACAGGGGAATATTTCGGGGTATTATTTTTTCCATGGCAGCTACCAATGAATTGTCACCGGAATCTGATATCATGAGATCAAATTTGATGTTGGGCATGGTGGTAATTTGGGCTTTGTCAAAGACCCTGGCATATTTTTTTGCATCCGGGGGTGAAATGGCAAGAATATTGTCTGGCGATAGCTTGGACCATAAAAATTTTGTCCATTTATAATGCCGGGCGCTTTTTTTGGACAATCTGGCATTAATAATGAAAATTTGGGTATGATTTTTCTTCAAATAGTAGAGCAGAGCCGGCCAGATCTCGGTTTCAAGCAGGATCATGACCTTGGGGTTGACCCGGCTGACAGCCCCGTAAATGGTTTGGGGGATGTCAAAGGGGAAATATTCAAGGTAGCAGTCTATGTTGGGATGGACTTTTTTTTGAGTTGTGCCCGATTCTAAAATTTCAATGCCCTGGGAAGTGGTGGCAGTGATCAAGATTTTGATTTTTTGTGTTGGCTTAAGGGAGGATAGCAGTGATAGAGCAAGGAATGCCTCGCCGGCCGATGCCGCCTGGATCCAGATATCAGCCTTTTTAAGGTGGTCGGTTGTGGTCCTTTTTTTAAAGGAGGGTCCAAGCTGTTTGTTCTTTTTTAAAAAAGGCAGGGCAGTTTGCCACAGGATATTGTAAATTTTGAAAAAATTGGGTATAAAGGCAGACGTTTTCATGGGGACCTATGCTCTCATGTTTTTTGATGATTGACAATACTTCGTTATAATTATGGTGGATAAAAATTAGAGTTTATGGAAAATAAAAAAGCTAGTTTATCTAAAAGCCGGCGAAAAGTGATTTTGGGTGTTGTATTACAATACCGGAAACGTCTTATTCTTGCAGCTTTGTGTATGATTATAGTGGCCGGGGCAAATGGTGCCATGGCCTTTTTGGTAAAGCCTGTGATGGATGATATTTTTATTGGTAAAAACAGGGAGATGCTCCTGCTCATACCTGGGCTGACGGTTCTGGTTTTTTTGCTCAAGGGATTAGGATCCTATGGGGCTGAATATTTGATGAGCTATATCGGGGAAAAGATTATCCGGCATTTCAGGGATTCCCTCTATGACAAAATAACCGACCTGCCCATCTCCTTCATACATAAGGAAAAAACCGGAACCCTTATGGCCAGGATTACCAATGATGTCAATATTGTCAAGGGTATGGTGTCTACGTCGGTGATCAATGTATTTCGGGATTGTTTCAGTGTGATCGCTTTCTTGTTTGTGATTTTTTACAGGGATTGGCAACTGGCCTGCGGGGCATTTCTCGTGTTGCCCCTGGCATTTTATCCCATTCTTGTCTTTGGTCGACGGGTGAGACACTATTCAACCGGTTCCCAGGAAACCATGGCAGATTTAAATTCTTTTCTCCATGAAACTTTTTCTGGAGCTAAGATTATTAAAATCTTCAGTCTGGGAGCCTTTGAAAAAAAACGATTTAAGCAAAAGACAGGAGAACTGTTCTTGCTTGAGATGAAAAAGGTGGTTGCCAAGGCCCTGTCTTCACCAATTATGGAATTTTTAGGGGGGCTTGGTATTGCCTTTATTATCTGGTTTGGTGGTCTACGGGTAATTCATGGGACTTCCACGCCTGGTATCTTTTTTTCATTTTTAACGGCGGTTATGATGCTCTATGATCCTGTTAAAAAATTGTCTCAGCTTAACAATACGGTTCAAGAAGGGGTGGCAGCTGCCTCCAGAATTTTTGATGTTTTGGATCAGGAACAAACTATCCAGGAAAAAAAGGACCCGCAAATTCTTGAAGGAACTGCTTTCGATCTGGTATTTGATGATGTGAGTTTTGCTTATGATCCGGGTGAGGAACCGGCCTTGACCAATATTAATCTTCAGGTGGCCCCGGGTGAAGTTCTGGCCCTGGTGGGAATGAGCGGGGGGGGGGAAAACAAGTCTTGTAAATCTCATACCCCGACTCTATGATGTCAGTTCAGGCCAAGTAAGAATTGGCGGTAAGGATGTTCGGGATCTTTCTATCAAGTCCCTTCGGGACCATATTTCCATTGTGACCCAGGAACCTATTTTGTTTAATGAATCGGTGAGGGAAAATATCAGGTACGGGAAGATGGATGCCACGGACGAACAGATTACCCAGGCGGCAAAGGCCGCTTTTGCCCATGATTTTATTATGGGATTCCCCAATGGGTATGATACTGTGATAGGGGAACTTGGTTCCAGGTTGTCCGGCGGAGAAAAACAGCGCCTTTGTATTGCAAGAGCCCTTATCAAGGATGCGCCGGTGCTGATTCTGGATGAAGCCACCTCGGCTTTGGATTCCCAGGCAGAACGGGTGGTGCAAAAAGCTTTGGAAAATTTAATGAAGGGCAGAACTTCCTTTGTCATTGCCCACAGGCTTTCTACCATTGACTATGCCTCCAGGGTGATTCTGCTCAAAAATGGTTCCATAGCCGAACAGGGTACGCATCAGGAGTTGATGGCCCTAAAAGGCTTATATTATAATTTGCAATCCATGCAGGCCGCAAAGACAGTTAAAGAATAAAAACTAAATAATAAAATCAAACCATAAAAAATGGTCCATAAAAGGAGAAGCATCATGGCAGTTTCTAAAGAATTATTAGAGATACTGGTCTGTCCCAAATGCAAGGGTGAGGTCGTTTTGACCCAGAAACAGGATGGGCTTGTGTGTGATGCCTGTTCTTTGTGTTATGAAATCAAGGAGGATATTCCCATTATGCTCATTGAAGAAGCAAAGCCCATATAGGGATGAGTACTCCGAAAGTACCGGACCCGGCAAAACTGGTTATTTCTGTATTTATGAAGGATAAACAGGTTTTTGATCAGATTTTTGATGGGCTTGAAAGAATTGCAGGGCCTGTGGATATTATTTCAAAATGGCTTGATTTTGATTTTACAGACTACTATTATAAGGAAATGGGATCTCCTCTGTACCGGCGGATGATTGCCTTTAAGCCTCTTATTGACCAAGAAAAGCTTGCTTCCATTAAAATAGCTACCAATGCCTTGGAAAAGGCTTATTTATCCGGGGGAGGTCGGCGGGTTAATATTGATCCTGGATATCTTTTATCCTCCCGGTTTGTTCTTGCAACGGGAAAAGAATATTCCCATAGGATTTATATCGGCAAAAATATTTATGCGGATCTGACCCTGATATATACTAAAAAGGGGTTTAAAATTCTGGAATGGACCTATCCGGACTACGCTTCGGATGAGGTGACAGGTTTTCTTGGGAAGGTCAGGAACAAATATCTTCTGGATTTAAAGGAAAGGAAAAAATAATGATAAAAAGCATGACGGCTTTTGCAAAAGCATCCCATACAAAAAATTGTATTACAGCGGATGTAACCATTCGTTCTTATAATTCCAGGCATTTGGATTTTGCTATACACCTGCCCGAGGTTTGTCAGTCCTTTGAAGAACAAATTAAGAAAATGATCAGCAAAACCCATGACCGAGGAAGGGTTGAGATCCGGCTGAATGTTGCGGATGAATCCCAGGAACCGGATCTGTTTGAGGTGGATGAGGTAAAGGCCGGGGGCTATTATCTGGCCTTAAAAAAGGTTAAGGATACTTTGAAGCTGTCTTCTGATATCTCCCTGGATAATATTCTGGCTGCAAGAAATGTTATTATACCTGTCCAAAGGCAGATTGATACCGATTTGCTGGGGGAGGTGGTATTGGCGGTCATTGAAACAGCGGCTAAAGAACTGGATCTCATGCGGCGCCGTGAGGGGGAAAATCTTTTCCAGGATTTGCGGTCCCGTATGGATTATATTGAAGAGAATATGGAGGCTTTAGGCAAAGAGGCCGGTAAGATTCCAGAGATTTATCGGAACCGACTCAGGGAGCGGATTGCCAAGCTGACAACGGATGCAGACGGCATTGATCCGGTGCGTCTGGCCCAGGAAGTTGCAGTCTTAAGTGATAAGAGTGATGTGTCCGAGGAGATCGTTCGCCTTGGCAGTCATATCAGTTTGTTTCGGGAAGTCATGGACAATGATGAATCCCAGGGAAGAAAACTTAATTTTCTGATCCAGGAATTTAACAGAGAATTTAATACCATTGGGTCAAAGGCCGGTAATGCCGTTTTGTCCCACATGGTGGTGGATCTTAAGTCTGAACTGGAAAAGATCAGGGAACAGGTTCAAAATATCGAATAACCATTAACCGTAACACAAGGAAATTATATGGAACAGCTCCTTTTAAATATTGGTTTCGGGAATACTGTGGTGGCAGAACGGGTGGTGGCTATTTTATCTCCTAATTCTTCGCCCATGAAACGGGTTAAAGATGAAGCAAAGGATGCCCGCAGTCTTATTGATGTCACCCACGGCAGGAAGACCAGGGCTATTATTATTACGGACAGCAACCACGTTATTTTGTCTGCAATCCAGGCGGAAACTGTGGCTTCCCGTTTTGAAGCTCTTATGAAAGATCAGGAAGAAAAAGTTAAAGAGTCGGTCAAGTAAGGTAAACAGATTTAAGTCAGGGCAGATAAAATGGAAAAAAAAGGAAAATTATTTGTAATTTCCGCTCCTTCGGGAGCAGGGAAAACCACATTGGTCCGCCGGGCGTTGGAACAATTTCCCCAATTGTCCTATTCGGTTTCCCATACCACCCGTAATCCTCGAAATGGGGAAATTAATGGGAAAGATTATTTTTTTATAAACGAAAAAGAGTTTCAAACTCTGGTTGATCAGGATCAATGGATTGAATGGGCAAAGGTCCATGGAAATTTTTACGGTACTTCCAGAGATTTTTTAGAAAAAAAATTGATAAAGGGCGACAGTCTTCTTCTGGATATTGATATCCAGGGGGCAAAACAGATAATGGAAGCAGGATTTACACTTGTATCTATTTTTATTTTGCCTCCATCCATTGAGATTCTTCAACAGCGTCTTGAAAATCGGGGCACGGATTGCCGTGCTGTCATTTTACAGCGTATGGAAAATGCGCTGGTGGAAATTGATCAGCAGTCGGTTTATGACCACGTGATTGTTAATGATGATATAGATCAGGCCATAGCTGACCTGCATCTGATTCTTGAAAATGAAATGAGATTCTTGTAATGGCTAAACAAAAGACAGAGGTGTTGTTCGGTTTTCATTCCGTTTATGAGGCTTTGCGTGCTGCAAAACGGCAGTTTGAAGTTGTTCTTATTTCCAGTAAAAGGGGATCTGGCAGAGCAGACAAGGTGATTAAGCTTGCAGAAAAAAATGGGATTGCTATTGAATACACAGATCCCAAGGAATTGGACAAGTTGACTCAATTTGCTCCCCACCAGGGTATTGTGGCCCGGGCTTCTTTTTTCCCTACAAAAAATGCCAGGGAAATATTGTCCGAGATCCAAAAAAGAGAAACCCCTTATTTTATTCTGATCACCGAAAGTATTGAAGATCCCCACAACCTGGGGGCATTGATCAGGACAGCTCTTTGTGCTGATGTGGATTATATCATGATTCCCAAGGACAGATCGTGTCTGCCTTCCTCCACGGTTTCCCGGAGTTCTGCCGGGGCCATGGAGCATGCAAAAATTTTTATGATCACAAATACTGCGTCCATTTTAAGAGATTTAAAGGAAAACGGCGCCTGGGTTTTTGGATTGGATGCCGATGGGTCAAAGGGTTTGTACGAATCCGATCTTACCGGTAATATTGCCCTTGTTATCGGCGGGGAGCATAAAGGTATTCGTCCCGGGGTAAAAAAGGAGTGTGATTTTATTTTATCCATTCCTATTTCAGGAAAAATCAACTCCTTAAATGCCTCGGTGGCAGGTGGGGTTGCCATGTATGAAGCCAAACGTCAACGTATTGTGCAATTTATACCTAAAGGAAAATAAAAATGCCAAAACCTGTAACGTTAGATGATACCCACCGACTGAATGTACCGGATAGACCTATTATTCCCTTTATTGAAGGGGATGGTATAGGACAAGATATCTGGCCCGCAGCAAAAATGGTATTTGACGCCGCTGTGCAGGCTGCATTTGGATCGAAAAAAAAGGTAGAATGGCTGGAGGTAGCAGCCGGTGAAAAAGGATTTGCAAAGACCGGGAAATATTTGTCAGATGAAGCTTTAAATATCTTAATGACTCATCGAGTGGCCATTAAAGGTCCTTTGGCAACCCCGGTTGGAAAGGGGATGCGCAGTCTTAATGTAAAAATTCGGCAACAGCTGGATCTATATGCCTGCATCCGCCCCATTCGTTATTATCCGCCGGTTTCAAGTCCCGTTTGTCACCCCCAGCGGGTGGATATGGTGGTATTCCGGGAAAATACTGAAGATCTGTATGCCGGTATTGAATGGGACTCGGGGTCCCGGGAGGCAACAAAACTTTTGAAGCTTTTAAAAAGTGAACTTAATTGTGATCTGCCTGCTTCAAGTTCCATTGGTATTAAGCCCATGTCACCGGAGAAAACTAAACGTCTTGTGATCAGAGCCTTTGAATATGCCTTTAAAAACAATAGGAAAAGCGTTACCTTAATGCACAAGGGTAATATCATGAAGTTCACCGAAGGGGGTTTTCGAAAATGGGGATATGAAGCAGCCTTTGAAACCTTTGGAGATCGGGTGATTACCGAGGAAACCTTGTTTGAAGTTTATGAGGGTATTGTACCCGACGGCCGGGTGGTGATCAAGGACAGGATTGCAGACATGGTATTTGCTGAAGTTTTGTTGAGGCCTGAAAATTTTGATATTATTGCTTGTCCCAACCTGAATGGAGATTATATTTCCGATGCCCTGGCAGCCCAGGTCGGGGGGTTGGGTATGGCACCGGGGGCTAATATAGGTGATGATTGTGCTGTGTTCGAAGCCACCCATGGAACAGCTCCTGATATCGCAGGTAAAGACATGGCAAATCCCTGTTCCCTTATTTTATCCGGTGCCATGATGTTTGATCACATGGGTTGGCAAAAAGCCGGGGATCTTATCCGGGAAGGTGTCACAAAGGCGTTGGCATCGGGCAGGGTCACAAGTGATTTGGCTTCTCAAATCACCGGGGGAGAAGAGGTGACATGTTCCAGATTTTCAAGGATTATAGTAGAGAATATCCTTTTTTAGTAATAAAAAGATTTTTGCTTGCATTTCAGGCCCTGGTGTTTCCCTGTCAATGTCTGAAATGTAGGGCCTATATTGATATTGACAGATCGATCAGTCTTTCTGATTGTTTTTGTAATCAATGCCTTCCCTGGGAACCTCTTTTGTTCAAGTCTCCTTTTTGTCCCAGGTGTGGCCATCTTTTTGAGGGTACTTTTGCCCTGGAAAATGGTGAAAATCATCTTTGCCAAGCCTGCCTTACCAACTCTTCTTCTATTAATCAAGTTCGAGCTGCCTTTCAATATCAGGGGATTATAAGAGAGGCTATACCATTATTTAAGTACCAATCAAAACTTTGTCTTGCCCGGGTGTTTGAAAATAATCTTTTTGACGCCTTTGAAGGTTTTTTTGCAGATTCATCCATTGATCGGATACTGCCCATCCCTTTGCATAAAAAAAAGATGAAACAGCGGGGATTTAATCAATCATTTCTTTTGATCCGTAATTTTAAGAAAAAATATAGATCAATTTATGGGCAAAAGCCTTCCTGGCAGATTGATACTGCAACTCTTACGAGGATCAAATTTACAAGTCCCCAAACTGGGTTCGATATTAAGCAGCGAAAAAATAATCTTAAAGGAGCTTTTCGCATCGCAAAAAAAACAAAAATTGCAGGGCAAAATCTATTGCTGGTGGATGACGTATATACCACGGGGGCTACCTGTGATGAGGCCGCAAGGGTATTATTGAAAGCCGGGGCAAACCGGGTGGATGTTCTTGTTCTTGCCAGAGCTTGACACTGGGGTCCACTAGATGATATCGGGAAACAATTATTGTGAATAAACCTCAAACAATATGAAATCAAAAAGGATATCATGAAATTTAATAACTCTTTGGGATTAATAGAAAATACTCCATTGATTGAGCTGCAAAATATTTTAAAGTGTCCAGGGAAAATATATGTAAAAGCGGAGTTTGTCCAGCCTGGCGGCAGTATAAAGGACAGGGCGGCCCTTCATATAATCAAGGATGCCTATGCCAGAGGAAAGCTTAAAGAAGGTCAGCCAGTTGTTGAAATGACAAGTGGCAACATGGGGGCAGGTCTTGCCGTTGTGTGCAATTTATACCGCAATCCATTCACCGCCGTCATGTCCGA
This sequence comes from Desulfobacteraceae bacterium, assembly GCA_024226935.1. Taxonomy (GTDB): domain Bacteria; phylum Desulfobacterota; class Desulfobacteria; order Desulfobacterales; family Desulfobacteraceae; genus NBML01. Next base: position 40,914 of record JAAELK010000394.1, read on the forward strand.
GGGTAACAGCCCTGCCCGGGCTAAAATGTTGGAGTCACTTGGTGCCAATGTTGTGCTGGTTCCCCAGATTGATGGGGCTGCAGGCCAGGTAACAGGGAACGATATTAAGGCTGCAACAAGAAGAGCAATCTCTTTGACCGAAGAATTAAATGCTTTCTACGTGGATCAATTTAATAACCCTTCCAGTGTTTCTGCCCATTTCAAGGGTACTGGTCCGGAGCTATGGCAGGAACTGGGAAATGAATTAACTGCATTTGTAGCTGGGGTGGGCAGCGGGGGAACCTATGTCGGTACAAGTAAATTTTTAAAGGGAAAAAACCGGAGTATAGTTTGTGCTGCCGTTGAGCCTGAGGGTGCACAGATTCTGGCTGGAAAACCGATTATCAATCCCCGGCACAATATGCAGGGCATAGGTTATTGCATTAAGGTGCCGCACTGGGAACCGAAACTTGTTGACCATTACTTGATGGTTAATAGTGATGAGGCCGCTTATTACCGCAGGCTCCTTGCCCAAAAAGAAGGACTGTATGTTGGGTTTTCAGCCGCCGCAAATGTTTGCGCGGCAGTGAAATTCATTGAGAAGGGTCTTGGGGGGGCATCACCGATTGTAGCCACAATATTGTGTGATACGGGATTAAAGTATTAAAATTCGGAATGTTCATTATAATCTCAACCTTCGGAGAAGAGTAAAAATTTAAGGAAACGGAAAGTTCGGCACCGAATCGGTGCCGAACATCTAATCATCATTTTTTCACAGAAATTCTAAATTGAACTAGCGAAAGAACATGAATAGTTTCTTAAATTTGCTCCTGAATGTTTCAGGAAGTTCTTGTAATTTTTCTTTCCAAGTCATATCCTTACCCATTGCTTCGGCTAATTGATCTTCATAGCTTAAAGCACTTTCTCTATTCACTTCACCCCAAAATTTAGTAAAACTTTCATCATGCCATTTGACATCATATTGGACAGATTCAGTTCCCTCAGCACGACCCAATAAAGCCCAATTCAGATGGGTAAATAAAGAAAAAGCTCTGTCATGAACAAATTCATCAGGTTTGGTTTGATAACCTGCAACCTGTGGGATTAGAAGTTTTGCAATAACGAATGGGAAATGTTCATAACGAGAGGTAAATGCCATATTCCATGTTACATATAAATTTATCCACGGAATTGATAATGGCATGGTAACCAGAACTGCATCCTGGTCGTCAGACCAACGTGATTCACATATTCCTTCTACTTCTTTACAAGCTCTTCCACCGGGAGGGTTAACAGCAAGAGTAAAACCAGCCTTGGCATTATCGCGGTGTCTCAATTTTAAATCAACTAGTGTTGCTTCCATAACATTGGCTGACATCATTACTCTACAAAAATTTTCTTCCACCTCGCCAGACTTGTAAAATTCAATGATTTTTTTGACAGGATATTCAACAGATACCAGCTTGGCGAAATCAAAAAGTTCCATATTCTCACTAACATTAGCTTCTTTTCTTTGTTCCTCCCAAATTGCCACACACTTTTCGGCAATCCTCCAGTCGTTGCGTTCTGCCTTTGTTAAACGTTCTAAAACAAAGGCATAAGCGACTACACTAGGATACATCTGTCGGCCTTCAGTCTCTATCTTATAAGATAGATTCTCAAAATCATTATTAATAGCCTGGTTTACAAAATTATTAAGGTAGGTGTTTTCTACAGCCAGATCAGCCATTTGATCAATGAATGCTGCCACTATTTCAGGGTTCAGATCATCGGGTAGTAGAAAATCTGCGATCTCCTCTAATTCAGGAGCCTGCCAATTATCTTGATCATCAATTAAACGCAACTGTCTCAGGTGCACCTTCATAAGCTCCTGCATCTCCATGCTGCTGATATCTTTGACAGCACTTTTGACCTCTTGGGCAATCAATTTTATAGCTGAACTCTTTTGATCATCCCTGGCTATATCTTCAGTATAACCACTCACACTTCCGGCAAATAAGATAAAAGAAAGAACGATTATCGTTTGGATACTTTGTTTAAATTGTCTTATTTTCATTTTAATTCCTTATTTTACTAAAAAAATTAACGTCATTAAAAAAGTTTTCTACATCTTTTCCGAATTCGTTTAACAGGGCTTTAACTCGAAAAAAAGAGCGCAACAGCCCGAATTTATTATGATCTTTGATGTATTGTTTTGCATGCTTTACGTTTGCCTCACCTAATTTTTGTGAAATAGCTTCGGCATTGGGCATCTCGACATCCGGTCTATTGTCTGCCTTGGCCAAAAGGATGAAGTCTATGGTAAGTCCGAGGGCGAGAACACGATTAAATAGGTATTCATGATGATCTACATCAATGACTTCTGGGATGATCATTTTGGGGTAGAGAAGATGTAGATTTGGCACATTTCCCGTTAGAAAGGTTAACATCCACGCCTGGTATACCTCCATCCATTCTTGATTTACCACATATTCTATAGCGTTATTGTCGCCTGTGATTATCAGATGCTCAGGTGGATTTATAGCCAAAGCCCTACCTGTGACTGCGTTGTCTTCAAAGCCATGCAAATTATCAGCTGTAACAACCTCCATCACGTTTATTATTACTCCCCGGCGTCGAGAATCTGAATCCTTTTTTGAAATTTCCCCTTCGGTACGAAATTTTACAAAGTCACCAAGAGCCCAGTCAATGGTTTTGGTTTTAATTGGTTCAAAGACCCCTCCGGTCAATCTGTAAATATCAAATAATGATTTCACAAAATTGTCACTTACCCCAGCTTCTCTTCTCTTATCGTACATGTGATTTAAAATATCGATCATAAAATCCGTGTCGGCAGCCATTTCCCCCACGATTTTGTTAAGCAGGAACATGTGGTGGATCATACGATTGATGACTGGATCATTTTTTTTATCGAATGGAATGAGTTCTTCTTGAAGAAGTGCACACAAACCTTCTCTGACAGGGGCATGCCTATTATTAATACCATTACGAATACGTTCCAACATGGGCCACAAGGATACTTCATAGGTGAGTTCATAACTTAACAATTCTTGTACTGGCTGGAAATCATCCAGAAACATGTCATTACGTAAAATGTCGTTAAGAAGGTCCACATTGGTTTCCATGTCCATATCGATACCAAGGTTCTCCATGAACAGGTCAAAGCATTGGCCCTCCTGATTTGTTTCCGATTGAACAGTACACACAGTTAGAAAAACAAATAAAAGAGCTATCATGCCTTGCTTAAATTGTCTTTTTACCATTTTTATTCCTTGCGAAAATATTTTATAGTAAAACAAGCCGGACTACGTCTTAGGATAGTAATTTACTTTTTGTCAACAAAAATCATGAAAAAATATCCGGCCGGCCTTTCAATGTTTTTGAATCCGGCCACGGGGCTTTAATAGTATTTTTTGTATTTTTTGTTAACAACAGTATTGACAAATAAACACTATACTCATACAAAGAGTGGGTGGATTTATAGAATAGCGATTACTTGAATAACTTATTGAGGAAGGAGCCAAAATGACGGAAGTGGTTAATTTTTTAAATGATATCATTTGGAGCAAGCCCCTAGTGTATCTTTGCCTTGGTGTTGGACTGTATTTTTCGGTTATTTCAAGATTTTTACAGGTACGTCATATAAAGGAAATGGTAAAGTTGCTGTTTAGTCGCGAAACATCTGATCAAGGGATCAGTTCTTTCCAGGCACTGGCAGTATCGGTATCAGGCCGTGTTGGTACGGGAAACATTGCAGGGGTTGCTACTGCCATTGCACTTGGAGGTCCCGGAGCTGTTTTCTGGATGTGGACCATCGCATTTTTAGGAGCAGGTTCTGCCTACGTAGAATCCGTTCTGGCACAGATTTACAAAGTAGAACAGGACGGCGAATATCGTGGTGGGCCTGCATACTATATTGAAAAAGGATTGGGTATGAAGTGGTATGCTGTCCTTTTTGCGGTGTCTACTATTATTGGCCTGGGATTTTTTCTGCCCGGAGTTCAATCCAACAGTATTGCAGCCGGGCTTAAGAACGCCTTTGGTATCAGTTCAACTATGACCGGAGTTGGAGTCGTCATTTTCCTGGGACTTATTATTTTTGGTGGTGTAAGAAGGATCAGTAAATTTGCCGAAATTGTCGTTCCTTTCATGGCTCTTGCCTACGTTTTAGTGGCAGTTTTGATCATTGGTATGAATATTTCTGAATTACCGAGGGTTATTGCCTTGATTTTTAAAAGTGCCTTTGCCTTTGAACCCGCCTTTGCAGGAATGCTAGGACTTGCAATCGCCTGGGGAGTAAAGCGGGGTATTTATTCAAACGAAGCCGGCCAGGGAACAGGTCCCCAGGCTGCTGCTGCTGCTGAAGTATCCCATCCGGTGAAGCAGGGTCTGGTCCAGGCGTTTTCAGTTTATATCGATACACTTTTTATCTGTTCGGCCACAGCCTTCATGATCTTGATCACTGGAATGTACAATGTCGAACATCCGGTCAGCGGTTTTATTGTGGAAAATATGAAAGGTATTCCAATTGGTCCTGAATATACCCAGGCGGCGGTTGAAGCTGTGCTGCCGGGGTTTGGGAACGCCTTTGTTGCTATTTCCCTTTTGTTTTTTGCCTTTACAACAGTGCTTGCCTACTATTATATCGCTGAAACCAATGTGGCCTATTTGACCCAGAATGGAAAAAATAAATGGCTTATCCCGGCCCTTCGTGTCTTGATAATGGGAGCAACTTTCTATGGTGCCATAAAACCTGCTAAGCTTGCATGGGCAATGGGTGATGTGGGAGTAGGACTTATGGCATGGCTCAATATTATCGCCATTATCTTTTTGCACAGGGTAGCAATGAAAGCGCTGAAAGACTATGAAGTGCAGAAGGCAAAGGGGCTCGACCCTGTCTTTAATCCCAAAAAGCTTGGCATCAAAAATGCTGATTTCTGGGAAAAGAAAATTGAAAAAGAAAAAATAAAGCTCTGATATTGCAGGTAAAATATTTAGAATAGTATTATTGTTATACAACATAAAAAAACAAGATATTGTATGGTCCAGAATCGGGATCATACAATATCTTGTTTGTTGGGATGGTGTGGACCAATTGCCACCTTACCAGGGTTATCTAGTGCTTGAACGACAACTCACCCATCTGCCGCGTTGCTGCAAAAGTCTGCCAAATTATAGAATCGGGCCTCATGTACTGGAGTACATTCCGGTTTCAAACTTTCTTGTGCCTTGCATATGGGCAAGTTTGCATCCAAGAACGGGTTTTCGTTCAGGCACTATTTAATTTTTTGAATGATGGTTTTTACCACTTGTTCAGCCGTGGCGCCAAACAGGGTTTCAATTTCAACCAGATTTAAAAATTTATCATCCCATTGTATATTTTCACTCTCAAGAACCCAGTCTTTTAACCTTGTATATTTCCCACCCAAAGCCTTTATCTTCTTCAAAAGTGATACTTCCCTGGATGTTTTAAATGTCACATTTAAAGATAGAATATGCTCAATAATATTCGGGGTTGAGGGAGATTTTGAAAAAACCGGAATTACTAATATGCTTTTATTGTCTTTTCTTCCCTTTCCTATATAAACATTTCCTTCCCTGACAATGATATTTTTGGTTCCCTTGAGTCGGTGATCGTTTTCCACCCGGGAGGTTTCCTGGGTTAGAGATCCTGTCTTGGCGACCACTGTAATTTTTGTTTCCGGGGTCACATTTCCCAGGAGGCTCAGGCCGGAAAGCCGGTATAAAAGTCCGCCCCTAACGGTGGAAATTACTTCCTGGAGGTTTTTGATGACCAATACATTTTTATTGGTCAGTTGGGATATCTGGATATCATTGGCCGTCAGTTCATCAAATATTATTCCGTCAAAGGATTCACTGATCCGGCTGGTACCCACGGTAACGGTTTTTGCCTGGTGCTTGATGGCATCCACCGGTCTTGCCAGTGTATTAATGGCATGGCCCATATTTTTAAAAAAGGTGTTCAGCATGTTGGATGGAGTCCCTTTTATTTCAAAATCAATTTCAAAATCGGAGACCGGTAATCTGCCGGACAAATATTTTAACAGCAGGGTTATATTTGTTACCCTGTCAAGGCCCATGGCCGCCGGAAAATAATGTTCCCGCCTTTTTTGGGAGAACCTATTGTAAACCCCGGCGATTTTTTCCCGGAAATTTTTTTCAAGTAATACCTCATATTCGTCATGGCCCATGGCAGTATGCTCATCTAAGACATCCCGGATCTCTTCTCTACAGGTGTACATAAATTGTGAGCCTTCATTGATGGCAAGGGCTGCATAGTACCCCCAGATGTGACCCACCAGGGTGTTCAGGACCGGGGCCAGATGCTCGCTTATGGCAGGTATTTTAAAGACATCTTTTGCGTAGAGGTCAAACCGGTTTTCTCCAATAGTTGTGATGACCACGGGCCAGGCTTTATGGGCATGGAAAATAGCGGTATCTTTGATAATATCGCCCAAAACACTTTCCCTGGTGCCGGCGGCACAGACGATGATCAAAGGTTCCGAGGAAAGATCAATATGTTTTTTGTCTTCCACAAAGTCCGAAGAAATGGTTTTATAGCATAGTTCTGATAGTTTGATCCGGATTTCATCGGCAGAGGTTTTGTTGGCTCCAGACCCAACTGTTGCCCAATAATCTTTTGCTACTGCCAGCCGGGAAGCAGAAGCTTTGATTTCGTCTTTCATATTAAGGATGGTGTGCATTTTTTCAGGAAGCAAGGTAAGTTCCTGGATATTTCTGGTAATAAATTCACTGGATTTTATTCCAAAAATTTTTGAAAGATGCAGGCCCAGAATGGCTCCGGCCGTGAGTTGGGAATAAAAAGCCTTGGTGGAGGCTACAGACATTTCAATGTCCCGACCGGAACTGGTATATAAAACTCCGTCGGTTTTAAAGGTCAGATCGGAATCTCTCCGGTTTACAATGGCAATGGTCCTGGCACCGCAGGCTTTTACCATATCAACGGTCCTATTGGTATCTGTGGTGGTGCCGGACTGGCTCATGGCCACTACCAGGGTGTTGTCCATGGCATTTTGGCTGGTTCCATTGCCAATGATGCTGAATCCCGATAGTTCCGATGATTTGAGGGCTCTTATGTCCATATCCTTGTTACCAAGATAATAGCTTAAAAGATCGGCACATCCCTGGGCAGCAATTCCGGCAGTTCCCTGGCCGATAAAATAGATTTTTTTGATCTTTCCCTGTTTGAGTTCCCTTTCAAGGTTCGCTGGAATCACCTGTTCGCCGAGGCAGGTCTCAAGCATTCCGGTTTTGTCAAGCCGCTTAAATTTGTTTTCAAGGGTCTTTTGAACAGATCGGGGGGATTCTGAAATTTCCTTGAGAAAATAATGGGGGAAGTCCTGGCGGTCAATATCCCTGGAGGTTATTTGGCTTGTTAATACGTCTGTATCATCTATTTTTATGGGTTTTTTATCATAAAAATAGGAACGGATACCATCAACCCCACCTGTGGAGTGCTGGTCAAGGATAACAATTTGACCTTTTTGCTCTCCATTGAGTTTTATATAGGTCTGGGTTTCTTCGATAATTCCATAGAGTTCCGAGGCCGCAATATAATGATCCGGGGCAATTCCCACAAAAATGGCCTGGCCGCTGCCTTTTTGTGCAAGAAAAAGTTTTCCCGGAGCCAGATCCGTATGCATGCTTATGGCATGGGAACCTTGAAAATCATTGACAGCAAGTCTGAAGGCTTCTTCTATTTGAGCTCCTTGTTTCAGGTGGTGTTCAATTTGAAGGGGGATCAGCTTTGTATCGGTATTGATGGCTTTGTGTATCTTGTCATACCGGGCTTCATATTCGGTTTTGAGTTCCAGGTAATTGTCAATATCACCATTGAGACAAATATGGATAATACCGGTTTTTTCGATTTCTTTGTCCGTGGGGGTATTATCAACCGGATGACAGTTGGCAACCGTGATATCTCCCACCGAGGCCCACCTGGTATGGGCGGATACTGAGTTTGACTTTATTTTGTAATTTGTCAGAAGCTGGAGCAGGTGGTCATTTTTTATCTGGCTTCTGATAAATGTTATATTATCCCCCAAAGCGCCGATTTCTGCTGCAAATTTATAAGCAAAAGCGATGCTGACCAGATGCTGTTGGGTTTTGTCTTCAATTGTGTCATTGATACTGATGCTGTTGTTGGACAGGATCAGATGATTTGTCCTGGTTTTCAAGGCATCGGAAAGTCCATCCTGGATAAGTTTTTTGCGAAAGTTTTCAAATTCATCCTTTGTAAGGGTAAAGGCAACAGAGATCCCGGCAGAATCTCTTCCCCTGACTTCAAGTCGATCGATACTGTTTAAAACCGCATTGATTCGTTTGAAAATTATCAATCCCTGGGGGTTGGCTTCGGTGGTAAGCCCCCTGGCAAGATCTTTTATGGCACTTATATTGTCCAAAATTTCTTTTTTCAGGCACCAGAAAATATCCCTGAATTTTCCCAGACGCCGGGAAATGATATCCATATCCGAAGAACTAAGATGAGATACCATGGTTTTTAATTTATTTTCCTGATCATCAATTATGTGGTTGACCATGGCAACTATGTCGGTAAGCTGCAAGAGATTGGCATTGTTAAAGGCCAGCTTGCTGAAAACCGATTCCAATTTTAAGGCCTGGGCAGTCTTAAATAATTGCTCAAGGGTAAGATCTCCGCCAAGATATTCTTTTTCAATGGAAAGACAATTGGTTTTTGTTGATGAAAGAATCTTTTTTTTCAACCCTGCGATCTCTTTTGAAAATCTAATCAGGTCAATTTCTGCATCGGTTTGTTCTCCCTTGAAGGCCACAAAGGCCGAAATACCACAGGCAAGAAGGTTGGGTTGGTATGGGAAAAAAATCAGGCTGTTATTTTTTGCCTGGTGAAGGGTTTTTCCCAGCTCGATATGCAGGTTGAATGTCTTATGAATCAGGCTTAAAAGGCGTTTTTTAATTAATATCATTTTTTCCTCACTTATTTATGTGAAAGAGCCGATCAACTGGTTGGATTCTTTCATGTTTTGTTGTGGGCAAGCCGATGGAACTTCCCGGGCGGCCCATGGCCGTTATTGCAACTGGGCTATTGTCTTGGGTGTTTCTTTAAAATAGGTTTTCAAAATTAGTTTGGCGTAGGTACTGGCACGGGTACCAATATATTTTTTGTGTCCCACAACAATGGCAACCGCCAGGGCTTTGCCTCCAGTCTTTTGTTTGCCAAATCCGATAAACCAGTCATATTTGACGGTTCTTTCCCGATTATACAGGGAACCTGTTTTTCCACCAATGATTAATTTTGATAATATGCGATCCCTTGAAAAACCACGGAAAGATTTTTTGGCAGTTCCCTTGGAAACGGTTGTTCGCATAAGTTGAATCATTGTATCCGCTGTTTTGGGTGTTATTGCGGTTTTATAGGTTTCTTTTTTGCGTTTGTAAACGATTTGTCCATTTTGGGTTTTTACCTGGTTCACAATGTGGGGAACAAGGGAGGTGCCGGAGTTTAGAATTGTTGTGACCAGCATGGCTCCAAACACAGGAGATATCATTGTTTCTCTGTTAAAGCCGCAGCCAAGCTCTGCCAGGTGATACTCGCTTCCTGTAACGCTGAAGCTGCCTGATTTAAATTCAAGTTCCGAGTCTGGCGTTTGGTTAAATCCAAAGGCCTGGGCATATTGATCCAGTCTTTTTCTTCCCAGATAGTTTTTTCCTAATTTACCAAAGACCGGATTTATGGATTCGGCAAATGCCCTTGCAAGGGAGATTTTTGTGGTATATTTGTTTTTGATCTCACTGAGTTGGCGTTTATAAAGGGTGTATTTATTTCCGTTAAAATACATGGGTGTCTGGGCAGTGTATCCCAGGGAATCTATCGCCGCAGATGCGGTGATAAGTTTGAATATACTGGCTGCCGGATAATTGGATGCCATGCAGGGATTGGTTTGGGAATCACTTAAATCAAAACCTGCCATTCCCACTAAACTTCCGGTTGCAGGATCCATGGCAACGATGGCAATTCGTTGGGGTTTTCCCCGATTAAGGGTTTTTAATCGATTCATGGAGGACACTAAGGTTTTTTGTAATCTTACGTCCAGACTTGTGGTAATGGTGTAACTCTTATCTTTGGTATCCATAAAAAAAGTATTTTTATCTGCATTGAGAAATACCGTTTTACTGGTCAAAAGTTTTAAGCTGTCTTTTGACAGGGTGCTTTTGTAAATAGATTGTTTTTCAGTTGAGGGTGGGGGAAAAGCCTTTTGTTTGAAAAAATTTTCTATACCTAAAAAATGCCAGGCGCCAAGGAGTAAAAGGCTTGGTATTAGAATCATCAATGATAGCCTGACAATTTTTTGAAGAAATTGTTTTTTTCTTTTCTTTAAAATAAAGTCAGATTGATGGGCTTGCCAGGATTTTTCTTTTCTATGTATATACAAATAATTATCCGAAGGGATTGTGCCTGGAAGAACAATCTTCCAGGCAGTTTTTGTCTGGGAGTACTAATTAATATTATTTAACCGGATTTCCAGGGGAAAGTTCCTTGTCAAATCCGGTTAGAATCAATTGTTTTTTATGGTTGGCGGCAAGAATCATTCCCTGGGATATTTCTCCCATAATCTGAGCTTCTTTTAAATTGGCCACCACAATGACCTGTTTGCCCACTAACTCTTCCGGGGCGTAATTTTTTCCAATACCTGCAATTACCTGCCGGGTCTGGGGTCCCAGGTCTACAATGATTTTCAATAGCTTGTTGGATTTTTCAATTTTTTCGGCTGAAAGAATTGTCCCCGCCCTTAAATCCAGTTTGGAGAAATCCTCCAGGGTAATTTCTTCTTTTAATGCCGGTTTAAAGGGTTTTTCCTTTTTAACAGCTGTCTTTGATTCCTTGTTTTTGGTTTCAATCCTGGGAAACAAAATGTCAGGTTTATCGAGACATATTTCATTTTGTATCTGGGCCCAGGGTAAAATATGGTCCAGGTCAAAAAATCCCCTGGTTGGTATATCCAGCCCAAGGGCCAGCTGCATTTTGCGACTGGTTGCCGGCATCACAGGATAGATAAGACAGGAAACCACCCGGAGTCCCTCTATCAGGTTATATAATACAGTTCCCAGGGCTTCATTTTTTGATTCATCCTTGGCAAGAGCCCAAGGCTCTTGGGTGTCAATATATTTGTTCATGGTACTGATAAAGGTCCAGATGGATGCCATGCCCTTTTGAAATTGACAAATCTCCATGGCTTTTTTGAAACCATCAATGGCTTTTGCAGCATCGAGTTCCAGGCAATATTCCGGATTAAAGGCCGTATCAGCCCCCATTACTTTTCCATTAAAATACCGATGATTCATGGAAAGGACCCTGGAAAACAGGTTACCAAGGTCATTGGCAAGGTCGGAATTGATGCGGGATATAATGGCATCCTCGGTAAAATTTGCATCCAGGCCAAAGACCATTTCACGCATGAGAAAATACCTGAATTGATCCACACCAAATTCTTGTGTCACCTTGACGGGGTCGGTTACATTTCCGATGCTTTTGGACATCTTGCTGCCCTTTACATTCCAGAAACCGTGGACATTGAGTCCGTCATAGGGATCAATTCCAGCCGCCTTGAGTATGATGGGCCAGTAAATACCATGGGGTTTGATGATATCCTTTGCTACAAAATGCCGTGTTGTGGGCCAGAATTTTTTAAACAGCTCCTGGTCGGGATAGCCCAGGGCGGAAAGATAGTTTACCAGTGCATCAAACCAGACATAGGTCACATAGTTCTCGTCAAATGGCAGGGTAATTCCCCAGGTAAGCCGGGATTTGGGCCGGGAAATACATAAATCCTCCAAGGGTTCTTTTAAAAAGGAAAGAATTTCATTCTTATATTGTTTAGGTTGAATAAAATCCGGATGGGTGTTGATGTGATCGATGAGCCATTCCTGGTATTTACTCATTTTAAAGAAATAGTTGGATTCCTTTATAACCTGGGGGGCAATCCCATGGTCGGGGCATTTTCCGTCGGTAAGTTCCCTTTCCTGGTAAAATCGTTCACATCCAAAACAGTATAAACCTTCATAACTGGAAAAATAAATATCTCCGGAATCATGGATCTTGGTTAAAAGAGCTGTTACCACTTTTATGTGATCTTCATCGGTTGTCCTGATAAAATGATCATTTTTGATATGCAACTGGGGTAAAAGATCCTGAAAAAGTTGGCTGATTTGGTCTACATAGGCCTTGGGAGAGGAGTTTTCTTTTTGGGCAGCCTGGACAATTTTATCCCCGTGTTCGTCTGTTCCGGTCAAAAAAAATGTGTCGTGGTTATCCATCTGCTTATATCTTGTTGCTACATCCGCGGCAATGGAGGTATAGGCATGCCCCAGATGGGGTTTGGCATTGACATAATATATGGGAGTTGTAAAGAATTGACTCTTTTTTTCCATGTTTTCTGGGTCCTGTATTATTTTTTTTCTAATTCACTGATTTTTTTTTCAATTTCCGTTCTATCTTCCAGGCGCACCGTAATACTTTCTTTCAGCACATTTTGTCTGACTACTTTTCCCTGGCCTTCTTTAATGGTGATGATCTTTCCTAATTTGGGCATTTTTTTTTTCAAATGTTTGTAGGTGCTGTTCTCGAAGGTCAGGCAACACATGAGTCTACCACAGACCCCGGAGATTTTTGTGGGATTCAAGGACAATCCCTGTTCTTTGGCCATTTTTATGGAGACAGGTTCAAAGGTGTGCATGAATGAAGAACAGCAAATTTGTCTTCCGCATTTTCCAAGGCCACCGCAGTGTTTTGATAAATTCCGTATACCAACCTGCCGCATTTCAATTCGAATACTGTATTCTTTGACCAGTAATTTGATTAATTCCCTGAAATCAATTCTGCCGTCTGCGGTATAAAAAAAGGTTAGTTTGTGTCTGTCAAAGGTACTTTCAACACTGAATAAGTTCATCAAAAGACCCAGGTCATTGATACAATCCATGCAAAATTTTTGTGCCCGGGTTTCAAGCTGTTTTAGTTCCTCTCTTTTGATGAAATCTTCTTGGGTTGCCACACGGACAATCTGCTTGAGTTTTTTTGTTGGTTTTTCCATTTCGACAGGTGGCTTGGCAATAGTTCCAAAGCCGAGTCCCTGCTCGGTTTCAACAATGACATGATCCCCTTGTTTCAGGACAAAGGCATCACTCTTAAAATCATATATTTTACCCGCTGTTTTAAATTTTACACCAGCCACTTTGATCATAGTATCAGATTTCCTATAATATTGACAATTTCAGGAAAAAACGATCCAGAGTCAACCGGATTGAACTGTTTGACCTCAGTCTTTTTTCGGTTTCATGAAGATCTTTTATCCATTCAAGAAATTTATTGTAAGCATGCATCTGACTAATATCTTTAAATGCATCAAAAAAATCAAGGTTAACTATTTTTTCAGGGCTGTATTTAAATATACAAAGATCCCTGAGGACCATCTTGATGATTGTTATTGCATCGAAAATATTATCGGGAGCCATACTTAATTTTTGTGAAAGCATAAGTGCTTTTTGGATATTTGTCCCGCTGGAGGTGGAAATAAGACCGATGATCTCTTTTATAATCCAGATGCGCTGTTTTTGCCAGTCTACTTTCCCCTCTTCATTCTTATCCAAATTCAGGTTTAAGAGCGTCAGGGCTTTTTCCAGGTCGGAATCTGCCGTCCGGACTGCAATGTAAGCTTTTTGGGGATCAATTTTGTATTGGTTAATAATAGTTTGTTGGATTTCATGGCAGGAAGGGGTAGAAAATCGGACCTGTCGACATCTGGAAATGATAGTGGGTAAAAGAGGAGGAATCTGGGTGGCTGTCAGGATAAAAAATGTATTTTTTGGAGGTTCTTCCAACACTTTCAGTAATGCGTTTTGGGCCTGGATATTCATTTTGTCTGAATCCATGATCAGGACCATACGCTTAAGCGCTTCATTTGGTTTTACAGATATCAAAAGTCCAATTTCCCGGATTTGGGAAATTGAGATCATTTTTTTTTTTTCGGGCAGACAAATCTTGATGATATCCGGATGCATTCCCGTATCTATCTTTTTACAGGACGGGCAAATATTGCAAGGCCTTTTAACATCAGCCTTGCAATTACAGGTCTTTGCAAATTCAAATGCTGTCTCTTTTTTTCCGGTGTTTTTATCCCCGAAAAAAAGAAGGGCATTGGGAATTTTGTCTGCTTTAATGATACAATTTAATTCAGATATAGTTTGGGATATGGCGGTTTTTTGATCAAAATCCGACATCTTTTGATCGGTGAACATCGGTTAGTAATCTACCCGCTCCTTTAACTCTTTTCCACATTTGAAAAAGGGCAATCGTTTGGGAGGTATCTGTACCTTTTGTCCGGTTTTGGGATTTCTTCCGACATAACTTTTGTATTCTTTGATATGAAAACTGCATAATCCTCTTATTTCGACTCTTTCCCCTTTGATAAATGATTCAGCCAGGGAATCAAAAAAAAGTCTAATTACTTCTGCGGCCTCGGCCTTGGTCAGGTTTGCCCGTTCCTTCAACGTGGAAATCAATTCAAGTTTATTCATAGATCCTCAATTTACAATTATAAAAGCTTTTTATTTTGTTTGACTTTTAATTAAAATTTAATAAAAAGTCAAGGGGTTATGGTAAGAAGTCGGAAAGTTTTTCAACATTTTTACTATTCATCTCCACTCCGGCGTATTGACCGAGAAGGTCAATTTTAATGATGACGCGGCCTTTTCCTTTATGTCGGATGAACTCTCCTTTCAATCCCGACATGGGGCCTTCTAAAATCATTACAGGATCACCTTTTTCAAGTGTAATTGAACTTCCTGTAATCAGGTCCATGTCGGCATTGGTCATAAGCTGTAAAGATTCTATCTGGGAATCGGGAATTGGAACCGGCCCCTGGTTATTTCCCAATAATCTGACAGCCCCCATTGTCTTGAGAATATTGAGTTGATCGGAAGCTTCAAGGGTGGCCCGGACAAATAAATAACCGGGAAATAATGGGGTCTCGATCATTAAATTTCTGTCTTTTCTTTTGCTTTTCTTTCTCATCCTGGGTAGAAAAACATCTATTTTTTTCCCGGCAACGGCATTATAGACTGTTTGTTCAAAATTGCTTCGGGTCAAAAGTGCGAACCAGTTCAGGGGCTTGTTCATAGAGTACCAAATCCTCCAATTCCTTTAAGGATGATTAAAAAGGCTATGCTCTTGTCTGCTGAAGCTTCTTTGTATTCCAGGCCCATTCCCCAGCAGTCCTGATCGATGGTGATGCCGACACGGCTTTCAATGGTTTTATTTGTTGCCAGGTCGCTTTCCAGTGAAAAATAGGTTGTCAGGTAGCGGGTAAGCTTGATATCAATTTTGCTGTACCAGGTTTCCAAAGAGTCATCGCTATTATATAGGTAGTAGGTGCCGATGGAATCTCCCCGTTTGTCACTTATGCTTGTCCCTACTTTGCTGTTGGTGAACTGAGCTGTGTAGGGAGACCAGGAAAGGTCTGCGGTCATGGAAAGATATTTAAAGAAGTTAAATTCACTTTCAAGGGTGATATCCGACCATGATTTTAATTGAGTATCATCTCTTTCAGTCGTGACATTATAACTTTGATAAAGTTTTAACCAGATAAATTCCTTATATTGATTTGATGTAGTTCCATCGGGGTTTGTGATGGGATTTCTGGCAATAAAGCTGTTGGTCAGGGACCAGGTAACCTGATTTTCTTCTGCAATATTATCGATACTGTCAAATTGTGGAAAATCATCCTGGTCTATATTGGGCTGATAACTGTATTCAAGCTTTGGCACCATGGTGTGCTTGATCTTGTCTGCAAAACTATTGTTCGGGGTGAATACCCGGCTTATGGATGTGGATAATTGAGCACCCAGGTCATAGGTGGCCCTGGTCCTGAAATCGTCGCTGTCTCCATGGGGGTCTGTAAAGCTTTGTGTATGCCAGGCAGTTCCCCTTGTGCCTATAAAGGGTTCAAAGAAAAAGGATTTACCAAGCTTTGTGGGAAGATAAAACTTAGGATATAGATCAATTCTTTGGCCGTTAACAAGGGTGTCTGTGGTATCTTGACGGTAAAAGGATCTAAATTCTGAGTCCATGGTGTAATAAAGGCTGGATTTTCCAATTTCTTGTCTGGAACTATCAAGTTCCATGCTGGGAAGGGTTTGCAGGGTGGTGTCAGCTGTGTCGTCTTGTCGCGCTACAACATTGTCATACCAGAGTGTCTGGGCATTAAAACTATAATTAGACCAGGATTTACTGACGATTAAGCTGTTTGTACGGGTGGTGTCATCATATTCATCCAGGCTTCTTCCGAAGGCAGAGTCAAAATACTGGTTGGTTGCATCGTAACCTGTAAACCCGTCCTTGAATTCGAGCAGATAATCGGCATCACTGACTATATCTAAATCCAGTTTGGCTGAAAACCCGTTGCCAAGATCCTGGTCGTGTTTCATTCGGAACCAGTACCGGTCTTTGTTGGTGCGCGGGGAGGTGCTGTCATAACTGTAATTTTCATTGGCTTCTGTACCATCACCTATCTTTGAGTCATCCAGATAGTCTAAGAATACGGAACCCTTGGATTTATTATCCAGGACATATCGGAATTCACCGGCAACTTTTGTGCCGCGTTCCGACATGTAATCGGTGTAAAGAGTTGCATCCATATTTCTGGAAATTGCAATAAACAGGGGTTGTTCATATTCAAAGCCTTTTCTGTCGGAAGAAGTTAGTCTGGGGGCTAAAAGACCGGTCTGGCGTTTGGCTTTTACGGGAAAGGAAAGAAAGGGGGAATAGAGAACGGGAACTTTTCTAGCCCACAGGACCGTGTCATTGGCATATCCATAACCTTCAATGGTGACCCTGATCTTTTTACCTGTAATCTTCCAGTCCGGGTTTTCTCCGTTACAGGAGGTGATGGAACCCTTGTCGGCGCTATAGGTAAATTTCCCGGTTTTTTGAATATTTTCTCCATTAATATAAAAATTATTTTCCTGGATGAAGATGGTTCCTTTCTTGATGGTTCCTTGCTCCGTCAAAAGATTGATATGCATCTCATCACAGGTGATGGAATCCTGTCCTGAAATAAGCAGGACATTTCCCTTTGCAAAGGCATCTTTTGTCTTGTTGGAAAATTCGACATAATCTGCTTCCAGCCGTGTCAGGCCGCCGGTGATCACCACATTATCTTGGGCAATATACAGTTCCCGTTTGTCGTCATATGTCACCTTGAGGGCGGAAATGTTCCAGATGACGTCTTTGGGGTCTTGGGTGAGGGGACCTGCGATTACAGTCCTGGCGGAAATTAAACAACACAACAGAGTAATTGCCACCATCAGCGGCAATCTTATTTGAGAGAGTAAACAAAACATAGCCGTCCAGTAATAAATTGTGTATCGATTAAAATTACTGTATAAAGCCATTTTATAGTAGAAAAGTCAAGTCAGAATAAGCTTATAAATATTTAGCAGTGAATTTAATCGATCGGGTAATCGATTTGGATTGCCTGGGTTGAAAGGACGTTTATGACAGCTTCCATAATAAACTTGATTGGTAATACTCCCATAGTTGAAATAAAGAGTATAAATCCTGTGCCCGGTGTGAAAATTTTTGCCAAACTTGAGTATATGAATTCGGGGGGGTCTATTAAAGACCGGGCCGCTTTGTACATGATTACGGCAGCCGAGGCCGCAGGTCATCTTTCTTCTGATAAAATAGTGATAGAAGCCACCAGCGGTAATACCGGCATAGGTCTTGCCATGATCTGTGCAGTAAAGGGGTATAAGATTGCTTTGACCATGGCACAAAATGCCAGTGAGGAAAGAAAGCAGATTCTACAGGCCCGGGGGGCTCAGATTATCCTGACCCCCAAACATCTGGGATCCGACGGAGCCATCGAAGAGGCCTATCGTCTGGCAAGGGAAAATCCGGATCAATATTTTCTTGCAGATCAATATAATAATGAGGCAAACTGGAAAGCCCACTATCATACCACAGGTCCGGAAATCATGGACCAGACCAACGGAAAGGTCACAAGTATTGTGGCAAGCATCGGCACTTCCGGAACCCTCATGGGCCTGTCCCGGTATTTTAAGCAGGTTGATCCAAAAATCAATATTGTTTGCGCCGAACCCTATCTGGGTCACAAAATCCAGGGTTTGAAAAATATGAAGGAATCCTATGTTCCCGAAATATTTGATAAAAAACGGTTGGATGCTACCATTCGTGTGGATGATGACAGAGCTTTTGAAACGGCAAGGCAACTGGCAAGAGTTGAGGGTTTGTTTGTGGGCATGAGCAGTGGTGCTGCCATGGCTGCTGCCATTGAACATGCCCAAAATATTCAAGAGGGCGTTGTGGTGGTTATTTTTCCAGATGGTGGTGAACGCTACCTTTCCACCCAGCTTTTTTCGGTGGAAAAAAAGATTGATCTGAAGGTGTACAATAGTTTTACCAAACAAAAAGAGCTGTTTGTGCCCATTGAAAAAGATAAGATCGGTATATATACCTGCGGCCCCACTGTGGATCAACGCCTGCATATAGGGTTGTTCAGGCGCTTTGTCTTTACTGATCTTTTGATACGCTTTCTTGAATTTCACCAATTTATTGTTAACCATATCATTAATATAACAGATTACGATGATAAAACCATTGAGGGGGCTGGGAAAACAGGCCAATCCGTTGATGCCTTTGTCCTTCCCAATATTGCAGCTTTTAAAGCGGATCTTGCAACTTTGGGTTTGCGCCCGGCCCAGACTTACCCCAGGGTCTCCGATCATTTTACTGAAATGACGGATTTATCAAGGACTTTGCTGGACCGCCACCATGCCTATGAAAAATTGCATTCGGTGTACTTTGATATTGCAAGCCAGCCGGAGTATGGTGATTTTTCAAAGGTGGATCTCAATAAGATACGCCTTGGGGCGACCGTTGATCTGGATGGGTATGAAAAACGTAATCCCAAGGATTTCACTCTCTTAAAGCGGGTTCGTCTTTCGGAGTTGAAAAGAGGGGTGGGGATAAAGACAGAGTGGGGCAATGTCAGGCCCTCTCTTCATTTGCAGTGTTCCGCCATTGCCATGAGATATCTGGGCAAGCAGTTTGATATTCATACCGGAAGCAGGGATCTTTTATTTCCCCACCATGAAAATGAAATTGCAATTGCCAGGGCCGCCACCGGATCAAGTCTTGCTAATGTATGGATGCATTGTGATCCGGTCCAGTATGATGGGTCATTAGGAAAAGGTGATATAGAAGAGATAAATCTTGATACTCTTATTCACCAGGGGTGGGATGCCAAAACCATCAGATTCTGGCTGATCTTTGGGCATTATAGAAAACAATTGGTCTTGTCAATCAAGGGATTGCGGGATGCAAAATATACCCTTGTCAAAATTAACAGATGTATTGAAACCCTGGGTGCCATCACCATGGGGGGGACATTTGAAGCGGGTGATACTTTGGAAGAGGATGATACCTTGGAAGTGGGGCAAGCGTTGGATGATATCGATAAATTTGAAAATAATGATCAATTGATTTATGATATTCGTCAGGGAGTCCTGTCTGCAATGGCAGATGACCTGAAGGTTTCAGATGTCATTTCCTGCCTTCTTCTGGGGGTAAAAAAAATAAATCGTTTGATAAACTTGAATCAAATCAATGCTGTTGGTGCCAAGGGCCTGCTTTCATGTTTCAGGGAAGTGGACTCCATATTAAAAATATTTGATTTTAATTCAAAAATGGAATATTCCAAGGCTGCCCAGTCTCTTATGAAGGAACGCGATGAGGCCAGGCTCAAAAATGACTGGATTCTGGCCGACAAGATTCGGAACAAGCTTGTGGCCATGGGCGTTTGTGTTCATGATAAAAAGGTGTGACCATTATGATAAAAACTTTATTTTTTCCATTTTCCCATATCAGTAAAGATCAATTGAAAACAATAACAACATTTTTTCCGAAGGTTGGTTTTTTGCCCCCGGCAGCAGATTTTAAATCTGACCCGATTCTGGCTTCCCTGGCCCAAAAAGATATCTTACAACCGGTATTTGCTTCGGTCCTGGATCTTGGGTTGGTTGAAAAACAGGTGAGTTCCTATATGGACTGGGCGCAGCTTCATCGCGGCAATGAAAAAAATTTTCAATCTTTGCTCAAGGACCAGCCTTATTTTGTAGATGATACCGGGATTTCCAATATCCAATCCCAAATTAGAAGTGGAATACAAAAAAAACAGGATTCATCCGACCGGAAAAAAGTTGTACCAGATCCTTTATTGTTATTAAAATTTGCCCAATTGCTGGATTCCCAGAATGAAGGTATAGATGATAGTTTAAAGGCCGTGGAACACAGTCAGGCTTCGCTTTTTTCAAAATTGTTGGCAACGGGTCCGGAAAAAACAATTGAAAAGCCTGCACCTGGCTCATGTGATTTGCCATCCCTGGATCCAGGTAGAATAATGACCGAAGAAAGAGTTAAGTCCTGGTTCAGATATGCATCTAAAAAGAAAGTTTTCAACCTGCCGGGTGCCTCTCCTCTTTTGATTACCACGAGTCCGGCTGTGTTGGATTATATGGAATCCAAGTCCAAAGGTGTGATAAATGCCCTTGACAAAGATTTCATAAAAGTGCATGAAAATGGATGTGAAAATAAATCCAGATGGCAGCAGGATTTTTGCCAATTTTTGGAAGAAGTAATTTTGAGCAAAAATTCTTCCGGGATTATACAGCCTGGAGCAGATGATGGATGTTTTTGTTCCGGCCAGATTAAATTGCGTCTTTTCCCGGAAGACGGCATGGAGGAGTTTTTTGATGCATCAGGTCAGTCGATTGCTGTCTGTCTGATACAATTAAAATCATAAAAAACTTGATTTTACCAAACGACATGTTATAAAAGCTGTTTTTAAAAACAGGTTTATATTTAAAAAAATGATTTTATAATACTATTAATTTATTCAAGGAGATTATCAAGATGGCGTTTAATCCTATCGTTGACGAAGCAAAATGTGTTGGTTGTGAAGAGTGTGTAGATGTTTGTCCCGTAGAAGTATTCGAGATGGAAGACGAAAAGTCTGTTGCTGTCAATGCAGAAGAGTGCATGGGCTGTGAAAGCTGTGTTGAAGTTTGTGAAGAAGATGCGATTGTAATTGAAGAAGATTAATTTGCGCGTTTTTGGTTAGATAAAAATGCCGGGTCTGTAGAACAGATACCGGCATTTTACTTCATAAAAGATCCATTGTCTGAAAATAGTTAAATCCAACCAGATTAAAATCTCAGGGAAAGACAGCTTAACCCCCCATCCAGTTTTCTAAATTCGGAAACGTCCACTTCTATTATATTAAATCCTTTTTCTTTAATCATTTTCTTTGTTTTTGGAAAACCCTTGGGCCAAATAACCTGATCATTGATCCATATACAATTGGCAGCATAGGCTTCTTGTTCATCAACGGGCAGAATGGAAAACTTTTGAAATTCAGGTAGAGTTAAAAATTTTCCATGGGCCAGAAGATAATTGTTTTCCAGGTAGGATATGCCGGTCTTCAGATGAAGCACTGTGGTAAGGGGAATGGCCGAGGCGGTCATTTTGTATTTTTTTAATATGGATCTTAGTTGCTCAAATCCTTCCCGGTTGGTGCGCTGTGACAGGCCCACATAATAATGGTTTCCTGCCATCATGACATCTCCTCCGTCAAGGGTTCCCGGTGTTTGGATCTCTTCCATGGGCAGACCAAATTCTTCCATGGATGTCCTTACCTTATGGATTTCCCCATTTCTTGTTTCGGCTCCGGGATTGGTGATGACGGCACAACTGGGGGTCACAAGGCAGGTATCCTCAATAAAGGTGGAGTCGGCAAAGGCCTCGTCAGCTTCCAGCACGGTTACGTCCAGACCGCAGGATTCAAGGGCTTTAACATATTGTCCGTGCTGTTTAATGGCCAGAAAATAATCAGGCTTTCCCAGGTTTGCCCGGCTGATACCCTTGACCATGTTTCGGCATGGCCTTTTAACCACAGCTTTTGTAAACATTATTATCTTTCCTATTTATTTGTTATTGTTTGCAGGGTGCGACAGTTGCCTTAAATCCCGATGAATTGGTCAGATAAACTCCGGAAATAACCAGAAACCCGCCTGCCAGAATTTCTCTTGTGACAGGTTCCTTGAGAAAAAAATAGGACAGGATAATGGCAAAGATCGGTACGAAATTAATAAATACCCCGGCCTTCATGGGGCCGATTTTTTGAATTCCTTCATAATACCAGAAAAATCCCAGAACCGTTCCAAAAAATCCCAGGTAAAAAAGGTTAGCCCAATCTGTTAACCCATAGGAGGGTAAGTTGGAAAAAAGGCCGTGGGCCAGGGCCGGAAAAAAGAGCATGATGGTGCCGGCAATGGCCGCATAACAAACCGATGCCATGGGGGATAAGCTTTTCATAAGAGGCTTTCCCATGAGGGAATAGGCCACCCAGGCGACTACACAACCAAAAATTGCCAGCTCCCCTTTTCCAATCCCGGTTTTAAAAATATTTGAAAAATGGCCCGAAGAAATAACCAGTAATGCCCCTCCCACGGATAAACCAAGGCCGACTATTTTTAAAAAGGACAGTTTGTCTTTGAACAGCAAAACGGAAAATAGACTGATAAAGATGGGATTGGTGGCAATGATCAGGGACGCTCTGTTGGCATTGATGGAACAAAGTCCTGTAAAAAATAAAATATTGTAGGCAAATACTCCGGAAAGTCCCAGGAAAAAAATATTTACGGCCTGACCTTTGTTAATGGAAGGTAGGTGCCCATGGGTTTTCCGGGTCAAGAAAATCAAAAATACAGAGGCGATGGCAAACCTTAAAAAAGCTGCACAATAGGGGTCCACGTTGCCGGCAATCCCTTTTCCTGCGATGAAGGTTCCTCCCCACAAAAAAGTGGTCAAAATCAGTTTGAAATAGGTCATGGAAAGATTCCTATGTCATGGTTTTTAATAAAAAACTGTATTTGCCTAGACAAACCTGGAAAAGTCAAGTCAAATTGGAAATTTGTTTTATCTCTTTCTTTGAAAAAAATACTTTGGTATAGACTTTTTATATGAAAAAACTAATAAACTTATCGGATTCTTTGATATTTTGTTGTGGGCAAACCGATGGAACTTCCTGGGCGGCCCATGGCCGTTATTATAAAAATAAATGGATTTAAAATGCAAAAATTTAAAATTAAAAAACCTGGGTTTATGGATCTGACTTCACTTGAAATTGAAGGCGATCGTATTATTTTGCAGTCAATTGAAAAAAAGTATGCTCGGCAAATATTCAAAGAATTTACATCCGAGATCACCCGATACATGTTTCCAAGCCCCTCAAAAAAAATAGAGGAAACTTTTTTATTTATTTGTGAATCGATCAATGGGATGTCTTCCGGGTGGGACTTGGTTTTAGTAATCATAGAAAAAGAGAGTGGGCAATTTATAGGATGTTGTGGCTTTCACGGCAAAACAGATCCCAGGAAACCGGAACTTGGAATCTGGATCAAAAAAAGCGTCCATGGAAAAAAATATGGTAGAAAATCCATGGGTGCTTTAATGGCATGGGCGGTTGAAAATATAGATTTTGATTATGCCGTTTATCCCGTTGATAAGGCCAACACAGCAAGTAGAAAAATTGCCGAAGGGATGGGGGGTATAATTTTTGAGGAAAGAAAAATAAAATTAATGGGTGGAAGATATTTGGATGAAGTTGTTTATAAGGTTTGTGGAAATTCTATAAAAACCTTTTCACATCCTTTTTCAAGGTGAAGACTTTGATGAATTGAACTTATATTTCTACATAAGGAGCATCCCATGAAGGCATTATTTAAAGTTTATATTTTTTTTATTTTTTTTTATTTACTCCAGGGCTGCACCACAACAACTCCGCTTATCCGCGCCACATATCAAGGAGATTTAAACCAGATCAAACAACTTTTAGCAAAGGGTGAAGATATAAATGGTCTTGGTGGAAAATTTGGAGAAACACCATTAATGGTAGCGG
The DNA here is from genome assembly GCA_024226935.1 of Desulfobacteraceae bacterium. Taxonomy (GTDB): domain Bacteria; phylum Desulfobacterota; class Desulfobacteria; order Desulfobacterales; family Desulfobacteraceae; genus NBML01. Next base: position 64,946 of record JAAELK010000394.1, read on the forward strand.
CGAGACAAGGAGAGAGCGCTATTGTCAAAAAATTAATAAGTTCAGGGGCCAATGTGAATGCAATGGGAAAATATGGAGACACTGCATTAACGGCAGCGGCATGGAGGTGCCAATTTGAAACTGCTCAAATTTTATTAAAAAATGGAGCAAAAGTAAACACAAAGAACAAAGGTTATGGTTCAACAGCACTCATGCTTGCCGCCATGTGCGAAGATACCAGCCTTACAAAGGCATTATTGGCCAGTGGTGCAAAGGTTTATTTGAAAAATAAGCACAACCAAACTGCTTTAATGACAGCCGCCCGCAAAGGACATTCGCAAGTTATTAAAATATTGCTGAACTCTGGAGCTAAGGTCAATAAACCTGGGTTTCGTAATGAAACCGCTCTTTATCAGGCTTCCGAAAAGGGAAATTGCAACACCGTTAATGTCTTACTATCCAAAGGTGCCGATCCAAATTTGAGATCAAACAATAAAAATGGTTATCCTAGTTGGACTCCCCTGATGATTGCTGCGGCTAACGGACATATTCAGTGTGTAGATTTTTTAATCCACAATGGTGCGAAAATTAATGCAAAAACCAATTATCCCCCAATACACAAAAAAATTATGGGTCTCTTTCTCAACAATCGAGTCAAAACTGATATTCGAGATCAACCGGATAAGTCAGCATTATTTTGGGCAGAAAATGGAGGCCATGATAAGATTGTACAATTGCTAAAAAATGCAGGAGTAAAATAAACAATGCGAGCAAAATAAACAACGGGAGCAATTTAATGAGATCAATTAAATATTTCTTATTTCTTGTTTTTTTAGCATTAAACTTAAACGCCTGTGGATCACGCTCTTTATATAATGCAGCCTACAGAGGTGACAATCACAAAGTGTTGACACTTTTAGCCCAGGGAGAATATATTAGTGAAAAAGCTCATAACGGTTGGACGCCATTAATGATTGCAGCAGCCGAGGGCCACACTGAAACTGTAAAAATCCTATTAAAAAAAGGATCTCAAGTAAGCGAAACCAATGATTTTGGACGAACACCTTTAATGTATGCAGCTAACTATGGCTATACAGATATTGTGCAAATGCTAATTTCTGCAGGTGCCAATGTAAATGCCAAGGATATTAATGAGTTTCCATCCCTACTTGCGGCTTCCAAGAGAGGTCATATCGGTATAGTGAAGGCATTATTGAATGCCGGGGCAAATATTAATATTCGAGACCAATTTAAAAGAACAGCATTAATTATAGGAGCTTCGGAAGATCGTATGGAAATTATAAAGCTCTTGATTGAAGAGGGGGCTGATCCTAGCGCACAGGATGAAGATGGGGAAAACGCATTAATAGTAGCAATCTCAAAAGGGCATCATAACGTGGCTTTAACAATAATTGCAGCAGGTGCAGATGTAAACGCCGCAACAAATTATTCAACTACCGCTTTAATTTTTGCTTCTGGATATGGTTATACGAAAATAGTTGAAGCTTTAATCTCAAAAGGAGCAAATTTTGACCATATCAATATCCATGGGGTCTGGTTTATATGTAGCTAAATTAAATGGTCACAGGGCGGTTGTAGAATTACTTGAAAAATATGGAGCTAAACCTTTAATGAAAAAACCCTCAATACCATTTATCTAATGGCATGGAGTCGGTTCAAGGAGCAAGCCAGGCAGTTATATTTTGGGGAGAGCAGATATATGAATATCTGCTCTTTTTATTATGGAATTTTAATTTTTAATAAATTGTCTGACCTATCATAAAAAAAATCATATGTTGTGTCAGCCTTAATCTGAAAATGTTATAAAGCCCATGGTTTGAAGATGACCTATTTTCTTCTTAAAAAAAGTGTTTTAAAAAGGTTTTCTTCATCTTCTTTTTTAGATTTACTACAATTTCACACGGTTATGGTTTTATTAAAGCAAAGTATATGCCAAAATTTTCTTACAATTTTATTCCATGGATTTTCTTACATTTTCACGCCGCCGCTAACAGTTGTGGTCGTAATAAGAATTTTGGTAGTTTACCATTATAGTTTTCTCCAAAAAACCATATCAATTTGGTAAAACAAAGAAAAATTGTCTTAATCTTATAATAGTTAATTTAGCAAAAATTACGACCAGAATTTGGGTCATCACATTTTATCGTTCATCATAGGATATAAAAGATAATCGTGTCCGTAAAGCAATGCACCATATGATACAGGTGCAGCAATGCCCCAGGATAGCTGTGCCATACCTGGTTGATTAAATAAGTGGCTTTCCGGAAAAAGATTGAGAAAATGGTCATGCCACCTGCCGAAAGGAGTCGCTCCTACTACTAAATACTCAATTGCTTGCATTAATCCTTGTCCTTCTGCTAAAATATATTTTGTCCAACCTGAAACTTTGGTATTGGTGAGTCCAACAGTGGCTTTGCCTGGTTCACAAGGAGTACCATGATATTTGTTTGCTTGTGGCCCTTGTCCTATTTTCAAACTTGGTTTGCCTGTGTTAGGTACCGCAGTATATGCCCAATAAGCTAATGCCGTTCCTCCTGCGATTATAGCTCCTTTTGCAAAGTTACCATCTGATATTTCATTTACATATCCCCCTGCAATGGTATTGGCACTGATCCGCCAAAGATCCCATCTATCTCCGAAATGCCCGTTAATGCCGCCAAAAGCTGCGCCTCCTATTGCAGCATATTTGCCTCCCGTGAGTATGCCATCCATAACATTTCCTCCATAACAGGCTGCAGACAATCCTCCGGCTGCGCTCCCTGCGGCAAACCCCCCGACTCCTCCGGATATTGCTCCACCCACTATGGAATTTCCGATCATTGAGGAAACAGCTCCTTGAACCCCGGAAAAAATGCCGCCTGATATCCCGCCTATGACTCCACCAGCAAGTATTGTTTTAAGATCCCAGTCGCTTTGACTTCCCGCAATAATGCCACCAATTATAGCGCCAATGAGAATATCATCAATTCCGAATATGTGCCCACTCGGGTCCACATAAATAAGGGGATTATTTCCGCAATAGCTGTACCGGTTAAGGGTCTGGGGATTGGTGGGATCTGGAACTATTATGTCGGCTGTGATAAATTTTCCGATGACAGGGTCATAGAGTCTTGCATTGTAGTTGTACAAGCCTGATTCCGGATCAAGCTCCTGGTCGGTAAATCTGTAGTTGGATATGTTTGATCCTGTGTGGCTTCTCTGGCCGCCATAGGGTAAATATTCACTTGTTTCAAGGGTGGCTCCAGAATCATCGCTCATGGCAGTGGAGCTTCCCAGATGATCTTTATGAAAATAATGGGTTACACCGTTTTTGGCCTGGGCAACCCTCATGTTTCCTGCAAAAATAAAACGGGTGGTTTCGGTTGCGGCATCGTTTTTAGTGACCTGGAAATGTCCCCCCACATAAAAGGTGGAGGGACCTCCTGTAACGTTTTTAACCGCCCTTGCCCCATATCCGTCATAGACAAGATCCATGGCTTTTGTAACACCGTCTCTTATATGCTGTACTTTCACCGGCATATTATCAATATTATAGGTGATATTGCGGCTGCCCGGGAGCAATGGATCAGTAAAATCAGGTCCCGTGGTCATGTTTCCGTTGGCATCATAGATATAATTATGGATTTTTCCGGATAGTCGGATTGCACTGACGGCATGGGGGCTGAACCCTCCATACTTGTAGGTCATGGTGTCAGCACCCAGGGTTTTGGAAAGAATATTTCCAATGGCATCGTATCTATAATTCAGGGCAGGGGTGTTGCCTGTGCTGGTTTCACCCGTCAGCCTGTGGAGCATGTCGTAGGTATAAGAATAGATAGTTCCGTTTTTGTTATCGGTTATGCCCGCAATATTGCCACCAGGCGTATATTCATAGGATCTTTCCTGGATGGTTTGGGTTGGGCCAAGGCGCTCTGTCATGATGGACATTAAACGCCCGGACAGATTGTCATAATCATACTGGGTATAGGTATAGTTACCATAATCGATGCGGCCGATTTTTCCCTGGGGGGTGTAATTACTCATCTGTGCATAGATCACATCATCGGAGCCGGTGATTTGCTTTAACAGGCTTGTTCCGTCCATATAGGTGTTGGTAACGCTGAATCTATCGGGATAGGTTGTGGTGGAAGGTCTTCCTGTAAGATCGTAGGAGTATGATGTTGTATAGGAGTCCGGGGCACCGGTTATTGTTTTTGTTTCAGAAAGTATGTTCTCTACGCTGTCAAACCCATCGATGGTTATGGTTACATCATCGTTGGTTGTTTGATAAAGCTGGCCACGGCCATTGGTAATGTTAAGGTTGTCATAGGTATAAAAAACTCCAGGGTCGTTTGTGGAATAGGTCTTGGAAAGAACACGGTTCAGATCATCATATTTAAAACTTGTGGTCTGGTTTTTTGCATCGGTCTGGGTCAGCATGTTGCCGTTGGCATCATAGGTGTAGTACCAGGATCCCATATCGGGGTCAATAATGGCTATTTTGCGCCCAAGACTGTCGTATTCCATGGTTGTTAAATTGTCATAATTGTCCTGTACAGATAAAAGATCTCCTGCAACATTGTAGGTATAATTTGTCTGGTAATCCCTGGCATTGTCTCCATGTTCAACAATCTGGATAATTTTGCCAAGATAATCCCGGGTTTCGGTCTTGCTCCCATTGTCGGGATCAACGATTGTGGTGGATAATCCGGAGTAGGACCATTTTATATTGATTGTCCCATGGGTTCCATCGGGGACTTGTGTCAAAACGGGTCGGCCAAAATAGTCAAAGCTTGTACTGCCCCAGGGAGAATCTGAAGGAGCCTCCTGGGGGTAGGAGGTATCCGACGCATAAAAAGGCCCTTCTGACAGAGAGGTTCGGCCCATATTATCGTAGTAATTACGGGTGGTAATATACCGGCCGTTTTCACCCAGGGAGGAACTCTGGATAGCCCTGTTAAATCCATCCATATAAGTTATGCTGTCAATGGTTGCACCTGAACTATTCGCCTTAATTCTGGAGGTCACATGCCGGGGAGACGCCGTATCATTATATTCTGTTATGGTCTGGCCTCCGTTGGGCAGGTCCGTTCGGATTAAACGCCCGAAGGCATCATAGGTGTAGGAAATCCGGTTGCCATTTTCATCTTCCGTCTTCAGGGGTTTGCCAAATTTATAATCAATGAGTGTTGTTTTTACTACATGGCTCACCCCGTTTGTTTCGGGATATTCCACCCGGACAGGAAAGGTGTGGGTCGCACGATCATAATATGTTGTTGTGATATTTCCAAGTGGGTCTTTCCGGGTTTTAGGATTGCCGAATTCATCGTATGTAACCAAGGTTATGGGGTCATTCGCACCGTCCAGGCCAAGGGTTGTGGACAATAGATTACCCGTATCCGTTTCATAGTTATTTTCCGTATAACGGCTCTGGCCGCTGGTACTGCCGGAAAGGGCAGTGGATGTCATCCGCCATACCCATGATCCAAAATTTTCATAGGTATTGGCGGCGGTAATAGATTCTCCTCCGGTTCCGCTGGCAATACTGGTCAACAGATTGCCGTTCTCATTATCGTAGGTATAATCTTCCTGGGTGAAACTGGTACCATTGTCATAGATTTCCGTGCGCTGGCAGAGGAGCTTGACAAAACCATAGGTATCAGAAATCTCCTCTTGATCATCCATTTCATCGGGATAATAGGTTACCCAGTCCATGGTGGATTTTGATAAAAGCTTGTTTGAGGGATCCCGCAGTTCTTCTTGGTATTGTCTTCCTTTGTCAAACTCTCCCTGCAAAAATTTTGTTTCAATTTTGGTACCGTCGGGGTTGGTCTGGGTGACGGTTTCAAATCCTCGAAAATCCTTGTCAGATCGGTTGTATAAACCTCCGGCATAATTATAGGTTGTTGTAGAAGTATTTCCCCGACCGTCGTATGTGGTAATTTCAGATATAGTATGGATAACATAGGGCAAAAGCTTATTTTTATATTGTGATGAAGGGGTATATTGGATTGTGGTTTTTCCTCCATATCCATTTTGTATTACAGTAACAAGATCAACAAAGGGATTGACAGTTGAAAGTGCGCTCCAAAGTCCTGAATCTCCCCTCCAGCAAATATCTGGTAGACCATCGCCATTTATATCCGGGAATTGGATTGTTGGGATATTATCATGATCATTATTTCCACCATTTGATGCTGGGGCACTATTTTTGAGATTTTCCCCAAGGACCTTTTGAGCCTTAGCAAATGTACCATCACCCTTTGAAAGTGCAATCCATAGTCCTAAATCTCCCCGCCAGCATACATCCGCCATACCATCGCCATTCAGGTCTGGATAGCGGATTGTTGGGATATTATCAGTATCATTATTTCCACCATCTGATTGAGGGGCATTATCTTTGAGATTCCAAAGGGCCATTTTAGCCTCGGCAAATGTTCCATCACCCTTTGAAAGTGCGCTCCATAATCCTGAATCTCCCCTCCAGCAAATATCTGGTAGACCATCGCCATTTATATCCGGGAATTGGATTGTTGAGATATTATTATGATCATTATTTCCACCATTTAATTTATGGGCACCAGTTTCGAGATTCTTCTCAAGGACCTTTTGAGGCTCAGCAAATGTACCATCACCCTTTGAAAGTGCAATCCATAGTCCGAAATCTCCCCGCCAGCATACATCCGCCATGCCATCGCCATTCAGGTCTGGATAGCGGATTGTTGGGATATTATCAGTATCATTATTTCCACCATCTGATTGAGGGGCACTATCTTTGAGATTCCAAAGGGCCATTTTAGCCTCGGTAAATGTACCATCACCCTTTGAAAGTGCGCTCCATAATCCTGAATTTCCCCTCCAGCAAATATCTGGTAGACCATCTCCATTTATATCCGGGAATTGGATTGTTGGGATATTAACATGGTTATTATCTCCACCATCTGATTCTGGGACTCCATTTTTGAGATTCCAAAGAGCCATTTGGGGGGGAGCAAATGTTCCATCACCCTTCGAAAGGGCAATCCATAATCCTGAATATCCCCGCCAGCATACATCTGCCATACCATCGCCATTTAGGTCTGGATAACGGATTGTTGCGATCTTATCATGATCACTATTTCCACCATTTGATGGATGGACACCATTGCCGAGATTTGAAAGGGCCATTTGAGCCGGAGCAAATGTTCCATCACCATTTGAAAGTGCGCTCCATAATCCTGAATCTCCCCTCCAGCAAATATCTGCCATGCCATCCCCATTTATATCGGGTGATTTTACTGTGAAAATATTGTCAGAACCTATATTATCTCCACCACTTGCTACAGGATATTCATTTGCAAGATTGCTTAAAACATTGTGGGGTGTTGTATATAAATCCCCGTTACTATCATTCCAATCTATCCTAGCCAGGTTGAGTGAACTTTTTCCATCGCTTCCAAATAGTTGAATGGTCTTAAGATGAGATCGACCTGTTGAGGTGCCATATCCGTAATTTAATTGATATTTTCTTACAAGCTGTCTATTTGCATAGGTTTCGATGGCTTTTAACCTATATGATGTTTTGATTTTAGTTTTGGTGGTGTACATGGGAAACGCATCTGTCCTTGTTCCATCATCAAGGCAAAATTTTACAGAATTTATCTTAGATGCCATGGCATGACCAGCATACTTAATGTTTGAAAGATAGATCTGACCCTGGTCCTTTGTATAGGAAATGGTCATGTAGTTACCATTGGTATCTATAACTGTGTCCAGGCACCATTTAAAGATACGACTTGCATCTTTCGGATCATCCTGGCGGGAGGCGGGTGTTCTCCCGAAAAAATATTTTAGTCCGCTTTTATCCATTGCTTCCCAGGTTTTTTTTTCAGTATCATAGGAATATTTTGTGAATCGTCCTTCTATTTTGGCTCCGTAAAAATTTTCTCCCCAGTCGTCCCTGGGAACAAGCTTTGAATTGCCGCCCATGGCTACTTCATAGTCATTTGCGGTATAATCCACCCCCCGTTTGGTAGAACGCTGGATGGCACCCATGGATATATCCCAGCCCATGCCCATCCAGCCGTTTTTCTGGTAGCTGTTGTAATTAAGAGCAATTTTTGGCTGCATGCCTGCCCTTCCCGGGGGGATAAGGATGGGGATGGCGGCAGTGGCTGCACCTGTGAACAAACTTGTGTTTACTGTGGAAGAAGATACTTGCGTGCTTGTATCTCCAGTCCCTTTCTGGGTTGAAGTTATAGATGCGTCCAGGGACTTTGCAGTTTTTAATTTAGATTTTTCTTTTTTATCGATTTCATCCTGGGCTATGATTTCCTGGGTTTCACCTGTGTCGGATTCGGCAAAAACAGAATTTTGAAATCCCAGTAAAAGTAAAAATATTAATATGGGCATTGATCCCATTAACTTGCAGCGGTGTTTACTTGCGGTTTGGTACATTAGAAATTGCTCCTGTTTAGGTTTGACAAAACTCACCCATCTGCCGTGTTGCTGCAAAAGTTTGCTAAATTATAGAATCGGGCCTCATGTACTGGAGTACACTCTGTGTTTCAACCTTTCTTGCGCCTTGCACATAGGCAAACTTTTATCAAAGCACGGTTTTTCGGTCAGCCACTATTTAGTAATTGAAATATCGAATTGGCAATTACTATAAAAATTTATAAAAAGCAAGTAATATAGAACCAGAAGTTTTTAAAAAATATTTATTAATAAGATAAGTGGCTGTTTTTCAATAAAGTTTATTTTAATAAAAAATACCAGGGCTGCAATAACTCCTGCAGCATGACTTATCCCAAGGGCACGGAAAAGAATTTTACGGCTTTTGATGTCATATACAAAAGCATCAACCATGGTGTGGGTACATATATACTCCGATGAGTGTCCAATAGGATGACTGCTTGAAATTTAGCGTAATCCCCCTGCCTTTACGCGGCTGGGTTGATACGAAAGCAATTAAAATCCAAATAATACATAAAAAGTTAAATGCTATTGTCCTGGCACTATAAATTTAATTATTTACAACCAGAAGATTGATCAAGTATAATGAAAAACCGATTTGAGTTATTCTTTTGTGAGCCTAATCTTTTTTTTTCATGGGGTGAAATCAGGATGCAGGATCGACAAAATTTACAATTTTCTTCCACCAATATTTGCAAAGTACTCATTGCGGCAAAATTGATTTCAAAAGACCAGGCAAAAAAAATATTGGCCAGGGGAAAAAAGGTAAAAGAAATCTTGTGGAGTCAGGGAAAGGATAAGGCTCTTGTGGGGGCGGCGAAAAAAAGAGCAATTTCCCAGATCTCTTTTATAGATGTTGTCTTGTATTTAAAGGTTGAAAGACTTGATAAGCCGGAGCAAATTATTGATGAAGATTTGATTTATAGAGCAATAGCCGGCGCCTTTGGCCTTGAATACATCAAAATAGATCCCCTTAAACTGGAATTAAAGCTTGTCACAGGCACCATCTCAAAATCCTTTGCCTTGAAACATCTTTTGCTGCCGCTGAAAGTGGAAGAGGGCAAGCTTGTGGTGGCGACTCCCGACCCGTTTAATTATGAGGCCATTAAGGATGTGGAGATGGTCTCAAAGTTAAAAGTCAAACCCATTGTCAGTTCCCGGTCGGATATTAAAAAATTGATCAATGAGTTTTTTGGATTTCATTATTCCATTTCAGCAGCTGAAGATCTGTTTTCTCAAACAGGGGTGGACCTTGGAAATCTTGAACAATTTGTCAGCCTTGCCTCCCTGGATACGTTGCCGGCAACGGACCAGCATATTGTTAATGCGGTCAATCATCTTTTTTCCTATTCCTTTGATCAAAAAGCCAGTGATATCCATATCGAACCCAAACGGGAAATCTGTCTGGTGAGAATGCGCATTGACGGTGCTCTCAATACGGTATATAAACTGCCCAAAAAACTTCATAATGCCGTGGTCAGCCGGATTAAAACCCTTTCCGGGTTGGATATGGCTGAAAAAAGAAGACCCCAGGACGGCAGGATCAAAATGGGAAAGGGGGATACCGAGGTCGAAATCAGGGTTTCTACGATTCCTGTGGCCTTTGGGGAAAAGGTGGTCATGAGGATAATGGACCCGGATATCTTGTTCCAGGATCTTGAGATGCTGGGTTTTTTAAAGGATGATTTTGAACGGTATAAAAAACTGATTGCCATGCCCTTTGGTATTGTTCTGGTGACGGGTCCCACAGGTTCCGGAAAATCAACCACCCTTTATTCCAGTCTTCGCATGCTTTCTTCTCCCGAGGTGAATATCACCACCATTGAAGACCCCATCGAAATGGTCCATGAAGAGTTTAATCAAATTGCAGTTCAGCCTGCCATTGATGTAACTTTTGGCTCTGTATTGCGAAATATTCTTCGCCAGGACCCGGATATCATCATGGTAGGAGAGATCCGGGATCTTGAAACCGCCCAGTCAGCGGTCCAGGCCGCCTTGACAGGTCACCTGGTTTTATCTACTCTCCATACAAATGATGCCGTTTCAACCGTGTTCCGGCTGCTGGATCTCGGGATTCCTCCCTATCTTATCCATTCGTCCCTGAACGGTATTGTAGCCCAGCGTCTGGTCAGAAAAATTTGTCCCCATTGTGCCCAGACTTTTGAAATGGATGTCGGAGAATTGGCAGCCCTGGGGATTATTATTTCTCAAAAAGGCAGGGTTTTGCTCAGCCATGGGAAAGGATGTATGAAATGCCGCAATACCGGTTATAGCGGACGGACGGGAATTTACGAAGTCCTTCCCTATTCCGAAGCTCTTAAGGGTTTGACTTCCGATGATGCCAGCCTGGATGATTTAAGGAGTAAAGCCGTTGAAGAAGGATTGACCCTGCTTCGCCAGAATGGAATTAAAAAAATGCTGGAAGGCCAGACCACCTACCAGGAAATTTTGCGGGTAACCTGGGATCAGTTGACCATATCATCTGGGTAAAGGGCCCGTTTAGCCGATAAAATCATGACCGTTGCGGCAATATCTTCTGTGTGTAGCACAATCAGTTTTCCAGAATTTAAGGGGGCTAAAAGAGTATCATATTGCTCTTTTATGGGCCAATTTGAACTTGTGGCATCAAAGGCGGATCTGTTTTTTTGCATAATAGAATAGATCTGGCCGGGCTTGATATCATCGTGTCTGCCCTTGTCGATAAAAGCAATTTGATACTGATTTATTATTACGGTGTTTTCCTCCGAGCAGATAAGAAAGGCATTTATGGGAGGTGGATGTTCCTGGACGGATAATACCATATCTCTTTTATAATAGGCCATGATTTTGTCATTCACATTGGCATCCCGGTAGGAATCTGTGATGATGGCAGTCGCGTAATTGTCGGTATGTTCAAGTACTTTGATTTCTGCTTTGATAAGATGTTTGATGCCTTTAAAAATCTGGTTGTTCACTTTTTTTTCTATTTTTTCCGTGCTGAAAATCTGGTAAATTTCGCCTGGTATCAGATTGGCCTTGTTTGTGGGTTTGATATAAATAATATCATTGGCTGACATCATCAGATTCCCATCTCTTTCCCGGATGATGACTCCAAGGGTGTCCACAACATGTTTTCTGATAAAGCCGGTCCGGTTTATGTTCTGATAGGTAAAAGAAGGTGATATTGGTGGTGTTTCCACCTTTACAGGTTCAGGAGGTGGCTGTACCGGCGGTGCTTTGGGTAAAGTTTTTGATTTTAAGAAAATCTGGATTTTTGTTCCCGGGGTTATCTGGTGGGGATTTTTGATATCCTTGTTCATTTCCCATAGTCCTGGCCAGTCCCATTGGGAGTTATAAAATTTTTGGGACAGATCCCAGAGGGTATCTCCCTTTTGTATGGTATAATAAAAACCTGTCTTTTTGGCTGGTTCTAATTCATTGGGTTCCTGGGCCAGGGTCATGGGAAAAAAACCAAGGATTGAAAATATAATGATGCCCGTGATATTTGTTATCCATTTCATTTGATACATGGTTCCCCCTTGATTTGGGTTGGTCTCTTTTGAATATCTTGACTTTATTTAAACGACTGTTCTATAAAAAGTCAAGAATTGTTACTTAAAATTACTATGGGATTGGATATGAAAAGATGAAGTCTATTGCTAATTTGTTTTTTGAAATGAGAATGTTAAAGGATATTGTCCGGTCCGGTTATGCTTTTTTGGGATCGGGAAGTGAAAGTATTGCAGAACACAGTTTTGCCGTGGTGTTCATCTGTTTTACAATGTCAAAATTGGATACCGATATTGATGGTACAAAACTTATGGCAATGGCTTTGTTGCATGATCTTGCCGAAGCCAGAACCGGGGATCTTAATTATGTCCAGAAAAAATATACCCAGGCGAATGAAGATAAAGCCATTTCGCATTTGATAAAACCACTTCCTTTTGGTACTGATATTAAATCTCTTATTGATGAGTTTAATCTGGGTGAAACCAAGGAGGCAAAACTTGCCAAGGATGCTGATCAGCTTTCTTTTGTACTTGAATTAAAAAAACTTGAAGACACGGGGGGTAGATCTGCTGAAAAATGGCTGCCCATAGTTCTTGGACGTATAAAAACTCAAATGGGTCGGCAGATGGCCCAGAGTATTATGGAAACCCAATGGGATGAGTGGTGGAGGAATGACTATTCAGAATAATACCGGGCAAACCAGGCAGACCACGGCAAAAGATCTCATATCCTTGCTTTTTGTTGGTGATGAAAAATATGAATCTCAAATAAAGTTGTTTTCCAGGGATAATGGGTTTGTGTCTCATTTTTGTTCCAATGAAAAACAGGGGGTTGAAAAAGCAGGTACGCTCCTTCCGGATATTATTCTAATTGATAAATCCTTAACCATGGACGAAAAGCAGTTATCCTCTTTGGAAAAATTGATAAAAGGTTTTGACGAAATTGACTTTCGGTTCAAGCCTGCTTTTTTTCTGGGTGTGGATAAATATCCGGAATTTGAATCAAGGATGCAGCTATATGGATATGGGTTTGATGAATTTATTGTTCGGCCTTTATCTGCAGGGGAATTGTATTATAAATCAAATGTTTATCTTGAAAAAATAAATCTTGAGCAAAAACAGATCCACCAGGAAAAGATATTGGAAAAATCATTTCATTATCTGGATAAGTTTAAGCAGGAATTGAAAATCGTTAAAAAAGAGCTGATTCAGGAAAAAACCAGTCTGAACAATTCATTAAAACAGATTCATCATATGACCCGTGAGCGCAGTCAGATGAAAAAATCCTTAATATTTATGAAAGAATGCTTTGATCAGAACATGGTTGGGTTTGAACAGCTTTTGTCAACTCTACTTACGACACGGGTTGAAGTAAATAGGGGACATGCCCTCAGGGTCGCCCATATTGCCTGTTTTATCGCAAAACAATTTGATTTTGACGAAAAGAAGTTGGAGGATCTTAGAAAAGCTGCTATGCTGCATGAACTAGGGCTTCTTTTCATGCCAAATTCAGCATTGGAAAAAGGAGAAAAAGAGTTCACAAACTACGAAAAAAATATTTGGATTCAATATCCTGTAAAAGGGGCCGATCTTTTAAAGGGATGCCAGGGCTTTGAAAATAGTTCCAAGGTGATCCGTTCTTTAAATGAATATTGCGATGGAAGTGGTTATCCCGACGGATTTAAAAAAAAGTATATCCCACTGGCTTCCAGGATACTTGCCGGAGCCGATGAGTTTGACAGATTGAAGGATATGCCTGATGTTCACTGCCTGGAAGATTTATTGGTTGGTCTGGAAAATATTGCAGGTTCCAGGCTCGATCCTGCAATTGTGAGCTGGCTTGAAAAATATGCCGTGCTTCATATGGGGTCCGATGCCTACCGGGTCAGAGGAATAGGGGTTGAACAGCTGGAAGCTGGAATGAAGTTGGGAACAGCTTTGTTTACCTCCTCTGGGACTAAGCTTTTTTCAGTGAATACCCTGCTTACCCAGAGATCAATTGATAAGATCATAAGATATCACAGGGAGTACCCTGTTGATGAAACTGTTTACATAAAGGCTTAGAAAATGGATATTTCTTCGGTTATCGGTGTCATCTCAGGAATCGGATTTATAATGGGTACCATTCTTTTGGGCAGTGGTCTCATGACCTTTGTTAATATTCCGTCTGTTCTCGTTGTTGTGGGGGGAACCATTGCCGCCACCATGGTGGGCTATCCCCTGTCTGATATTTTGGGGCTGTTCAAAACCGCCTTGAAAATTTTTATGTTTAAAATTGAAAAGCCTGAAGATATCATAGCCAATCTGGTTGAAATTTCAAATAAGGCCAGAAAAGGGGGGCTTCTTTCCATAGAAGGGGATATCCAGACCACCCCTGATCCCTATCTTGCCCAGGCACTTCAAATGACGGTGGATGGGGTTAAAACCGGTGATATTGCTGCCATTATGCAAAAAAAAATGTCCTTGACCAAAAAAGGATTGGATACAGGTGCCAATATGTTTTCCAGTATGGGAGCCTATGCGCCGGCTTTTGGTATGATAGGAACATTGATTGGTCTTGTTCAAATGCTTGCCAATCTGGATGACCCTTCATCCATTGGCCCTAAAATGGCTGTGGCTATGATAACTACCTTTTACGGAGCCGTTCTTGCCAATTTGTTTTTTATTCCCATGAGCGACAAGCTGCTGGGAAGAAATGAAGAAGAGATTACCAATATGAATATTATTTTTGAAGGAATTCTTTCCATCAGGGAAGGGGAGCATCCCAAACTCATGGAAGATAAGCTTAAAGTTTACATGGCAAGTGGGAAGGATGAAGAAAAAAAATAATATATTGAAAAAAAGAGAATAGATCATGGCTGATGGAACTGGTTCCGAAGCAGAAGCTGAAATGACCTTGGCTCCTCCGCCTGTGGAGGAAAAAAAGTGTAAGGTGGGTGCGCCTGCATGGATGGCCACCTTTGCCGATCTTGTAACCCTTTTGATGTGTTTTTTCGTTTTGCTCTTTGCCATGAGTACCACCCAGCAGGAAACCTATAAGGAATTAGTACAATCTTTACGAAGCGCCCTGGGTTCCCAGGCCGTTCCTGAATCAGGAACCAGGGAAGGGTTGACAATGCATCCGGTTCCTTCCGAAGAGCCTTCTGAGAACCAGCAGATAGATGAGTTGGGTGGAATGATTGAAAAAGAGATGGAAGAAATTGTTTCCGAAATCAGGGAGCTTGTGTTGTTTAATAAGCTTGGCGGGGAGGTGAGTGTCACTAAAACTGAAGATGGTGTAGTCATCACCATGTCGGATCTGCTTCTTTTTGCCAAGGGGGGAACCACCCTGTCTGGAAAAGGAGTTGATATCCTTGAAAAGGTAGCATCTGTCCTGTCTAAATTTGCCTACAAGGTCAAGATAAAAGGGCATACAGATAGTGAGCCTATCTCTTCGGCTCTTTTTCCATCAAACTGGGAACTGTCCAGTGCCAGGGCATCAACCGTGGTGCGGCTATTGATAAAAAACGGAGTTCCTCCCCAGTATATCTCCGCCGAAGGATATGCCCAATACCACCCCGTTGCCACAAATGATACTGCCAAGGGCAAGTCTAGAAACAGGCGGGTTGAAATTGTGTATGAAAGGGACAGTATCGCCCGGCAGTTTACTGAGATGGAGCGTAACTAGGGATTTAGATGGATCGATCCAATTTCCGGGATTCAAGGGTAACAATTTGTTGAAGATCTTTATGGGAAATATTTTTTTTCATTCCAGGACATGCCCCCGCCATTGCATTCCAGTTTTCAGGATTTTTTATGATGGTTTTAATATAAGGCCATGCCTTGCACATATAGGGTTTGACAGGGTGAATAGTGCATTGCTTTTCTTTATCAAAAAAAATACAGGATCCGTTGGTTCCAAGGGTTAACACCGGCCTTGATCCTGAATAATCACAATATCTTGCAACAAATGTTTTTGGATCTGCATCGATAAACGAGGCAATGTTGACAATGTCTTGGGCTGTCACATAGGTACCGCCAAAGCCATTGCAGCAGTCCCCGCACAGTTGGCATTTAAATATTTTATCTGCCGTCTTGTATCTATAGTCCATATCGTTTTTCCATCGCTTTTTGCATTGTCAGGGGGTCGACATATTGCAGGTCTCCTCCCATGGGAACCCCGGATGCTATCCTTGTGATAGTGATGTTTTTTGATTTAAGCCGGTTCAGGATATAGGATGCTGTTGCTTCGCCTTCGACATCGGTTTTTGTTGCAACGATGATTTCCCTTACTTTTTTTGGGTCGGCTCTGTTGAACAGTTCAGCCAGGCGTATATCATCCGGGGTAATACCATCAATGGGGGAAAGAGCCCCCCCCAGGATATGATAAGTACCAGAGAAAACATTGGCTTTTTCTATGGCTGCCATATCTTTTGGATTTTCAACTACACAAATCAAGGAGGAGTCCCGTGTCGGATCTGTGCATATCCGACACTTTGGTTTGTCGCTTAAGGCAAAACAAGAAGAGCAAAGCCTGACACTGCTCTTAAGCTCAATAATATCTCCTGCAAGTGTGGCAGCTTCATGATCCGGCGCATGCAGGATATGAAGAGCCAGCCGTTCTGCTGTTTTTTTTCCAATACCCGGGAGGGTGGACAGGGAATTAATCAGCTTTAAAATTGCCTCTGGATAATGATTCATCTATGTTTACATACCTGGCATGCCTGGCATCTTGAGTCCACCAGTGAGTTTGCCCATCTCTGAAGAAACCATTTCCTGGGATTTTTTTAAGGCATCGTTGACAGCAGCCATGATAAGATCCTGCAGCATTTCAATATCTTCCGGGTCAACCACTTCCTTTTCGAGTACGATGGACTCTATATTTTGACCCCCGTTGGCAATTACTTTTACCATGCCGCCTCCGGCGGAAGCTTCAACTGTTTTTGTTGCCAGTTCTTCCTGGGTTTTCATCATTTTTTTCTGAAGTTTCTGGGCCTGTTTCATCATTGCATTCATATTACTCATCGTTCTAAACTCCTATTTTATTATTTTTATTAATAGTTGATGATTTCACCATCAAAGATTCGCTGGGCATCAAGAACCAGCGGATGATTGAGTGCTGCCATCTTTAAATTGTTTTTTTCTTTACTGGTACCGATAATGGATTCGTTTTCGGATATAATGGCTATTTCAAGTTTTTTTCCCAAAAAATTTTTACAAAGGGATTTCAGCTCATCTTTTTTTGTATTGAGTCTTGTTTTGTTAAAAGCAGAGCAACTATATAGTTTTACCTGGATGGCATTCTCTTTGGAATCATCTATTTGACCCTTTGAAAGCAGGACAAATATAAAGGGCAGTTTTTTTTCAATTAATTTTAAGAAATTGGGCCAGGTCTTTGGAGCGTCTTCTATTGAAGTCGTTTCCATTGGAGCAGCTTCAATCGGAGCGGTTTTTATGGGGACCGTTTCCATGGGGGTATAACTTGTCTGGCTTTCTTTGGTTTGTAAGGGCGGGACTTGTGCTCCCACTGCCAGGGCAGTTTTTGTTGATACCATTGGTGGGGGTGTTTCCAGAGCCGGCTGGGACAAAGGCATGCCGGGTGGAGCCATCTCTTGCCGGGGGGGGCTGGAATCGGTTAATTCCTGTTTTGTCAGTTTTGAATCTATCTGTCTGGCCAGAAGGTCCAGTTTGTTAATGACCAGGTCCAATTGTGCACCCGGGTTGATCTGGATCAGTTTGAGCAGAACCATTTCCACCGCTGTTTTTGTGTGGGAAGAAAATTTGACCAGGGATTCTTCATTTAAGAGCAGTTGTAAAAGCATGCCAAGATAGTTGGGGGGTAATTCATAGACTGCCTGGGCCAGCTTTTCTTTTTCAGCATTGGTCAGATTGATAGCCGTATTATCTTGACCGCAAAGTTTGATGACATTTAAATTTCGAAAATGCAAAATTATATTGGAGAAAAATTTTTTTAAATCAAGGCCGGAATCATTAACGGTTTCAACGATATGGATAAGTGCTGCCCCGTCTTTTGAAAATATAGCAGATGAAATATCATGCATGACCTTCCGGTCCATCACCCCAAGGTTGTCCACTACCTTGTCATGGTCAATTAATTTGTCCGGGCAGGCAGCCAATATCCTGTCAAGAAGACTTAAAGAGTCCCTGATGGATCCATCCGCCTCCAGGGATATCAGGTCCAGACTCTCCCGTTTTATTGTGAAACCTTCCCTGGCACAAAGTGTTTCAAGATGATCTGAAATTTGTTCAAGGTTAACCCTGCCAAGGTCATGGCGCTGGCACCGGGATAAAATAGTGGCAGGTATTTTGTGCACTTCAGTTGTAGCAAATATAAATAACACATGTCCAGGGGGTTCTTCCAGGGTTTTGAGCAATGCATTGAATGCGGCTGTGGACAACATATGCACTTCATCAATAATATATATCTTATAAGGGGATGTTGCCGGCATATAGGTGACATTTTCCCGAAGATCCCTGATCTGGTCAACACTGTTATTGGATGCACCATCAATTTCAAAAACATCGGAACAATGCCCTTCAATGATGTCTTTGCATGTTTTACAGGTGTTGCATGGTGTTGGAGTGGGACCGGTGCGACAGTTCATAGCTTTGGCCATGATTCTGGCAATGGTGGTTTTCCCTGTGCCCCTTGGGCCGGTGAATAACATGGCATGGGCAACACGATCAGCAACGATTGCATTTTCAAGGGTGCGGGTTACATGGGATTGACCAACAACTTCATTAAATGTATGGGGCCGATATTTTAATGCTAATACTTGGTATGACATAGACGTCCGCTAATTGCTGTGTGGCGGAGAGGGAGGGTAGAGGACCCGATGTCCAAGAACCTCGTGGTTCCACCTTGTGCCATCCTTTGTTAATATTTTTAGTACCAACTTAAGTACCAGGTCGCAGTTATACCAGAGGCCGGCTCCGAGGTCAACAGAAGGTCTGGAATTTGATCGAAAAATTATAATAGAATATGCAGGCAGGCATTAATTATAAGGCATATTTATTGTCTTCGTTTAAATCGATATCTTTCTTTGCTTCCTCTGCCAGACTTTTTTCATGTTCATTTTCCGGGGTTCCTTCGATGGCAGCTGACATAAATAGTGCGTTCCATAGTCCTCCATGGGAGGCATAAATTTCATAGGCGGTTCTGTCTTCACCGGCACCTCCATCCTCGATGATTTCGGGGGGTGTTCTGGATCTGTCTGCATTCTCTTTGATGCCTTGCCGGACAAGTAATATATTGAACCATTTGCCAAAGCAGTTGCCATATTGACCAGCCAAAAGTGGGACGGTATTGAGTGGGGATGTTAAATCGGAAGTAATGGATCGATCCACGGAGTTGAGTATACATAATGTCACCCTTCTCAGTACCAAGTTAGTACCAAAATTGTGGATGACTCTTGAAAAGCCCGTGGTCATTGGGCTGGCGGAGAGGGAGGGATTCGAACCCTCGGTACCCGGTTAGGATACACACGCTTTCCAGGCGTGCACCTTCAGCCACTCGGTCACCTCTCCGCAGTCAATTAATTCAAGGCAAAATAGTACCTTTTTGTCTTTGTGTCAAGGATTAAACGCGGTTGTATATTCATTTGTTGGATTATTCCGGTTGTCATATATATATAAGGGCGGTCGGACAATGCATGATCCGTGACCTTCTTTAAGTCCTGAGACCAGTATTAGTTTGGCATTATTGGTTTTTTTAGTGTGGATAAACCGAATCCAGTTCAGTTTAAAATCAAGGGGTTGTATGGCCAGGATAATATCTTCCAACCTGTCTGCAGGAAATATAAAAAGGAGTTGTCCCAGGGGTTTTAAAAGTCTGTGGGCACTTGAAAAAAATTGTGATAGTTCCAGTTTAATTTCATGTCTTGCCACGGCTTTTTGGATATTGGGGTTCAGTCGGCCTGAATTTTTTTTTTTATAAGGGGGGTTGGAGACTATAATATCTGCAAGGCCCTGGGTGTCAAGAGATGTGGTGGTTCGGATATCTTGATTTAAAATTTGGATTTGATTCGACATCATGTTTTGGGAGATGTTTTTTGTTGCCAACTGGGCGAGCTGGGATTGGATTTCAACGCCTATGATGTGGGTATCTTTGTGTCTAAACCCCAGAATCAGAGGAATAATACCGCATCCGCATCCAATATCAATAATTTTACAACCAGGGAAGGAAACAACCTGGGCGGCAAGGATGACAGGGTCCATGGAATAACGGTACCCGTCTTCTGGTTGATAAATCTTTATCCGGTTTTTAAAAAAAGTCTCAACTGTGGATTTTGCCAATTTTAAACCGAATCTGTTTGACAAGATCCTTGTCCATTTGTTTGTTGATATTTGAAATGATCTCTTTTTCGAGAAATTTAAGCTGGTGAATCCAGGAAGAACTTGAGACATTCACTGTAAGGTTACCGTCCTTAAATGCATCTGGTTTGGCATTCATGGCAATAGGTCTGCCCACAGCTCTATCCCATACATCCCATATCTGGGTCATGTCGGTATCTTGGGCAGGCCTGTATTTGCCAAGGGCTGAACTTAAAATGTTACTGATATGGATTAGTTTACCGTCTTTTTTTTTAGTCATTTTATTTAACTATCTATTGAGTTAATTGAATTTTTTGTATTATACTTTCCATTTCATACCATATTATGTTCTTGTAATATACGAAAATATTATTAAGGGTTGCTATTTTGAACGAATATAAGTGTATTGTCAGGGCCAAATAAATATTGCCTTTTGGGGTTAATAATTATAAATATGGTTATATTTTTCCTTCAAAATAGTTCAATAGAATGGGCAAATTATGAAAAATCACATCAATAATCATTTACAGGGATTTATTTATGAATTGGGATTGGGAAAAGCTAAGGGATAACCAGCAAAAGTATGAGAAAAAACAGAGCGGCGGTGGCCCGGGGATACCCAGGCCACCCCAGATGGATGAACTGCTGAACAAATTTAAAGGGTTTAAGTTTCCCGGTATTTTTGTTGTTGGTCTCATCCTTTTGGGTTTGTTATTTGGATCTTCTACCTTTTTTACGGTGGATCGAAATGAAGTTGGTGTGGTCCAGAGGTTTGGTAAATATAACAGACTTGCTCAACCTGGATTAAATTTTAAGTTACCCACGGGTATCGAAAAAGTAACCAAGGTTAATGTTAAAACACCAGAAACAGAAGAGTTCGGAGTTGAGACCAATTATAACAATAATAATAAATACAGGACAACAGCAGATATTTCCAGGCAGGATTCTTCTTTGATGTTGACAGGGGATTTGAATGTTGCTGTGGTCCCATGGATTGTCCAGTATAGAAGGTCAGATCCGAAGGCTTATCTTTTCAATGTGAAGAATGTCAAAAAATTTCTTCGTAACATGTCAGAGTCGACAATGAGAACTGTTGTCGGGGACAGGAGTATTAACGAAGTGATCTCCAGTCGTGCGGAAATTGCACTGGCTGCCAAGGCGATGCTTCAAAAGGAGATGGATCAGGCTAAGACGGGTATTTCTATTGTAAATATAGAGATGAAAAAGACAAATGTTCCACAACCGGTTCAGGCTTCTTTTAATCAGGTAAACCAGGCTATCCAGGAAAAAGAACAGACCATATATAAGGCCAGGGAAGAATATAATAAGGCGGTTCCCCTTGCAAGGGGTGAGGCTAAGCGTTTGATTCTGGACGCAGAAGGTTATGCCATAGATCGTGTTAACCGTGCCCAGGGTGATGCAACTAAATTTCAAGCTATTTATCAAGCTTATTCCGAGGCAAAGGATGTGACTATGAAAAGGATGTATCTTGAAGCTATGCAGAAGATCATTCCAAAGCTTGGTCCCAAATATATAATCGATTCTGATCAGAAAAATTTATTGCCGTTTTTAAATATGGGGGGCAATGGATCGCCGCTGATATCTTTGAACAAATCCCTTCAAAAAAGTGAGTAATTATGAATAATAGTATGAAAATAGTGCTTTTGATAATTGTCGCGGCTGTTGTTGTGCTGGGCTTTAGCTCCGCCTATGTGGTGGATGAGACCCAGCAGGTGGTGATTACTCAGTTTGGAAGAATTGTGGGTGCGCCCATCAAGGAACCTGGTTTAAAGTTCAAACTGCCCTTCATCCAGACCGCTAATTATTTTCCGAAAAATCTTCTGGAATGGGATGGAGATCCCGGTCAGGTGCCCACAAAGGATAAAACCTATGTATGGGTAGATACATTTGCCCGTTGGAGGATTAGTGATCCTATTCTTTACTTTCAGACAGTCAAAGATGAGTTTTCAGCCCTGAAGCGTTTGGATGATATTATTGATCCGGCCATGAGGAATCTTATCACTTCATACCCTCTGGTTGAAACGGTTAGGAATACTGATAGGGCTATGGACACCTTTGAAGTCAGCGATACTGAAAATAAGAACCAGCGTACCCAGTACCAGGTAAATCTTGGGCGTGATGAAATCACCCGGAGGATTGTAGCCCAGTCCCGCAAGAAATTGAGTGAATTTGGTATCGATCTTGTGGATATGCAAATAAAACGGATCAATTATATCGACAGTGTTCGACGTTCCGTCTATGATCGGATGATTGCGGAAAGAAATCAGATTGCAGCAAAGTATCGTGCCGAAGGAAAGGGTGATGCCAGTAATATAAGGGGTGAAAAGGAAAAAGAACTCCAGAAAATAAAATCAGAGGCCTATCGAACTGCCCAGGAAGTCAAGGGGCACGCCGATGCTAAAGCCTCCCAGATATATGCAGCTGCATACGGGGTGGATCCGAACTTTTATGCTTTCCAGAAAACAATGGAAATGTATAAAAAGAGTCTTTCAAAGGACAGTACCTTGATTCTTTCTACGGATTCAGATTTGATGAAGTATATGAAAGGAACTGGTAAATAAGTAGTTTGTAAGATCATTTAAATGGGGTTGAGTATTGAGTCGGTGAGTTACGACTCAATACTCCCCCCAATATTATACATGGTCTATTGACTATTTTTTCTTTCTCTGGTGTCTGGTTTTAGCAAGGAGTTTTCTGTGTTTATGCTTACGCATTTTTTTCCGTCTCTTCTTAATAACACTACCCAAAAAAATCACCTCCTTTAAGATTATTTTATAATATTTTTCGCATTGGCTAAATAGCTACTTTAGCATAATATTTTTGTAAATGTCCAATCCTTTATTTAACAGGTAGTCCCATGCAGGAATATAGGTATTTTGATAAACAAGCGCTCGAAAGGGTGGATAGAGCTGTTCTGATGGCAGAAGAGTTGGTAAATAATTTTTTTAAACTTTCCGCAGGTCATTGGTTAAAAAATAGATATGATATTAAAACAGCCAAGGACTTGGTTGCCCACGAGCGGGTTTGTGGGCCATTTGCCCAGGTTGTAAAATATGAAGGGCACAAAAAAGATGTTCCCCTGGGGTCTTCTTCTTTCAGTCTATACAAAGTGTGTCTCCAAGATCCGGCTATTCTTTCAGTGGTGGAAAAGGATAGTGGGTTATTATTGGACCCCTTCCTCTTATATATTCTCACCCATGAACTGGTGCATGTCGCCCGTTTTTTAAGATTTGAGCATCGATATGAAAATATTGGGGAAGCTAATCTTACCATGGTAGAGGAAAGAAAAGTACACCGCCTGACCTATGCAATTTTACAACGGGTGTCCATTGCAGGGCTCTCGGAAGTATTTAGTTTCTATATGAAGTGGCGGCAGGTTCCGGGGGAGTGAGAAAATCGATAAAATTTTTGGTATGTCTGTCTTGACAAGGATGAAAGACTAATTATTTTATTTTTGATTTTCCGAGTGGCAATTAAAGAAAAATGGAGAAGAGTAAAATGCCAGTTTATGAGTATCAATGTAAAAACTGCGGGCAGGTTGAAGAAGCATTTCAGAAAATTTCAGAGCCACCTCTTGAGAGTTGCTCTCAGTGCAAGGGGCATCTGAAAAAAATTATTTCCCAGAGTACTTTTCATTTGAAAGGATCCGGGTGGTATGTAACTGATTATGGTGGAAAAAAGGCTGGAGTTGACACTAGGGAAAAATCAACTACTAAACCAATTAAATCAACTTCTGATAAATATAGCGATTCTGTTAAATCCAGCGATTCTGCTAAATAGAAGTTGATATTTAACCGCTAAAATTCAAAGAGTAAACAATACGTAAACTAAGGAGAAAAGTATTATGAGTTTAAGACCGTTAAGTGACAGAATTCTTGTTGAGCGCGTTGAAGAGGATGAAAAAACCAAGGGTGGCATTATTATTCCGGATACAGCAAAGGAAAAACCCGCAGAAGGTAAAATTGTAGCCACTGGAAATGGACGTATGGGCGAAGATGGAAAGCTTCTCGCCATGGACGTAAAAGTAGGGGATCGCGTTCTTTTCAGTAAATATGGCGGTACCGAGGTTAAAATCGATGGTAGTGATTATTTGATCATGCGCCAGGATGATGTTCTGGGTGTTGTTGAATAATTTGTCGAATAATTTTGGTTTAATAATTTAAAGAAATAGATGGAGAATACTAAAAAATGGCTAAAGAAATTAAATATGATGCCAAAGCCCGCGAAGCAATGCTTCGTGGTGTTCAGGCTCTTGCTGATGCAGTAGTTGTTACCCTCGGACCTAAAGGTAGAAATGTTGTTATTGAAAAATCTTGGGGTTCTCCCACGGTCACTAAAGACGGTGTAACAGTTGCCAAAGAGATCGATCTCGAAGATAAATTTGAAAACATGGGTGCCCAGATGGTAAAAGAGGTTTCTTCTAAGACCTCTGATATGGCTGGTGATGGTACTACCACTGCAACTGTTCTTGCCAGAGCTATTTACGAAGAAGGTCAGAAGCTTGTTGTGGCTGGTAACAATCCCATGGGAATTAAAAGAGGAATCGATAAAGCAGTTGCCGTAGTTGTTGAGCAGCTTGAGTTAATGGCAAAACCCACTAAAGATCAAAATGATATTGCCCAGGTGGGTACTATTTCGGCCAACAATGATGAGACCATTGGAAATATTATTGCCGAAGCCATGGATAAAGTTGGTAAAGAGGGTGTTATCACCGTAGAAGAAGCCAAATCCATGGATACTACCCTTGATGTAGTCGAAGGTATGCAGTTTGACCGTGGTTATCTTTCTCCTTATTTTGCAACAAATACAGAAAAAATGGTAGCTGCCCTTGAGAATCCTTTTGTTCTGATTTGTGATAAAAAAGTTTCTTCCATGAAAGACCTGCTTCCAGTTCTTGAAGAAATTGCTAAAACTGGTAAGCCCCTTGTTATTATTGCAGAAGATGTTGAAGGAGAAGCTCTTGCTACTCTGGTTGTGAACAAACTGCGTGGTACATTGAATGTTGCTGCTGTTAAAGCACCTGGATTTGGTGACAGAAGAAAAGCCATGTTGGAAGATATTGCTATTTTGACTGGTGGTCAGGTGGTTTCCGAAGATATCGGAATCAAACTTGAAAATGTGACTCTCCAGGATCTTGGTCAGGCAAAATCTATTACAATTGATAAAGATAATACTACAATTGTTGATGGTGCTGGTTCCAGAGAGGCCCTTGAAGGTCGTGTGAAAATGATCCGTGCCCAGAGTGAAGAAACTTCTTCCGATTATGATAAAGAAAAACTCCAGGAAAGATTGGCCAAGCTTGTTGGTGGTGTAGCCGTTATTAATGTAGGGGCTGCCACTGAGACAGAGATGAAAGAAAAGAAAGCCAGAGTTGAGGATGCATTGAATGCAACCCGAGCTGCTGTTGAAGAAGGTATCGTTCCTGGCGGTGGTGTGGCCCTGGTCAGAAGTATTGCTGCCCTTGCAGAGCTTGATCTGATTGGAGAGGAAAAACTTGGTGTTCAGGTAATTGCCAGAGCCATTGAAGAGCCCCTGCGTAAAATTGCTGATAATGCCGGTGTTGAAGGTGCTGTTGTTATCAATAAGGTTATGGAAAGCAAAGGCGCCTTTGGTTACAATGCCAGAACAGATGTTTATGAAGATCTCATTGAAGCCGGTGTTATGGATCCCAAGAAAGTGGTTCGTTTTGCACTTCAGAATGCAGCCAGTGTGGCATCTATCATGCTGACCACCGAAGCCATGATTGCAGACAAACCAGAAGAAGCTGGTGCTGCTGGTGGTGGAATGCCTGGTGGAATGCCTGGTGGCGGAATGGGCGGAATGGGTGGAATGGGCGGAATGATGTAAGTTGGATTCCCCATCACCCTTATTATATAGCTAAATGAGAAAAGCCCCTTTACCAATGCGTAAAGGGGCTTTTTTTTTATTTGATTTTTGCCCTGGTGAGAATTGACAGCTCATATACGTAGATTTATTAAAATTTATTTGTTATATTACTGTCCGTGATTAGAATGAATTTTTAAGAGAGGTCTTTATGACGTTGGAATCTTTTGGGTTGCTTTATATGTTAAATGATGCAGGGCCTGTTGTGAAGTTTGTCATGCTTGTGCTTTTGTTTTTCTCAATTATCTCCTGGGCAATCATGTTTATTAAATTTAAATATATTAGAAATGCACATAGGGAATCAGCTGATTTTACAGATATATTCTGGCAGTGTAGAACCCTGGCCGATGCTTTTACAAAAGCCAAAGCGCTAAGGTCCAGTCCCATGGCCAGAATTTTTATTACGGCTTATATGGAAATGGCTCGGTCCGATAAAAAGGATGGTAAAAGCACCTTGAAGCCTGAGTCTTCTTATCTTCAGGCAATGGGTAGTGTGAAACGAACTTTGCGGCGTTCCATCGGTGTTGAGATCAGGCGCTTGTCCCAGCTTGTTTCTTTTTTGGCTACCGCTGGGAATACTGCTCCTTTTATCGGGCTTTTTGGTACGGTGTGGGGGATAATGAATACCTTCCAGGGGATCGGTATGAGTGGTTCTACAAGCCTTGCCGTTGTTGCCCCGGGAATCTCCGAGGCGTTGATTGCAACGGCAGCAGGCCTTGCTGTGGCAATCCCTGCTGTTATCGCCTATAATTATTTTACAGATCGGATTCGGGTGTTGGATTCAGAACTTCAAAGTTTTTCTTCAGATCTTCTAAATATTATTGAAAAAGATATTCAAAAACAGATGGAGGCATAATGCACTCAGGATCAGGTGATCATCAGTTGATGTCTGAAATTAATGTGACACCCTTTGTAGATGTCATGTTGGTGTTGCTGATAATTTTTATGGTGACCACGCCCATGATGGTTCAGGGAGTGGATGTAAAATTGCCTACAGCAACCTACGATGCTCTGCCGTCAAATGAAGAGCATTTGATCATATCCATTGATAATGATTCCAAGATATATATTAATGATCTTGAAGTCAGTTTGGATTTTTTGACCCAGAAGCTGGATACGGTCCTTGAAAAGGTTGATAACAAAAGTGTGTATCTTAAGGCAGATAAAAGGGTACCCTATGGGGTGGTTGTGAATGTGATTTCAAAAATTAAAAGTGCTGGAATTGATAGTCTCGGGATGATCACGCTTCCAGAAAATGGAAAAAGTTCCTGAGTTGTCGGCATGCTTAATCTATTTTACTTAAAAAATAAAAACATTTTTTTTTCCGGCAATGCTGATCAGGGCGGGAAAAATTTCATCGCTTTTTGTCTTATATCTTTGTTAGTTCATGGATTGTTTTTTGCCGGGATTTTATTGTTGTATGATTTTGATTTATCGAAACCTCAACCCCGGGTGATGCAGGTGGATTTGGTCTCTTTTGTTCCGGGTCCTGCCGGTGGTCAGGCTTATTCTGATGCTCCGTCTGGACTGCAAAAAAAGGTTTCCCCGGAATCTGTTGATATATCATCTGATCCGGATATTATCCCTTTGGATTTAGAGCGGGTTAAAGCCATTGCAGCTTCCGTTGCTGAGCTGAAGCCTGATATTAGTCTAAAAGCAAAACCTGCAAATTTAAAAGAGTTAATGGCAGCCCAGGAGAAAAAAGATCCCATTCCACCAAAGTCTGAACCCAAAGTTGTCCCGGAAGAGGTCTTAAAAAAAGCCAGGGAAAAAATGGCCCAAAAAATAGAAAAGCAGAATCAAAAACAAATTTCAACGGCACTAAGCAGACTACAGGCCGCCGTTGCAGCTACGGGGAATAAAAGTCCGGACAAGAAGAGTCAGGGAGATGCCTTGGGCCAGGGGATAGTCCCCGGTACTGGAACCGGTACTGGATTGGGAAAACAAGGATATTCTCCCCTTGATATTTATAAAAGTAATTTAGAATATGCCATTGGAAAAAATTGGGTTTTCAATGATATGTTGGCCAGGATGGATAAGCATCTTGAGGTCAGTGTGATGATTAAGATTCTAAAAGATGGTGAGATACGAGATATTTCCTATGAAACCAAATCGGGTAATCGTTACCTTGATCAATCAGCCAAGAATGCGCTCAAAAGAGCCAACCCACTACCGGCTTTGCCTTCGGGAATGGATTCTTATGATCTTGTGGTGATTTTTACACCGGAAGGATTAAAATAAGATGAATCAGATCAGCTTGAATAAAGTTTATGATATTTGCTCTCAATTTCGGTGTTTGATATTTTCTGCCTGTTTGGTAGTGATTTTTATTTTATTTTCCGTACTTCCAATTCAAGCCAAAGAATATGATTCTATCAATATCAGCAATCCGTTTTTAAATAAGACTCCTATTGCCATAACCAAGTTTAAGGCATTTAATGGTTCTGATGCTGAAAACACCGATGGAATAAAAGCAGAACAGATTTTAAAAGATGCCCTTGCTTTTACCGGGTACCTCAAGGTTTTGGATTCGGTTACATTCCTTTCTAACCCTGCACAGACCGGCATACAATTGGGGCAGATAAATTTTAAGGATTGGACAGGAATCGGGGCTGACCTTTTGGTTACAGGGGGAATAGAAGAAAAAGATAATCTGGTAAGATTAAAGCTTCGACTTTTTGATACCTTGAATTCAAAGCTTCTTGTGGGAAGGGTTTATACTGGAACAACTTCCCAGGATATAAGACGGATGGTTCTTTTGTTCTGCAGTGAAATTTCCCATACGCTGACAGGCAATTGGGGGGTCTTTAATAGTAAAATTGCTTTTGTTTCGACGGTAAATGGACATAAAGAAATCTTTGTCTGTGAATTTGATGGTCATAATCCTAAACAGATTACCCATCATAAGAGCATATCTCTTTCACCTAGTTGGTCTTCCGATGGGCAGTGGCTGTCTTATGTGTCCTACGCCAACGGTAAACCCGATATCTATATAAAAAATTTGAAAGAAAATCGTGGAGCTATTGTTAACTATAAAGGTTCCAATCTTTCTCCTGATTGGGTACCGGGTCAGCTTAATCTTGCTGCATCATTAAGTTTTTCTGGTAATCAGGAAATATATTTGTTGACCAAAAAGGGAGAAATTACTAAAAGAATAACTAATAGCCTGGGGGTAAATGTTTCTCCGAGATTTTCACCGGATGGGAAAAAAATCGCTTTTACATCTAACAGGGGGGGGACTCCCCAGATTTATATAAAGGATCTGGAGTCCGGTGATGTGGAAAGGGTTACATTCAAGGGCCGTTATAATACCTCGCCGGCCTGGTCGCCTGATGGTAAAAAAATTGCGTACGTGGGTATTGTGAAAAATAAAATTAATATATTTATTGTCAATCTTGCTTCCGGTCAGGGGATGCCGGTTCAATTAACAATGAATCAAAAGGATAATGAAGATCCTTCCTGGTCGCCGGATGGTAGTTTGATTGTTTTTACCTCCAATCGGGAAGGCGGTGAATCGAAGCTTTTTGTGATGACGTCGGCAGGGATGGACCAACGGCGTCTTTTAACCTTGGCTGGGAAGCAAACTCAGCCTTATTGGTCCAGATCAACCAGTTTTAAAAATTGATGGTTATATTTGAATTTAGCAACCAAGGAGGCGTAATGAAGAAAAAAATGTGGATTAATTTTATGGCAGTGATGCTTGTGGCAGGGCTTTTCATGACTGTTTCTTGCGCAAAGAAAACGATTGTATCTGAGCATGCTACCATAGAAGATCAGGCAGATGTAAATACAAAAAATCTTGCGGAACAGGAACGTATTAAAGCCCAGGAACAACATGATCAGATGATCAAAGAACAGGCTTTAAAAGATGCAAAAAGTGTTGCTGCAAAAAATCGGTTTGCCAATCAGAATGTTCACTTTGATTTTGATAATTCCCAATTGAGTCCCATGGC
Organism: Desulfobacteraceae bacterium; assembly: GCA_024226935.1. Taxonomy (GTDB): domain Bacteria; phylum Desulfobacterota; class Desulfobacteria; order Desulfobacterales; family Desulfobacteraceae; genus NBML01. The sequence goes on from JAAELK010000394.1 coordinate 95,037, forward strand.
AAAAACGCTGTTAAAAGAAAAAGCTGACTGGCTCAGTGCTAATGCAGAGGTTTCGGTTATCATTGCAGGTCATTGCGATGAGCGAGGAACAACCGAATATAATATTGCCCTTGGTGAGCGTCGGGCAGTTGCTGCAAAAAATTATCTTTTAAATTTAGGGATTTCAGGGTCCAGGTTGACTGTTATCAGTTATGGTGAAGAAAAACCGCTTGATTTAGGACATACTGAAGCTGCATACAGAAATAACAGATGTGCGCAGTTTGTCATAAATTAGTTGGTTTGAAGATGATCTTGTCCGGGTAGGGGCGGTGTTAATCTCAGATGCCCGGACATTTAATCTTGTAGATGGGGTTGGAGTTGGCAATGAAAATTTCTCTTTTTTGCATGTGTGTGTTTGGGATGATCCTTGTTTCAGGGTGTGTAACAGCTGATCAATACCAATTGTTGGAAAACAGAATAGCTACCGTTGAGATGGAAAGATCCAATAAAAATTCCCAGGGTCAAAAAGATCTGAAAAGTGTTCAGCTAAAATTGGATGATTTGACAAAGGTCACCAGGGAACATTACGCTGAAAGTAAGTATGAAATTCAACAGATCAAAGTGGAATTTCAAAAAGTGGATGGCCTGATTGAAGAGATAAAACATAATTTTGGAACTACTAGACAGGCCTATCAGGACGAGTTGGAAAAAAGATTGGAACGCTTGGATAATGCCATCTCCCGCAATTACGAAAAAGTTATCAATATTGAAAAATATATGGGGTTTGAACCAACGGATACAAAGTCGACAGACCCAAACAGCAAGCCTTTGACTAAATCTGAATTGGGTTCTGAGCAGGAATCTTATAACCTTGCAAAAAAAATGTTTGATGATGGGGATAAGGAAAATGCAAGGATTCAGTTTGAAAATTTTATCAATAAATATCCCGATTCAAAAAATGCGGATAATGCCAGGTTTTGGATTGCTGATAGTTATTATGTTGAAAAATGGTATGAGAAAGCTATTCTGGAATATCAAAAGGTTCTTGAAAAATATCCAGATTCAAATAAGACAGCGGCTGCCAGGCTAAAACAGGGATATTCTTTTGCTGCACTTGGTGAGACTGCAAACGCAAGGTTGATTTTAAAGGAACTCATAAAGCAGTATCCTGATTCCGATGAAGCCAAATATGCTGGGAACAAATTAAAAAGCCTGAATTAATTTTGGGGTGGTATGATTAAAATTGTCGGTATTGACCCCGGATTGGCCGGCACAGGGGTTGGAGTCGTACAAGGCGATAACCGAGATATCAGCGGCTATTCCTTTGGCAGTATCTTAACCGACTCAAAAGCCTCTACTCCCGCAAGGCTCAATCTTATTTATTCAAAAATAGTTAGTTTTCTCGGTGAGCAAAAACCTGATCTTGTGGTGATTGAGGCTATTTACTCCCTTGAAAAATATCCTGAATCGGGTATTATGCTAGGTAAAGTATCCGGGGTTTTGTTGCTGGCTGCTTCCAGGGCCGGGCTCAAAGTGGATGAAATATCGGTACGTGAAGTCAAAAAAATAATTACCGGAAGCGGTAGTGCCGATAAGTTACAATTGGAAAAATCTGTCAGAAACCTGCTTAAGCATGGGGAGCCAATTCGTCCTTTTCATGCTTCAGATGCATTGGGGCTTGCATTAGCAGGGTATTACAGGTATGGAAGGGTATTATGATCGGATATATCGAAGGGCGTATTATCCAAGATGAAGCGGATGGTATTTTATTATTGGCAGGTCATATTGGATATGAAATTTTATTGAGTCCTATCACCCTCAATCAGGTGAAGTCTGAATCTTCAGCTGATGGGGTTGTTTCTTTGTATATCTATTATCATGTTACGGAAAGACAACCAAAGCCGGTATTGATCGGTTTTGGTTGTCTTGCGGATAAACAGTTTTTCCAATTGTTTATTTCTGTTGCAGCCGTGGGGCCCATGAAGGCTGTGAAGGCTCTGACCCGTCCTGTGGGAGAGGTTGCCAGGGCTATTGAAGACAAAGATGTCTCTTTTCTTTCTCAATTGTCCGGTATTGGAAAAAGAACTGCGGAAAAAATTATTGCAACTCTCCATGGAAAGGTTATAGCTTTTGTTGATGATGCAGCTAAAATATCTGATCAAATTCCCACATCCAGGGATAAAAGTTCCAGAGAAATTTCCCATCAGGTCGAAGAAGTTCTAGTTGATCAGCTCGGGTATTCTGCGATATCTGCCAAGCGAATGATAAAAGAGGCTTTTGATCGTAATCCGGTTATTGAAACTGCAGAAAGCTTGTTTGACGAAATATATCAGGAGGTTCTTTAAAATATGAACAATGATATCCTCTCTTTTTCTTCGGATAAAAAAGGGGTAGTGACCTCTAACCAGATGCAAGAAGACCAAACAGCAGATATAGTATCCCTTCGTCCCGGGTGTTTTGAGGAATATGTGGGGCAAAATGAAGTGGTTGAAACCTTGAAAATAGCTATTCAAGCGGCTAAAATTAGAAATGAGCCCCTGGATCATATTTTGTTGCATGGCCCCCCGGGCCTCGGGAAAACAACGATTTGTCATATTATTGCCAAAGAAATTGATAAAGAGTTGACGATTACCTCGGGCCCAACCCTGGAAAAAGGGGGCGATCTGGTTGGTATTTTGACACACATGGGAGAGGGGGAGATTCTTTTTATTGATGAAATTCACAGGATTCCAAAGGTGGTAGAAGAGTTTTTGTATCCGGCCATGGAGGATTTTGCAGTCGATTTCATTTTTGACAAGGGGATACATGCCAGAAGTCATCGGTATCGCCTTAAACAATTTGTCTTGGTGGGTGCTACTACAAGAGTGGGGTTGCTGTCGGCTCCTTTGCGGGACCGTTTTGGTATATTTCGTACCCTTGATTTTTATTGCATTGAAGATTTGGTAATAATTATCAAGCGGTCGGCAAAAATTTTATACACCTCTATTTCAGATAAGGGTGCATTGGAACTTGCCAGGCGATCCAGGGGAACCCCCAGGGTTGCTAATCGTCTTTTAAAACGTGTCAGAGATTATTCTCAGGTGAAATCCAATGGGCAAATTACACAGGCAAGCGTGGGGGCGGCACTTGCCCTTGAAGGAATTGACAGTCTGGGACTTACCCGTCTTGACCAAAATTACCTGATAACGATTATTGAATTTTATAAAGGAGGTCCTGTGGGAATTGAGGCTATTTCGGCCACCCTACAGGAAGAAACCGATACCCTTGTGGATGTTGTGGAACCGTTTTTATTAAAGATCGGGCTTGTTCTTCGCACCTCAAGTGGTAGAAAAGCATCTGAGAAAGCGTATCAGCATCTTAAGATAAACCTAAGGACTCAGATAAATTAAAAGGGATGGATCAAATAGGATGGGTAAAACCCAAGAAATGAAAAAAATAATAATGTTCAAAGTTCTGTTTACAATTTATACACTTTTTGCAGTGCTGTTATTACCCGCAGGTTCCGGGTCATGCAGTTCACTTCCCGTTGCAGATAATCTTCTGCCGAAGTCCATTATCAGTCTGCCGGAAAATGCAAATGCCATTCTTGTGGAAAAACAAACCCAGATGCTTTACGTTTATTCTTTGAAACATAAACAACTTGATCTGGTGTTTTCAGCTCCCTGCTCAACCGGTGAAATATCTGGGTCCAAAAAAAAAGTGGGAGATAAAAAGACGCCCGAGGGAGTGTATTTTTTAACCGATGAATATAAAGATCGTTATCTTACGCCTATATATGGTAAAAAAGCCTTCCCTTCCGATTATCCAAATTTCTATGATTTGCGTCTGGGCAAAGAAGGTTCCGCCATCTGGATCCACGGCACAAATAAGGTGTTAAAACCCAGGGATTCCAACGGTTGTATTGCCCTTGATAATAATAATATTCTTTCTCTTTCTGATTATATTCAACTCAATTTTACCCCGTTAATTATTGTTGAAAAAAATTTAAAAACAGATATCAAGAGTCAGGCAGGTCGTGAAAAAAAAGTTCTTAAATTATTGGGTGATTGGACCCATTCCATTGAGACTGGTGGTTACCACCAATATCTTGGCTTTTACTCAGAGGAATATGTGCCGGATATCACCTGGTGGGAGACCTGGCTCAAGTTAAGGAAAAAATCCACCAGGGACAAGGTGTTCTTAAAGGTTGAAACGGCCAATACCGGTATCTATGTCCAAAATAATATTGTGGTTGTCTTGTTTGATTTGATTCTGTCATCGGGGAAAGAAAAAGTTTTGATTGGCAAGCGAGAGCTTTTTCTGGAAAAATCGAGTCATGAATATAAAATTGTCGGGGATATAATTCAGAAAAAATCAAAGGTTTATAAAACAATTGATTCGCCTTTGATTACTGCAGCTCAAAAACTTTTAAACTATACAATAGGGGAAGTATCTGCTGTGGAAACAGTGCGCAAATGGCTGATAGCCTGGTCTTCAAAAAAGATGGATGCCTATGCCGGGTTTTATGCAGATGATTTTTATTCCGATGGGCTTGGAAAAAAAGCCTGGGTTAATCGGAAAAAACAACTTTCCAGAAAATATAATTATATTACCGTGACAGGCAAGGATTTTAAAATGACCAAGAAGAAGGATAGCTGTGAAGTCAGTTTTTTCCAAAATTATGAATCCAGCAATTTTTCAACCCAGGGAACAAAACATCTTAAACTTGTGAGGAAAGGTGGATTATGGAAGATATCTCAAGAGAACTGGAAAAAGAAATAGCCCAGTCAAAACCATCTCCATATAAAAAAAGCAGGAAAAAAAGGATTTTGGTTGTAGATGATTTAGGGGAAATTAAATCAGCAGGTCATCTTAAGGTGCTTATCTATCTGTTTTTGGTGATTAGCATTATTTGTTTTTTTGCAGTAAGCGGGTTCTATTATCTTTTCTCCAATCAGATTTTTGAAAATAAATTGCTTAAAAGTAAATTGACCGGGCTGGAAGAAAAGTTTAATCGCCTGGTCAATGAAAAAGAAGTTTTAATGGCCAGGTTGGTTATTTCAGGCAAAGCACTGGGAATCCAAACCCGGCACCCGTTAGCAACGGCAAAAGAAAAAAAATCCGGAATTAAGGAAAAACCGGATCCCAAAATTGTGAATACTGCCCAAAAAACAGCAGTGGCTTCCAGGGTTAAAGAGTTAACTGCGATGGTTGGAGCAGTCGAGACTAAGGAAGATAAAAATGTGGGTTTGGATCAGGCGGTATTAAAATCAAATGTGTCGGCTCAACAGATGGTTGCCATAGAAAAATTTACCGTTACCCGGGATGGGGTGGATGGCGATCTTCTCGTACGATTTGACATCAGGAATGTATCGGATAAATCCGGTGGTGTTTCCGGGCGGATATTTACCATACTAAAGCCTGAAAGCAAAAGTCAGGAAGAGTGGTTGGTGGTTCCAGCGGTGCCGTTAAAAAAAGGCGTTCCCAGTCAATACCGGAAGGGGCAATACTTTTCCATTGCACATTTTAAACCCGTTAAGTTCCGGATTAAAAATCAGGCAGGTCCTGATTTTTTTAAAAAAGCAGCCATATATATATTTAATGAAAATGGGGCTTTGATGTTTGAAAGCCGCATCAATATCACCGAGGGTGAATCCGGTTGATGAAATCTATATTAAAGATCGGAACTATTTTCTTTTTTGGATCTTTTCTGGTTCTCCTGATCTCTTCGGTTTCCATGTCTGGCCAGAGGACCCATACTGTTTTTTTCCAAGGAGAGCATAATGAGCTGAATGTCTACCGGATATTCGGGTCGAAACCGGGAAAAACTTTGTTAATTGTCGGAGGGATTCAAGGGGATGAGGCGGGTGGTTTTTTATCCGCAGATTTTTATGCAGATTTTTCCCTTGAGAAGGGGAATCTCATCGTTGTACCCCGGGCAAATTTTCCTTCGATTTTGAAAAAGGAAAGGCAGATTAATCAGGACATGAATAGAAAATTCATGGACGATTATACATTAAATTATGAAACAAAGGTGGTGGATGTCCTTAAAAAGCTCATTTGTGAGAGTGATTGTTTTTTAAATCTCCACGAGGGATCAGGTTTTTATTCACCTACCTGGGAAAGTCCCGATAGAAATTCCAAAAAATATGGCCAATCTATTATTGCGGATGACTCGATTTTAAATATGGGAGCTGGTCGTACTCCTGTGGATCTTGAGGCTATGGCTCAACAGGTCATCGATAAAATCAATAAGAATATAGAAGATGATGTTTTGTATTTTCATTTTAACAATCACAGAACCAATCATCCGGATACGAGCCATAAAGAACAACGCCGGTCCGCCACCTATTATGCAATGAATGTTTGTAAAATACCGGCATTTGGTATTGAATCTGCAAAAGTGCTCTCCCTGGAACAAAAGGTGAGACAGCATATTTATGCCATTAATGGTTTTATGGATCTTTTGGGTATTGTACCACAGACGCCCGGTATAGATTTAAAAAAACCTCAAATGCAATATATGATCATTTCTGTTAATGACTCCATTCCTGTTGTCATAGGAAAGATGCAGCATTTGAAAATTAATAGAGGAGACATGATTCAGGTTCATGACATTGTGGCCAACTATGAAAGGGGATTGAGTGTGGATGTCCTAGGGGTGGGCAATAAGTTTAATGATATGAAAAAGAAATTGATTATTAATGAACCCACCAGGATTGAGGCAAAAAAGGATTTTTACGCCTGTGGCAGCGTCTTTTTAGATTTTGATGAGAAAGGGTTTGATAAAGGCCATGAACTTGTGGTGAGTGAATCAAAAAAGGCTGTTGGTATTCGATATAAATTGAAGATTAACGGAAATATTGTTATTGCGCAAAATTATAGTCATGTGAACATTAAACATGGAGATAAATTAATTATAGAAGATATTATTACCGGAGATATAGACCCTTCGGAGTACGTGGTAAATTTTAAAGGTTTCGTTGGTAATAATAGTAAAAATACAGGTGAAGACAGGGGATACGTGATTGATACTGGAGCTAATGTCCTTATTTCGAGATATTCTTTGGAAAAAAAAGGTAGGCACTATTATGTGGTGACCACACTTGGGGGGGATGAAGTCGGCAGAATTTATATAGATATTCAATCATAAATATGCGAGGAGACAGACAGTGGGAAAAAAAGACAGGAAAAACTTATCGATCATCGATAAAGAGCTTAAAATAGACGGGTCCATATCCAGCACTGGAAAATTGATTATTAAGGGCCAGGTGACCGGTACCATTGACGGAGATGTAGTCATTATTGCAGAAGACGGAATTGTTAACTCCAGCGCAACAAAGGTGTCCAGTCTGACCATTGGTGGGAATTTTCAAGGAGAGGTCCAAGCCTCCAAAGAATTGATTATACTCGCAACCGGTACCTGTGCCGGAAAAGTTGAATGTCAGGATCTGATTGTTGAAAATGGAGGTATTTTGAATGCAGATGTTTCCTGTAAAACGTCCAGTCGGCTATCTCCGATAAAAGAGAGATCCTCTTTTGTGTCTGGGTTTAAAAAAGAGAGTGTCGCCTTTGTGTCCGGGTTTAAAAAGGAAAAGCAAATAGAATTGTAAAATCTGCTTGACATATACACAAAATTTCTGTAAATATTGCTGATTGTGTTTATGAAGAGGAGTGTGAAACATTGAAAAAATATACGTACAGTGCAAAAAGATCAGACAACAAAGAAAATTGGTGTGTAATCGATGCAAAGGATCTGGTTCTTGGAAGGTTGGCCTCCCAGGTAGCTTACAGGATTCGTGGAAAACATAGTCCCCTTTTTACTCCCCATGTAGACATGGGTGACTGGGTTGTAGTGATTAATGCGGATAAGGTTCGTCTGACCGGTAATAAGCTGGATCAGAAAACATACTATCGCCATTCTGGATATATCGGTAGTATAAAATCTGCTACGGCCAAAGAGTTGTTTGAGAAAAAGCCAGGGGAAGTGCTTAAGAAAGCAGTCCGGGGAATGCTCCCTAAGAACAGGCTTGGAAGAAAGCTTTGTAAGAAATTATTTGTTTATGCAGGCGATCAGCATCCCCATGCTGCCCAAAAGCCTGAAGTAGTTGAAATTTAAGATAAAGATATAAAGGACGCGGTAATATCAATGGAAAGTGGAAACGTATTCTACGCGACAGGTAAGCGAAAAGACTCTGTGGCCAAGGTGTGGCTGGTACCTGGTACAGGTAAGGTCGTTGTCAATAATAGAGAGTTGGATGAGTATTTCGATATTAATGTTAATCGAAAAGCACTTGTTTCCCCCCTGGTACTGACGGATAATAGTGACGCCTTTGATATTAAAGTCACCGTGATGGGTGGAGGGCAGACCGGCCAAGCTGGTGCTATTCGTCATGGCGTGTCAAAAGCTCTGGTTCTTGTTGATCCTGAGTTGAGAGCGGTCCTGAAAAGTGCTGGTTTTCTGACCAGGGATGCAAGGAAGAAAGAGCGTAAAAAATACGGTAAGAAAGGCGCCAGAGCAAGTTTTCAATTTTCAAAAAGATAGTCTTTTTTATACGATCTTTAAAACGCCGAGGGGGGAGACAAAAGAATTGTTTCCCCTTTTTTGGGTTTGGGTTAAAAAATGAAAACTTTACTCTTTTATGATGTCGAAACCTCTGGGTTGAATCCTGCATTTGATCAAATATTGACCTTTGCCGGTATCAGAACCGATCTCGATTTAAATGAGATTTCTCGGGAGTTGATTACAATCAAACTCCGGGGGGATATCGTTCCATCCCCCCATGCTTTTATTACCCATTGTCTGACCTGGGATGAGTTGGAAGGTGGTATTTCAGAGTATCAGGCGGCCCTGAAGATTCACCAACTTTTTAATACGCCCGGCACCATTAGTATTGGATATAATTCCCTCGGATTTGATGACGAATTTTTAAGGTTCCTTTTTTATAGGAATTTGTTGGATCCCTACGCCCACCAATATGCAAATCAATGTTCCCGGATGGATATGTTGCCGGTGACTGCTCTATTCAGGGTTTTTTGTGATCATGCGTTGAAATGGCCATATCTTGAGGATGGTCGTCCTAGTTTGAGGCTTGAGCTTCTTAGTCAAGAAAATAAGTTTATGACAACAGGTAGGGCCCATGAGGCCATGAATGATGTCGAAGCTGTGATTGAATTGGCCAGGATTTTTTCCCGACAAAAAGAGGTCTGGGATTATTCCCTGGCTTTTTTTAATAAAAATAGGGATGCCTTGAGAATTAATGGGATACAAAAAGAATGCCGGATTGGAAAATTAGATTTTCGTATCTGTCTTATGGTATCTACCTCATTTGGACCCAAATACAATTATATCGCCCCGGTGATTCATATCGGCGAATCTGTGCCCTACAAGAATCAAAGTCTCTGGATCAGAATGGATTTGGAAGGGGTGTTTGATCAAAGCGAAGCATCTGATTTTTTTGAATTGTTTGTGATTAGAAAAAGGCCTGGGGATCAATTGATCGTCCTGCCTTCCCTGGATAGATTCCAGGCTAAGCTTACCCCGGAGGCCGGGAAAGTTTCAGGTCAAAATCTTTTGAAAATTCAATCGCAGCCAGACCTGTTTTTTAAAACTGTTCAACATCATCTGGAATATAAATATCCTTTGATCCCTGAGATTGATCAGGATGCGGCCTTATATCAGTCCGGCTTTTTTTCGCATTTAGAGAAAAAGGAAATTAGTCAGTTTCACAGCTCTGGGGATTCAAAGAAAGAAAGTGTTTGTGAAGGGTTTACCTGTTCCCGGGTAAAAGCAATGGCAAGGCGGATTCTCCTGAGAAATTTTAATGGGCTCTCTTTGATCAGGGAGACACGAGAGTATGCGGACCATTTAAGGCGTTTATTATCGCGACTTCCCGAAGATCGCATACTGGGGTATCGAAATGATGCTAAGTATGGAATTGGGCAAGGAATGCTCGATTTAAGAGAGATTCAAGAAAATACCAAAAAGCTCACTTCTCTCCAAAAGGATATTCTTGTCTGGTTGGACATTTATATGGAAAAATTAATCTCTTCTAATTGAGAAAATTCATATTAAAATTTCTATTTGATGGCCGACATAAAAAAACTTTTTAAAAGTTTTCTATTTTAAAATCATGGGAGTATGCTGCTTCAGGCAGTATTTGATTAATCAAATACTGCCTGAATAAAGACCAATTGGATTGGATTACTTTACGGCGTCTTTTAATGCTTTGCCGGGTACGAATTTTGGGACATTTCTGGCTGGGATATCAATTTCTTTACCAGTCTGGGGATTTCTTCCTTTTCTTGCTTTTCTTTCTGCCGTTTTAAATGTTCCAAAGCCAACTAAAGTAACAGAATCGTTGCTGGAAAGAGCATCTGTGATAGCCTTGATTGTGCAGTCTACTGCGGCCTGAGCTTCTTTCTTACTGTTAAGTACTTCTGAAACCTTGTTGATTAAATCGCCTTTGTTCATCGTAACACTCCTTTTTTTAGGTTTTAGAAATCACAAACTACAAAATTTGTTTTCCAAAAACATTTTCCTAAAGTTAAATAATTTCAAATCAGCTTTTGCGTACGTTACGTCGTTGGGGCGGGCGTGTCAAGTATTTATTCACATTTTTGAAAAATTTCATTGCCACTTTTTAGTAAAAAACATAAAATTGACGAAAATAGGAGGGAATTATGGATGTAACACTTGTCAATCCGTTTGTTGAGGGTGCTTTGCACATTCTTGACACCACAGCATTTGTAAAGGTAAAATCGGAAGCCCCTTTTTTGAAAAAAAATATCAGTCCCCAAGGAGATATTTCCGGGGTTCTTGAAATTAGTGGAGAGCTTCACGGTTCAGCCGCTATCAGCTTTTCTGAGAAATGTATTCTGGGAATTGTTTCTGCCATGTTTGGCGAGGAGATGACTGAAATTAATGAGGAAATTACCGATGCCGTTGGCGAAATCAGTAATATGATTGCGGGTCATGTTACCACCAAAATCGCTGAAATGGGCAAAAAAATAAAGGTGAAATTTGTAAAAGTCTGTATTGGGGCAGATCAGGATATTGAGCATATAAAAGACGGTGGATATATTCTGGCGCTCCCTTTTCGGACAACAAAAGGCAAGATGGTTATCGAAGTTTGTTACCGTTAATACAAATACCATTGGATCAGGCTTTCTCCGAAAAAAATATATATAATTGCACCGGCGGAAAGATAAGGGCCAAATGGGATTTTGAGATAGCGATTGCCCCCTTTTACAAAGAGTATTGCAAAGATACCTGCGAAAGTTCCCAGAAGAGAGCCTGTAAAAAGGGTGAATAGGACCCCTTTTATGCCGGTGGCAGCTCCTATCATGGCTAAAAGTTTGATATCTCCCCCTCCCATTCCCTGGGTTTTCTTCAGTTTGAAATAGACAAATGCAACTGTATACAGGATGCCGCCACCCGTGAAGATACCTAATAATACAGATTTAATTGACATTTCTGGAATAAAAAATGCGGAAGATGCAAAAATAAAGATGCACGGTATGGAAATGATATCTGGAATAATCTGGTGGTCAAAATCAATTAAGGAAATTACAATCAATACGCAGATAAAACTAAACCAGAAGAATACAACTGGTGTAAAACCGAATTTGAAAAATAGAAAAACTGGAAAAATACCCGTTAGAATTTCTATTAAGGGGTATCTTATGGGTATTGGAGTTTTGCAGTTTTTACACCGCCCCCGTAAAAATAGATAGCTTAATATTGGAATATTGCAATAGAAGGGGATGTTTTTTTTGCAGATTGGGCAAAAAGAACCAGGGAAGACAATGGATAATTTTTCAGGAATTCTGAAAATGCATACATTTAAAAAACTGCCGATGCAGGCACCGAAGATAAATAGAATCAGTGTTAGAGTATAATCTATCATGGGGTAATTTCCTTATTAGCGGTAATGATTTCAACTCAAGGAGTATCTGCTTTTAAAAATATTTTTTCAAGGATATTGTAAAAAGAAAATTCTGTTTTATTGTAGAACCAGCTAAAAATAAATGAAGTAAATCAACTTTAATCCCTGAATGGAACAAAAATGGGTTTATGCCAGGTTCTATTCGGTGTGTTTGTGTTAATAAAGGAGCATAAATGGCGGAAGCAGATATTGATGATCTCATTGAGATTATAGAAAAAGAGGGTAATATTGAAGATATTCCTAAAACCCTTCCCATGATGCCGGTAAGGGACGTAGTGGTTTTTACGGATATGTTATTGCCCTTGTTTGTCGGACGTGAAAAATCAATAAAAGCTGTTGAGGAATGTGTGGAATTTGATCGCTATATTTTTCTGTCTGCACAAAAGGATTCCGAGGTTGAAAAACCAGGGGTTGATGATGTTTATGATGTGGGCACCGTTGGTCGTGTGCAAAAAATGATCAAAATGCCGGATGGGCGGATCAAGGCATTGGTCCAGGGGATTGCCAAGGCAAAAATTATAGAGTATGTGAAAACCAAGCGTTATTTTAAGGTTGATATAGAGATATTGATCGATACGGAGCCCGGGGAAATTGACATTGAGATCGAAGCTTTGATGCGCAATGTTAAGGAGAGTTCTGAAAAATTATTGGCACTTAAAGGTGAATTGTCCGGGGATGTGGGAGATCTTTTATCCCATATTGAGTCCCCCGGCAAATTGGCTGATCTGGTGGCATCCAATTTAAATCTCAGGGTGGAAGATGCCCAGATACTGCTTGAAATAACAGATTCAACTGGGCGGCTCAAGAAGGTGAATGATCTGTTGGCAAGGGAGCTTGACCTTTCAACTGTCCAGGCAAAGATCCAGACAGATGTTAAAGATGAAATCACAAAAAATCAGCGGGATTATTATCTGAGGGAGCAGGTTAAGGCCATCCACCGGGAACTTGGAGAAAATGATGATAAGCTTGCAGAAATTGAAGAATTTAAAATTAAGATAAAAAAATGTAAATTGCCCAAAAGCTGTGAAGATGAAACATTCAAGCAGTTAAAACGGCTCGAGCAAATGCATTTTGATTCTTCGGAAGCCTCGATTGTCAGGACTTATCTTGATTGCATAGTTGAACTGCCCTGGAGTCGCTCAACAAAAGATTGTCTGGATATTAAAAAATCTGAAGAAGTTTTGGATAAAAATCATTATGGTCTTGCAAAAGCCAAGGAAAGAATCCTTGAATATTTGAGCGTCAGAAAGCTCAATCCCAAGAAAAAAGGGCAAATCATCTGTTTTGTGGGGCCTCCCGGCGTGGGAAAAACTTCTCTGGGGCAAGCCATTGCCAAGGCCATGAAACGCAAATTTCACAGGCTTTCCCTTGGTGGTATTCGGGATGAGGCAGAAATCCGTGGGCACAGGAGAACTTATATAGGCGCTTTGCCGGGTAGAATTTTGCAGGGGTTACGTCAATGCGGTACCAATAACCCGGTCTTTATGCTGGATGAAATTGATAAGTTGGGAAGTGATTTCAGGGGAGATCCTTCTTCTGCGTTGTTGGAAGCCCTGGATCCGGAACAAAATTTTGAATTTTCAGATCATTATCTGAATATGCCTTTTGATCTTTCCAATGTATTGTTTATTTTGACCGCAAATATGTCTGATACCATTCCGTCGGCATTGCTGGATCGAATGGAGGTGATCCGGATATCAGGATACACCCATCAGGAAAAAATGACCATTGCCCAAAAACACCTTTTTCCCAGAAAACTTAAGGATAACGGGCTGATAAGGCGTTCTATCCGTGTCAGTCCCTCTGCGCTGGAATCAATTGTTTCTGAATATACCCTTGAAGCCGGATTGAGGGGGCTTGAGCGCAAGCTGGATACAATCTGCAGGAAAATAGCACGTCAGATTGCCGAAGGAAGAAAGGGCCGGTTTGCTGTGACAAAACAAAATTTAACCAAGTATTTAGGTCCTCCCCATTATGTTTTAGAACTGGATCAGGAGGAAAGTCAGGTTGGGCTTGCGACCGGTCTTGCCTGGACAGAATTTGGTGGAGAGCATCTTTATATTGAAATTTCCCTGTTTCCAGGGAAGGGTGAGCTTTTGGTGACGGGACAAATTGGAGAGGTAATGCAGGAATCTGCCCGGGCTGCTCTGACGTATACCAAAGCTAATCAGGAGGCTCTTGGTATTGCTAAAGATGCATTCGAAACCTATGATATTCATATCCATGTACCGGCGGGTGCCATTCCAAAGGATGGGCCATCGGCAGGTATTGCCATGGCAACTGCCCTGGTCTCAGCTTTTACCAATAGAAAGGTGGATAATAAGGTTGCCATGACAGGTGAGATTTCCTTAAGGGGGCGGGTTCTGCCCATTGGTGGTCTCAAGGAAAAAACCCTTGGGGCGATTAGGGCTGGAATCAAACATGTCATCATTCCTGCAAAGAATGTGCAGGATCTTTATGATATTCCCAAAGCCATTAAAAATAAACTCAAGTTTACCTGTGTCAAGGATGTGAAAGAAGTGCTTGATATTGCATTGGAAAAGGTTGAATAATTTGCGGATTCTTTCCTTGAGTACTGCCGAGCAGGGGTGCAGCCTGGCTGTGTTCGAAGATAAAAGATTGATATGTGAGGAATACTGGGTGGACAAGCAGACCCACTCCAAGCGTCTTACGGTAATGGTGGAAAATTTGTTGGATAACCGGGCCGGGTTTGGCTTGTCAAAAATAGATGGGTTTATTGCGGCAAGGGGGCCGGGAAGTTTTACAGGTCTTCGCATAGGGATCAGTGTTGTAAAAGGTCTGGCCTATGTCATGTCCAAGCCCGATGCCGGGGTTTCAAGTCTTGATGGTATTGCATTTCGGTTTTCATCAGCATCTGTTCCCGTCTGCGTTATGATGGATGCAAGGCGCAATGAGGTTTATTGTGCGGTTTATCATTTTGAAAGGGGGAACTTGGTAAGTAAAAGTGATGAAGTTGTCTGTTCTCCAAAACAAGCAGTTTTGTCGGCCGGGGAAAATGCTCTTTTTGTCGGATCTGGATCAAAGGCCTATCAAGAACTGATATTGAACCTTACAAACCAGAAGGCAGTTTTTTCCTGTGAAACCATGGATTATGTCAGTGCCGCTGCATTGGCACGGCCTGCTGTTTTTAATAATAATTTTTTTAGTAACTCTAAAAATAAGCTGGAACCTAGTTATATCAGAAAATCAGATGCTGAACTTCAATTTGTCGAAAAAACAAGCATATTGACATAATGCCCTGTTATTTGATAGTATGCTTCGGATATAGGTTCAGGAAAGAGAGAGTATGAATAAATCAAAATGGCCGGCCCGGGCAGTTTTGCCCATTGCCGTGCCGGGACTAAAATTTGTTTTTTTAACCATCCTCATAACGGGGGTGCTTTTTTATTTTGGGTGGACTGGGATTGGGTTCATTTCCCTGGGGGTGACTTTGTTTGTTACCTGGTTTTTCAGGGACCCTGATAGATCGATACCAGGGGGGGAAAAAGAATTTGTTTCTCCGGCCGATGGCAGGGTGATTATTATTGAAAAATTGGCGAGTTGTGAATATTTGTCCATTCCATGTCAAAAGGTGAGTATCTTCATGAATGTGTTTAATGTTCATGTGAATAGAATTCCCTTTGATGGTGTTATTGAAAAAGTACAATATAATCCCGGTAAATTTATTAATGCCTCTTTTGATAAAGCTTCCATTCATAATGAGCGAAATGCTTTGGTAGTAAGGACTGCGGCAGATAAAAAATTTGTTGTTGTGCAGATTGCAGGATTGATTGCCAGAAGAATTGTCAATTGTGTTCAAGCCGGTGAACAGATTAAAAAAGGGGACAGATACGGTATGATTCAATTTGGATCTCGCCTTGATCTTTATCTGCCCATGGATTTTGAGGTTGGTGTCAAAATTGGTGACAAAACAAAGGCCGGCACAACGGTGATAGGGATTATGAATTGATGGAAAGACAGGGTTATTCTTTTAAATATATGTCGTTTTCGGCCCGGTTTTATCATTAAAATTTCATCTTTTATCAAAAAAATGACAAAGAGAGCCCCAGGTAAATAAAGGATTCTAATCTGGCTATTGTACAGTATGATTGCTGGTGAATCCAGATCAGTAATCCTGTCTATAACCCAACTATTTTTATAAACGGAGTGAATTGTAATTTTGGAGCAAATACCCATAACCACAGAGGGCTACAAAGCCTTAAAAAAAGATTTGGAAAGATTGAAGACCGTTGAACGTCCTGAGAACATCAAAGCCATCGAAACAGCCAGGGCCCATGGTGATCTTTCGGAAAATGCAGAATACCATGCCGCCAAGGAAAGACAGTCTTTTATTGAAGGGCGTATTGGAGAAATTGGTTACAAGTTGGGCAATGCAAAAGTTATAGATCCGGCTAGTGTCGGTAAGGATGTTGTTCGCTTTGCAAGCCGTGTTTTAGTCGAAAATCTTGATTCGGAAGAAACAGTTGAATATATGATTGTAGGTGCTGATGAAGCAGATATTCAGAAAGGCAAGATTTCTGTATCCTCTCCACTTGGCAGTGCATTAATTGGAAAAGTTCCTGGTGATGAAGCTGTTTTACAGGCCCCAGGCGGAAAAAGAGTATATGAGATAATCGATATTCTTTAGATAAATTTGGAGGAAATTATTGTGGCAAGAGTAACCATAGAAGATTGTTTGAAAAATGTTGATAACCGTTTTACCCTTGTTCATCTGGCTGCTAAACGGATTCGCCAGGTTCGAGAAGGTGCAGAACTTCTTGTAAAAGCATCAAATAATGAAGATGTTGTTACGGTTTTAAGAGAGATTGCTGCCGGACGGGTTGTAGCCATGCGAAAAGAAAAACCGGGAAAAAAATAAAAGCTGTTGAAAACTGGTCTGAAAAAATCTTTGCGGCGTGCTGTGGGAAAGGCCGTTCATGATTGGGATATGATTGCAGATAAAGATAGGATTCTTATAGGGATTTCCGGTGGCAAAGACAGTCAGACGCTTTTGCAGGTCCTCTTCTCCTTACAAAAAAGAGCTCCCGTAAAATTTGATATTATTCCTGTTCATATTGATCCAGGGTTTGATGATTCCTTTGTCAAGGAGCTTGAAACTTATGTGGGGACCAATTTTTATCCTTTACGGGTTGAATATACAGATTATGGTGTAAGGGCACATTCAAAAGAAAATAGGGAAAATCCTTGTTTTCTTTGTGCAAGGCTTAGAAGAAACCGGTTGTTTGAAATTGCTGAAGAATTGGATTGTAAAAAGATTGCTTTGGGGCACAATAAAGATGATATTATTGAAACTCTTTTTATAAATATTTTTTATTCTGGAAAAATAGGTACCATGAAACCCAGGCAATCTTTTTTCAATGGTAAGCTTGATATAATCCGTCCATTGGCATATGTTGAAAAAAAAGATGTTGTTTCATTTTCAAGAATGTGTGGATTCCCGGAGTTTGTTAATAATTGCCCCAGTGCAAATATGACAAAAAGAGGTGAGATCAGGCAGATGCTTGAAACTTTGTATAAACAAAATAAACATATAAAGGGCAATATATTCAGGGCAATGGGTAATGTTGCGTCTGACTATCTTTTAGAAATTTAAAATGATTGATACCCAGAATCAACCTGATTTTAGAAAAATTCCGATCGATAAAGTGGGCATTAAGGGGCTTAAATATCCTGTAAAAGTCTTGGATAAAACCAAGGGTGTTCAATCCACAGTGGCGCAAATTGGCATGTATGTAGACCTGCCCCACCATTGCAAGGGAACTCATATGAGTCGCTTTGTGGAGATTTTACATTCATCCAGAACCCAGGTTTCTCTTGAATCTTTAACAACGATTCTGGAGGATATGAAAAAAATTTTGGGTGCAGAATCCTCCCACATTGAAATTACATTTCCCTATTTCATTGAAAAAAAATCTCCCAACGTTGGTGCTAAGGGGTTCATGGATTACACCTGTTCCATCTTTGGGTCCTCCGATGTGAACAATAATACCGATATTGTATTAAAAGTGGCGGTTCCGGTTACATCGGTTTGTCCGTGTTCAAAGGAGATCAGTGAGTCCGGAGCCCACAATCAGCGGGGTGAGGTCTTGGTGAATACCAGGTTTAAAAAGCTCATCTGGATCGAAAATATTGTTGATATAGTAGAAAAATCCGCCTCCTGTGATATTTTTTCTGTTCTCAAAAGAGAGGATGAGAAATTTGTCACGGAAAAAGCTTACAATAATCCAAAGTTTGTTGAGGATATTGCCCGGGATGTGGCAAAATCCCTGATGGAGGATGGAAATATTACCTGGTTTTCGGTGAGTGCGGAAAACTTTGAATCCATCCATAATCACAGTGCCTATGCCTATATTGAAGGTGAGGCAACTCCTTAAGTGACACAAGAGTCAGTGTGCTTTTTTGATCATATTGACTCTATTGTGTAAGTCCCGCAGGATGTCGGCATATCCGGTGTTTATCTTGTTAATCATGATGACAAAGGGGTATAGTCGATTATTATGTCCTCGAATAAAGCCGGCCCGGCATCTGACATCAGATAAGGTTCCGGTTTTATAATATTCATTGCCTTCGATTTTTAAAAGATTATGGAAGGGCATAAAGGTCATCAGCATTTTAAGCATATTGTCCGGCGTGATCCTGTCTTTTCTTGAAAGGCCGGATCCTTCTTTGATTATTAAGTCTGGTAATTCCAGTTTTTCCCGGCCAAATGCTTTCAGAACCTTAACGCCCTTTTCGAGTGTAGCAGGCGGACCCTTCTTGACTGCTCCCATGGTCAGTGTTAGCTGGTTTGCCATAAAATTATTTGAATATTTTAAAAGCTTTTGAATAACTTGCTCCAGGGTGAAAGGAGATTGAAACGTAAATGTCCGGTCCTGGGTATAATAAAATTGCCCCTGACCCACAGAGCCGTTGACGGTTACACCCTGTTTTTCAAGGAAAAATTTGATCAGTAATCCTGGATAATCCTTACGCTGTTTTGGAGAAAGTAAAATTCTGCCCTGTTTTTGTCCCGATGCTTTAATTTCTTTAATAAACATAGGGAGTAGGGGGGTTTGGGGTTCTGCGCTGATATATCTTTTATTAAGAACATCCCATTTGAATGACATAGTATTAAAATTAGCGCACAGAGCTCCGATTGTGGCATCGTAGGGCTTCAAGGAGTTCCCTGTGCCGGGGATATTGATATTTTGATGAAAAAATGAGTGGTCAAGAATGATATTATTGACTGCCCCGGCATTTGTCTTTGTTACAATTTGTTGACACAGATCCTGGATAACTTCTGAAATAAATAAAGGATCTCCAAATCCTTTGATATAAAGATTTTTAGATACTTTGTCATAGGTATACAGGGTCTTAAATCGGTAATTCATTCCAAAACAATCAATAGCAGCAAGGCTGGTGAGGATTTTTAATGTGGAAGCAGGGGAGAATTGTTTGTCTTTGTTCTGGGAATATAGAATTTTCCCCTGGTCATCAGCCAGTAAAATGCCTGCATGTTTTTCCATGGCCATTGCCGATCTGCTAGTAAAAATCAATATCATTGACAGGAAAAGGAAATTAATTTTTTTCTTATTCATCCGGCTTGATTTCCTTGGTCGTTGTAGAAGGCCTTATATCCTTTATAGGTCATATAGACATCTGTTTTTCCGGCCACTTCGAATGGTGAGTGCATGGACAAAATAGCCGGGCCGCAATCGAGGACGTCCATACCGAATTGGGCCAGAAATTTTGCTACTGTTCCCCCTCCTCCCTGGTCTATCTTTCCAAGTTCTCCCGTCTGCCAGGCAATCTTATTCCGGTTGAAAAGGCTGCGGATATATCCCATAAATTCGGCACTGGCATCATTGGACCCTGATTTTCCCCCAACCCCTGTAAATTTTGTCAGACAGATACCAAATCCCAGCTTCGGAGCATTTGATTTTTCATGAACCTCTTTAAAGTCAGGATCCATGGCTGCATTTACATCTGCCGACAGGCATTGGGAGTTGATCAATGTCTGTCTTAAGTTACGATTGTCTGCTGGTTCTTTGTTTAAAAACAGCAGATCTGCGAGAAAGTTTTCCAGAAAATTGGATTTGGCCCCATTATTACCCTCACTTCCTATCTCTTCTTTGTCAAAAAAAAGAGCAATGGCGGTTTTTTCGGGGGATTGTGTTTCAAATAATGCCTGGCAGCTTGTGAAAGCACAAATTCTGTCATCCTGGCCGTAGCTGCCTATCATGGAGCGGTCAAATCCTACGTCTCGCGCTTTTCCCGCTGGAACGGCTTCAATTTCCGCACTTATAAAATCTTCTTCAATAATACCGTATTGATCATGGAGCAGGTGTAAAACTCCCAGTTTAAAACGTTCTTTGACGCTGTCATTGCCAAGGGGGAGGCTGCCGACAATCAGATTCAGTTTTTCTCCGTCAAAAACCTCGGATATTTTTTTACCTTCCTGGAGTTTACCCGCCAGGTGGGGTAGAAGGTCTGTGACTGTGAACACAGGATCTTCAGGAGCTTCCCCAATGGTGATATCTATTTTCTTGCCATTGGCTTTGATAATGCTTCCGTGGAGTGCCAGGGGAATAGACAGCCAGTGATATTTTCGAATGCCTCCGTAATAATGGGTTTTCATCAGGCTTATACCTAAGTCTTCATAAACCGGGTTTTGTTTTAAATCTAATCTGGGAGAGTCAATATGGGATGCAATAATATGGGTTCCGGCAGAAAGCTTTTGGCTGCCCAACACGGCCAGGGCAACGGTTTTGTCCTTGAAAAGACGGAACACCTTTTGGGGTTTTGATTTTATCGTTTTTTTGTTTAATAATTTATCAATATCGACAAATCCTTTGTCCATTGCCTGGGCTACAATCTTGTTTGCCGCCTCTCTTTCTGTCTTGGCTGCGTCTAAAAAATCTTTGTAGCTATCACCAAGTGTAAAAGCCGCTTTTTTTTCTTGTTTTCCCATCTGATCACAGGCCGGCTGGTTTTTTTTAAACAAAACTTTTTTTTGTTTTTCCGCTTGGGTTTTATTCATTATTATTTGTCCTTATTTGATCAAAATTATGACGGTGGCCGTCAAAAAATATTTGTATTTATTTGAATAAGAGAAAAAAATCATGGAAAAATTCTTTTATTCTATGTTTGATTTGAAGATTTTCCCATCTATCAGGAAATGCAATGGGGGCAAATTGAATTCCGGCGGTATATTCATAACCACCACGGTCATCATCGTATGTTAAAGTTACGAGAGAAATAGGTGTGATAATTATTCCTTCATAGCTGATAATGGTTTCATGATTATATGTTTTAACCGATTTTAACCCTTTTTGTTCCAGAATTAATTTAAGGGCGGTTTTTTTTGCAAGGTTGTTAATGGTCTGTTTTGATTCTTTAAAGTCGACAGGTATGAGATTTGAGACTAAAGTAAGTGAAAATTTTTCCACCCTGAAATCTTTATTTGCCGGAACCATGGTTAACCGCTCATCTGTTATTTTGTTTTTGCTGGACTTAATATCATACCTGACATAATAGCGGTCAAGCCCTTCTGATGCCTTTGCAGACGCAAGAATACCGAAAGTAAAATACAAAGGTATTAATATGGCTAAAAAAAGTATTTGGTTTTTAAAAAAGACAGGCATGGATTTTGTATGTTACATTGGTAATGTTATTTTAGTAACCCCATAATTAAAGTTAGCGCCAATTCCTGACGATTCCTCTTTTATCATGAAGTTTTGTCCGGAATCAATGCAAAAAGGGGCAAAGTCGGTTTTAGTATTCGGGTTAACTGGAAAAATTAGGAAGGGAAAAATGAAAAATTTTGTTTTGTTGTCAGTCGCTGTATTGGGTTTGTTCTTTTTCGGGTGTTCATCCTCCCGGTCTACAGCCAGCTTGCCTGGGGGAATCCTGGGGCCTCCCGGGGGTAATCTGGATAATCACAAGATTGTGTCTTTTTATGTTATCGGCAAAGGGCTTGAGCCTGAAAATGCCCTTACCAAGGGAGAAGCAGTGTTGATGGCTGAACGGGCAGCCGTGGCAGACGGTTATCGGCAGCTTGTGGAAAAAGTCCGGGGTGTTTATGTGGATGCCTTCATGAAAGCCGGTAAGGGAACAGTGAATCATGATGTGATTCAGGTTCATACCCAATCCTGGTTGAGGGGAACGGAAATTATGGAAATCACCCAGGGGGAATATGGCATTACAAATGCCAGGTTGCGGTTGAGAATTAATTTTTCTAAAAACGGGATGGTTTGGTGGCCGGTGGGTATCGGGCAAAATGTCAAACCCGTTGTAACCTCAAGCAGTTCCATCATGGCCGGTGGATCTAAATAACGGCCATGGGCCGTCAGGCAAGTTTTATAGGCTTGCCCGCAACAAAATATGAAAGAATTAGATAAATTGATTGTTTTTTCATATAAAAAAGATAGGTTTGTCAAATTAAGATGTCGATTAAAATGGGTTTTGTTAAAATGACCCGTAATTCTTGTTCTGGAGGTTATTATGGGAAGGTTAAGGTCCAATATTGGGTCCTGGGTATTTGGTATGTTGCAGGCATCAGTCTTTATAATCCTTTCTTTTATTCCCCAATCTGCCGGGGCAGGGTACAATGAGAAAAAATTATTAAACACCGATCCCTATACTACCATGGAATTGAAATTAGTTCTTGAAAATTACCAGGTCAAGATCGATGTATTGGATACACAGATTTCGGAAGTCAAAAAAGATATCAATTGGCTGATCTTGAAGATTAACCGTATCCAGGATGCCGGGCAAAAAGCACCCTATGGCTTGATGAAATCTGTCAAGGCCAAAGAAGAAAAAAGCAAAACATTGTTTAAAGAAAAAACCAGGTTGGAAATAGTTTCATCCTATTATAAAAAAGAGTTTGATTTGAGTAAAAAAAGAGAGTTAGATAAGATTCTTGTGTTGGAGCAAGAAGAGGTAGTCGAAGAAATAATTGTTAAAAAGGTTGTCCCCCAAATTTTAGAAACCATTGAAAAAGTTCCTCTTCAACCCATTGTGGATGAATTTAATACTATTCAAAAAATTGATCTTGAGACGGCTGTTAAAAGCGCGGGGCTTGCTGATTGGGTGGAAATAAATGGAGATGTCGGCTGTCTTCGAATTGAAACCACTCTTCCCATCCTTTTTTCATCCGGAAGTGCGAAGGTGGCCAAAGAGTACCATTCATTTTTTAAGAAACTTGCTGACTTTTTAAAATCCTATGACGTTAAAATTCTGGTAAACGGTTATGCAGATACACTTCCCATTAATACGAAACAATACCCTTCCAATTTTGAACTGGGTGCTGCAAGAGCTGCCAATATTATCCATGAATTGGTGAAACAAGGCCTTAAATCATCAATTTTTAAAATCGAAACCACGGGAGAGTACAGATTTGCCGCCAAAGAACCCTCGAAACAAAAATCTTTCCAAAGAAGGGCGCGGGTTACAGTTATTTTTACAGGGTAATAATTTATCATATGTCCTCTTTTAATTGAAATTTTTGTCGATTATGGATAGGTGCTTGATGAATTGAATTTGTTTCGATAAAAGTGTTGAAAGACATAAGGACTTCGCTGGAAAACTATTCCCATGGATGGCAGTCGATAAAAAACATTCTAAATCATACACCCCCGATCCTTGCAAAATCAGCTATTTTCCCCAAATTATAACATCTGATAAAATTTTATGAGAAGATTTTCAATAGGTTTCCAATCAATGTTACTGTCCACTTTGTGTAGGAATAACAAAGAACGGTTTTTGTCAGCATTTTTATTAACATAAGATATCAGCAAAAGAAAAATATTGTTTAATTTTTAAAAACCTGAATGGTCGTGCAAAGATCTGAAAGACATAGCCAGAACCACTGATTGCAAACAGTACATCGGAGGTTATGAGGAGATTTTACGGGAATATTACTAAATCGGTTTAGAAAAAGGCGACAACTTGCTTGACACTTACCGGTATACACAGCTTTATAGTATTTGATCAGTTTGATTTTTTTTATCACATTAAGCACCTATAATTTAACGAGAGTTTTGTCTATAATTTTTATTAGTTATGATTGGATAGTACGCCAGAGAAAGAATATTAATAATTTAAAAGAATATTTATCCTTGACCTTATTCTTTTTATTAAATATAAATTCAACTCTAGAAAGCAATTTTTTTGATATAGTAATTAGATTGATGCTATTAAATTTCCATAGGAGAATAAGTCAAAAAATGTTTATCTGTCTTGAAAAAAATATATGTTCTGTTTCAGCATTTTCTCAAAAGCTACTACTAGGGCAAACGATTTCAAAAAACTACAAATAAGGTAATCCTAATTTGTAGTTTAATATTATAAAAATTGGAAGTTCCATCAACTTGTGCATAGTTAGTTAATTTAAAAACATAAATTTAATCCGGTAGTCTTTTTTTAAATAGTGATTGTGTTTGTTTATTATCCAAGGCGCATGTAACTGAAAGGGCGGAGCTATGTCTTGGGAACAGCAAAGAGTTATTACAAATTAAGAGCTTTGAATTACCTCCATGAATTAGGATGCTCTATATGGTAAAGGATTCCAATTTTTCAAAAATAGCTTTTAAAAAAAAAGAATTCAGGCCAAAGCTAATTGGTCAGGCAGTTGGTTATAAGTTCATTCGCCTTCAAAAAGAAATTATTGCCTTGAGTATGGATGTGGATATTTGTCCTATGAAATTAAGTTCTTGGGATTTAAATAGCATACAGGCAATTGAATTACAAAAAGCAAAACTCCTTTTTATTTCAACTAATGATTGCGATTTGTATAGTAAAATTTATATTCATTTAGGTTTATCTGTTAATAATCTTGAGATTGCGTTGTATTTAAAACAATTAAATTTATTAATATTATTTATTCATTTTTTTTTCTTCAATATTTTATTGATAATAAGATTATTTATTCTTATGATTCCAGGTCATTGGAAAATGATGGAAAAAATTAGACTCTTTTTAAAGAAAAATCGTAAAAAAATATCTTATAATAGCCCATTACATAAAATACAAAAAAATCAGATTAAATCTTGTTGGGTTATAATAATACAATATCTTTTTTTTCCCATGCCTTGTGAAAGAGATCATTATCATTTTCTTAACTCTCTTTATAAAAAAGAATTCAGGTTTAGATTCCATAGACAAACATGATAGATCTTAGAATAAATATTTTTTTAGGGAATCATTATCCTGAATGGATACTTGATCAGATTTGGTTCCTCAAAAAAGCTTTGATTCATAAAAAAATTTCCCTTCAGTTTTCCAATAAGTTAGTTCCAGATGCTTTAAATCTTATCATTGAAAATTTTGAACCACCATTGATACAAAAAATTTTAGATTTTTGTAAAAAATATAATAAAAAGATTGGTGTTGTTCTTACCGAGCACATTGATTTTGTTAATGGCATTATTAATTTTAATGGGATACAAGTAGCAGAATCAGATGATTATCAGCCCAGAAAATTGTTACGCTTATTGGGTTTGTTAAATTTAGCACCTGTTACGATTGGTTATTTTACTCTAGGCGATTATCCAAGATTGATCAATTTTGATAAAATTATATACACTGCGAATATTATTAGGATCCCATATCCCATGATCGAGGAAAAAGATATGTTTTTGCAGATAAAAAATAAGCCTGAATACGATTTTGTTTTTACAGGAACTTTGACGGATCATCGTAAAAAAATAATTAATTATATAGAAAATTCATCTAAAATATTTAATTGTACTTTTGGCAATAAAGAAACTACCAGAGCTAAATTACTTCACGAATCAAGGTATTCACTTAATATTCCTCAAAGGTCAACTTGGAAATGGCTTTCACCAATGAGGATTTTATTTGGATTTAGAAGTGGCAAAGCAACTATTCACATAGGCTCTGCTGAAAAATGTAAAATTTCTAAATGCATTGAGTATCTACCCAAATTAGATAAGCAATATATTCTAAATTTTTTAAAAAACGATAGTACTATATTATTTGAACAAAACCTGGATAAATATCAGTCATTTGTTTGTTCAAAAGAAAATTATTTTTTTCCTATCAGTGAATTTGAAAATTGGGCAGAGGTGGACCAAATAATTCTTTAAGGGGGGAGTAATGATTATTAGTAGAACACCGTTTAGGATATCATTTTTTGGTGGGGGGACAGATTATCCTTCCTGGTATTTAAAAAATGGTGGGCAGGTTATCTCTAGCACCATTGATAAATATTGCTATTTGACTCTAAGGTATTTACCCCCATTTTTTGAACATCATTATAGGGTGGTTTATTCAAAAATGGAAAATGTGAAACAAATTAAGGAGATTCAGCATCCAATTGTTCGTGAAATTTTGCAATATTTAAGGTTTGATCGTAACCTTGAAATTCATCATGATGGTGACCTTCCTGCAAGAAGTGGTATGGGGTCAAGCTCTTCATTTGCTGTCGGGTTATTGAATGCCTTGGATGCTCTTAATGGGAGTATAAGTGATAAAATGGACCTGGCAACCCGTGCGATTCATGTTGAACAGGATCTTGTTGGCGATACAGTGGGAAGTCAGGATCAAACAGCTGTGGCTTTTGGTGGACTAAATAAGATTATTTTTCAAAAGGACGGGCAGATAGAAGTTAAACCGATTACCATACATATGGATAGACGAAAAGAGCTAAACGATAATTTAATGCTTTTTTACACTGGTATTATGCGAACAGCTTCAAATATTGCAAAAAGTTATGTTACTGATATTAAAGAGAAAGAGCGCTGTATCTTTCAGATGCATGAAATGGTAGATGAAGCCATGAAAATTCTTTCATCAGATAGTGATTTAAGTGCATTTGGGGAACTTATGAATTTGAATTGGCAGGCTAAAAAAAGGATATCTGAAAAAATATCTAATTCCTATATTGATGGTTATTATCAAAAAGCGATGAATGCAGGCGCCTTGGGTGGAAAAATAACTGGAGCAGGTGGTGGTGGCTTTTTATTGTTTTTTGTTCCTAAAGAACAGCAAGCAAATGTTCGAGAAGCCTTATGTGATTTATTACATATTCCTTTCCGGTTTGAATTTAATGGGTCGCAAATCATATTTTATGATCCAAATGTTGACGATTTTAGGCATATTAATGACGAAAGAGAATGTAGAGATTTTAACGAATTCGTTGAATTGAGTAAATTAAAAATGGGTAATAATAATTAAATATGAGCCAGCAAAAAAAGAATTTAAGCCATTTAGGAATAAATAGAGAGCTTCAAAAAAAAATGTTTTATTCCATGCTTCGCATAAGACGAGTTCAAGAACGAATAGATCAGGAGTATTTAAATGATCAAATGAAAACGCCAGTTCATTTATGCGTAGGGCAGGAAGCTATCGCAGTAGGTGCTTGTGAGGCTATAGAACAAACAGATTATATATCAAGTAATCACAGGGGACATGGACATTATCTTGCCAAGGGTGGTAATTTAAAAAAATTAATTGCCGAGTTGCATTGTAAGTCTACTGGGTGTTCTGGTGGTTTTGGTGGATCAATGCATATTATCGATACATCGGTTGGTCATTTGGGTAGCTCATCAATTGTTGGTGGTGGTATTCCTTTGGGGACAGGTATGGCCCTTGCTTCAAAAATGAAGAATAATGGCAGGGTTTCGGTTGTTTTCTTTGGTGATGGTGCTGCTGATGAGGGGGTCTTATACGAAAGTATTAATTTTGCAATCTTAAGAAAATTACCTGTTATTTTTATTCTTGAAAATAATAAATGGGCTGTTTGTTCGCCAGTTACAACTCGACAAACCTCAAAAAATATTTTTCATAGGACAGATCAGGATTTATTATTGACTGCAGATATAAATGGAAATGATATTGCTCAAGTATATAAGACGATGGTACAGGCGGTTAATAGAGCAAGGTCGGGAGAAGGTCCTTCATTTATAGAATGTGATACCTACCGAATTTTAGGTCATGCCGGGTGTGAAACCCAGGATCCAAAAGGGTATCGAGAGCTTAATGAAATTAATGAGTGGAAAGAAAAATGTCCAATTAAAAGTTTAAAGCAAGAATTAATGAATAATGGTTTTTTAGAAAATAATGAAATTGAACATTTGGAAAGTATGATCAAAGATGAAATTGATGATGCTTTTGCATATGCTGTTAATAGCCCTTTGCCCTCTGCAGAGGATTTGCATGGATCTCTTTTTAGCGAGTAAATAATGCCTTGGTCAAGAATTAAAACAGATTATATTGAACCTGATTTTTATGGTAAAGAAATAACAGGCCAGAGACGATTGACATATTCTGAATCGTTAAATGAGGCTCTTTCCCAGGCTCTTGAAATAGACTCCAGTGTTTTTGTAATGGGGCAGGGGGTTGATGATCCTTCTGGAATGTTTGGTTCAACAAAAAATTTGCAGGAAAAATATGGTGCAAAAAGAGTTTTTGATACACCCCTTGCGGAAACAGCATTGACTGGGATTGCTGCTGGCGCTGCAATGGCTGGTATGAAACCCGTTTATTTTCACAATAGGCCGGATTTTCTTTATCTTGCCTTGGATCAATTGGCAAATCATGCAGCGAAATGGTCTTATATGTTTGCGGGCAAAGTTAGTGTTCCCTTGGTGATATGGGCATGTATTGGAAGAGGTTGGGGGTCTGGTGCACAACATTCCCAGGCATTACAAGGTCTTTTTATGCATATTCCCGGATTGAAACTTGTAATGCCAAGTACTTGTTATGATACAAAGGGATTGATGTTAACTGCGATTAAAGATCCTAATCCTGTCATTATTATTGATCATAGAATGAATTATCGTAACCAGGGATATGTACCGGAAAAGATGTATACAATTCCATTTGGGAAGGGTGTTAAGCGAAGAAACGGTAGTGATGTCACGGTTGTAGCAATATCGCACATGGTAACTGATTCTTTATTGGCTGCTGAAGAGTTGTACCAGGAAGAAAAAATTGATGTAGAAATAATAGATCCCAGGACATTGTGTCCCCTTGATGAAGAGTTGATTCTTGCATCTGTATTAAAAACAGGTCGGTTGGTTATTGTCGATATGGGGTGGAAAACAGGTGGAGTTTCAGCAGAAATAGCAAGTTTGGTTGTGGAAAAAGGCTTTTCAAGTTTAAAGGCACCAATAAAACGTGTGACATGTCCAGATCTCCCAACCCCTTCTGGTTATACATTGGAAGATGTATTTTATATTGATAAAAATCAAATAAAAAAAGCAGTTGTTGAGGCTGTATTGGGCTAAAACAATAATATTAGGAGCAAATGAATGGTAAAGATGGAGCTACCCTTTGGAACGATTCTGGTTCCCCAAAAAGCAAAAGATCTTATTAATCAGGCTTTAGATGATACCAGGGTTTCATGCGGGCCGTTGGTAAGAAAATTTGAAAGAAAGTTTGCTGGTCTATTAGGGGTTGAGCATGCAGTTGCTGTTTCAACTGGTACGGATGCAGATGCCCTTGCTTTGGCTTTATTGCATGACTTGGGAGCAGTTCACGGTGATGAAGTGATTATTCCCGCTCTTTCTTTTGTTGCAACTGGCAATGCTGTTGTCCATGCACGGTTAACACCTAAATTTGTAGATATTCAAAGGGATACGCTCAATATTGATGTTGAACAGATTGAAAGCGCAATTACCCCAAGAACAAAAGCCATAATGCCAGTTCATCTCATGGGAAAACCGGCAGAAATGGATACTATCATGGAGGTTGCTAAAAAATATAACCTGATAGTGGTAGAAGATGCAGCCGAAGCCCATGGTATGTTATATAAAGGACGTCCTGCTGGAACCATAGGCGATCTGGGTGCATTTAGTCTATATGTAGCTCATATTATAACAACCATTGAAGGTGGGGTAATAACCTGTAACAATGAAAACTATGCAGAAATATTGATTTCCTTAAGATCCCATGGACGTGCCTGCTCTTGTTCGACCTGTATTCTCTCTTCAACCCAGATCCATTGTTCTAAACGTTTTGATGAGAAAACAGGTGAAGACCTGCGCTTTACTTTTCCAAGAATTGGATATTCATGTAAAATGAATGAGTTAGAAGCAGCAGTGGGGTTGGGAAATATGGAAAATTATACAAATATAGTAGAAAAACGATATACTAATTTAAAGTATGTATTGGATCGGTTTGATAAATTTTCTCCATATCTTTCAACTATTAAAGAAGAAGAATATGAGCAGATTGGGCCCCATGCCATCCCTATTATTATTAATGAAGATGCTAGCTTTACAAGGGCTGAATTTACTCATTATATAGAAGAAAATGGTATCGATACCAGGACATTGTTTCAATCCATGCCGACACAATGCCCTGGGTTTAAATCCTTGGGGTATGAATATGGGCAGTTCCCAGTAGCTGAGTATATGGGCCACCATGGTTTGCATATCGGTTGTCATCATGATCTGGAAGTTGAGCATATGGAGTATTTTCTTTATCATGTAGAAAAATTTCTAACAAGTCATCAAAAATAGTGAGAAAAAAATTTGTGAAAAATCCTGATATTATTATTATTAAGCCTGGTAGTCAAAAACAGATTTATGGACAATTATCTTCTTTTGACTTAACAGCTATTGAGCCTCCTCTTTGGGGTGCAATTATTGCTGGATTTCTTAGAGAAAATCATTTTAAAGTAGAACTTATAGATGCAGAAGCAGAAAATCTTAGTTATAAAGATATCGCTATTATAGTCCGGGATTTAAACCCATTGTTGGCAGTTGTGATGGTTTCAGGTTCAAATCCATCTGCTTCAACAATGAATATGACGGGTGCAGGACAAATAGTCAGATTAATTAAAGATGAATCCCAAGAGATTGCTACAGCTCTGGCAGGTCTTCATCCAAGTGCTCTTCCGCAACAGACAATGGAGGAAGAGCAAATTGATTTTTTGATTCAAGGAGAAGGTTTTCAAACTTTTCCAGGGCTTATCACTAGTTTGAAAGATGGGTTGCAAAAATTTGATATTCCTGGGCTATGGTATAGAGATGGCGATCAAATATTATCAAATGATACAGCTATGATTATGAAGAATTTGGATTTCATACCTCAACCTGCCTGGGATATGTTGCCAATGGATAAATATCGGGCACATAATTGGCATTGTTTTGATGATTTGGATACAAGACAGTCCTATGCAGTTTTGTATACGAGTCTTGGTTGTCCATTTCGTTGTAGTTTTTGTTGTATTAACTCATTTTTCGGGCAAAATACTATACGTTATCGCAGCATTGATAATGTTATAACAGAGCTTGATTTTCTTGTTAATAATTATGGTGTAACCCATATAAAAATAATAGATGAAATGTTTGCATTAAATGAAAAAAGAGTAGTTGAATTATGCGATAAAATTATTGAACGCGATTATGGTCTTAATATCTGGGCATATGCAAGGGTTAATACTGTAACACAGCCAATGTTGGCAAAAATGAAAGAGGCGGGAATCAATTGGCTGGCATATGGGTTTGAATCAGGAAGCAAACGGGTGATTGAAGATACAAGTAAGGGGTATAAGTTTGAAAGAGTTATGGATGTCGTTAAAATGACCTATGATCATGATATTCACATCTGTTCCAATTTTATCTTTGGTCTTCCTGAAGATGATTATGATTCCATGAATGAGACCTTATCTTTGATGCAGGAAATTAATGCAGAGTGGTCAAATATATACTCTGCCATGGCTTATCCTGGGTCTAATCTTTATGATACTGCAATTGATAATAATTGGCCTTTACCTGATTCTTGGCAAAACTATTCGCAATATTCTTTTGATGCCTTACCATTACCTTCTCGATATTTATCCGGTCCTCAGGTTTTGGAATTCAGAGATTATGCCTTTGATACATACTATAAGAATCCAAGATATTTAAATATGATAAAAAATAAATTTGGTGTTGATACAATGGACCATATAAAACAGATGGCTTCTCACAAATTAAAAAGAAAATATATTTAGGATTGTTTATAAAAAATGAATGGACTAAGACAATTATTTGATTTTTTAGGTAAAATATATTCCCATAGGGTTATGATCATGGCCATGGCCAGGCAAAATCTTAAGAGACAATATGCAGGTACTTTCGGTGGGTTTTTATGGCATGTCATTCATCCTTTAATGACGATTTTGGTTTTTTGGCTTATTTTTTCTGCCGGGCTTAAGGTTCAACCCATGGAAAATGCTCCTTTTATCGTTGTGTTTTGTTGTGGATATATTCCATGGATGACTTTTTCTCAAACGCTTTCTGTCAGCACAAGTATAATTGTGGATAATAGTCATCTTACGACTAAAACTGTGTTTCCAACAGAGATTTTGCCAATTGTTAGTTTGATAGCAAACTTGATGGGGCATGGTATTTTGATGTGTATATTTCTTCTTCTTCTTTTTTTTAATCAAATACCATTTTCTTTATGGAATTTACAATTTATCTACTACCTTTTTTCTCTTTCTGTGTTAACGATTAGTCTAGGCTGGTTTTTATCGGCCGTGAATGTATTTTTTAGAGATGTTGGACAAATTTTTAGTATAATACTAAATTTGTGGTTTTGGATGACGCCAATTGTATGGCCGGTTAGTATAGTACCGGAAAAGTATAGATTTATTTTAGACTTAAATCCTGTGTATTATATCGTAAAAGGCTATAAATTATCTTTTATTGATCATGTTCCGTTCTGGCATAATTTGACGGGAGGATTATACTTCTGGGCTCTTTGTAGTTTAGTTTTGTTGATTGGCAGTTGCGTATTTAGAAAATTAAAACCAGAATTTGCTGAGTTGTTATAGATATGGATACTATTGCTGTTTCAATTAAAAATGTTTCAAAAAAATTTCGACTCTTCAACTCTCCGAGTGAGAGATTGCTCGAGGCTTTCCATCCATTCAAGAAAAAATATCATCAGGAATTTTGGGCATTAAAAGATATTAGTTTTGATGTCAAAAAGGGAAAAACACTTGGGATAATTGGACTAAATGGGTCTGGCAAATCAACACTCTTACAAATTATTTGCTCAGTTTTAAAGCCCACGTCAGGGTCAGTCTCTATAAATGGTAGAATTTCTGCTCTTTTGGAATTAGGTGCAGATTTTAATCCGGAATTTTCCGGTAGAGAAAATGTTTTTATGAAGTGTATTTCAATGGGTTTTTCCAAAAAGGAAATACTAAAACAATTACCTTTAATTGAAGAGTTCGCTGAAATTGGTGACTTCATAGATCAACCGGTTAAAACCTATTCATCCGGGATGTTTGTCCGTCTTGCATTTGCCACAGCCATTAATGTTGATCCAGATATTTTAATTGTTGATGAAGCACTTGCCGTTGGTGATGCTAAATTTCAATATAAATGTTATCTTAAATTTAGAGAATTGCAAAAAAAAAAAGTTACTATTTTGTTTGTTTCACATAGTCTTGAGGTAATAGCCAACCACTGTCAAGATGCAATATTGCTGGTAAATGGTAGCATTCATTGTTTTGGCAAACCAAAAGATACGATCAATCGGTATACGGAATTATTGGCAGGTAATGTTATTTCTTCTGGGAAAAAAAGAGCGTGTGGGAAGATAATTAAAAAAAACAAAGCACTTACAAACAATTTGACAAAATTGCAAAAATTTCTATATGAAATTCCTGACAACGATTGGTGTGTTCTTCATAGCAACTACAATAAAAATGAGCATAGATATGGGGATAAAAAAGCAGAAATTGTAGATTATTTAATTATTTCTAACAATACAAGTGATCCTTCAAAAATTAGTTCTGGGGATAATGTTGATATTTATTTAAAAGTTAAATGTTATGAAACAATACAATATCCAAATTATGGTATCAGGATTAAGACAGTTGATGGCATTTTTATCTTTGGAACAAATGCTTTATTACTGAATATTACTCCACCATTAGTTAAAAAAAATAAAATAGAGATTTATAAGTTTTCTCTAAAAATGTCTCTGGCACCAGGGGAATATTTCATTGGTCTTGGAGTGGGATCTAAACCTTCTATACATAAAGAGGGAATACCAATTGACAGAAGATATGATATGATTCACTTGTCGATTGAGAGTCGTGCAAACAAGTATTTTAGTGGAATTGTAAATTTAGCTTGTTCATTAGAACAATGCAATTCTGAAGAGAATATTGGATTATAAGATATGCTTAATTTGTTAAAATTTAGAGTCTCTTGTATCTCCAACCAAGGCTGTGATAATTATTCTAATAAAGTTGCTTTTCTATTTTAGTCGTTTTTTATGATGGTTAAGCTGCTGAAATATCAGAGAAGCACCTTTTCAATAATTTAAAGCACTATATTTTTTTTATTTCTGCAAGAGGTTTGCTAATGTTAAATAAAATGAAGTTAAATCATACAAATATTTTAGTAAATTGTTTGCCCAAAAGCTCATCATTATATATTGTGAGAACTATTGCGGAAACAATTTCTTGTGACACTATAAGGCTTGGTTCAAGAGGAGTGAATTATAGCCAGATAGATCCAGTAGCAGCTTATAATTTTTGTTTGCAAAAAAAAAATGTATCACAAGATCATATAGCACCGACAAAATTTAATCTGGATATCTTATATTACTCCGGTATTACAAAATTTATATTAATTTTTAGAGACCCTCGAGATGCGTTAGTATCATGGGTTCATCATTTGGAAAGAGAAGATGCTGCGGGAGTGCAGTGGCACAGAAATCTTCTTTATGCAAGTGGAATAATCTCTGAATTTTATTATGATTTGACTTGGAATGAGAAAATAGATGATCTTATTAAGCATTATTATCCAATTATGATTGAATGGATGAGGGGCTGGGAATTGCTTTCAAGGGATGAGCGATTCTCTATCAAAATTAAAACATATGAAGAATTTTTAGAAGACAAAACGCAATTTATCGAAGATATACTTGAATTTTATGGTTTGTTAAAAGAATATCAAAAAAAAATAATTTGGCCTAAGATATCTGCACGTAAATCCAATAATATTTGTTTAGACACACACTTTCGTAAAGGAGTTTCAGGTAGTCATTTGTCTGAATTCAGTGTGGAACAAATTAAATCAATTAATGCTAAAAAGGATCAAAATTTATTTAGGCAGTTTAATTGGCGATGATAAAATCAATTTTCTAAAAAAAAGGCAGATAAAAAATAGTTTAAAGAATACAAATGAATCTTTTTAAAAAAATGATTGCAAAAGTAGCAAAAAAACGATTAGCACTTCATATTGAGCCTAGAATTTCAAAGGGTGACAGATATGTATTGAAGCATCTAATTCAAAGCGTATTCAATGAAAATTTAATTGTTGTTGAAATCGGTAGCTTCTTGGGTAATGGAAGCACCAAGGCTTTTCTTGATGAAATTAGAAGTAAAAAGGGCAGTCTTTATTGTGTTGATACCTGGAAAGGCAATACGAATGTTGCTTGGCATTCAAGATTGGCCGCTGAATATGATTTTTTTTCAACATTTACTCATAATGTGGACTTGTATGGTGGAAGTGAAATTGTAAAACCTTTGGTTATGGATAGTTTAAGTGCTGCTAAAATTTTTAAAAATAATAGTTGTGATTTAATCTTTATAGATGGGGATCATTCCTATGAAGCTGTAAAAAGAGATATTGATTCGTGGTTTCCTAAATTACGTAAGGGTGGTCTATTGTGTGGCCATGATTGTGAGGGAAGGTTGTCAGAGTTAGATGAACGTTTGATAAAAAGCAATAAAGATAAGGATTTTATTGAAATCCCGAATTATAAATTTGCCGGAGTACACCCTGGAATTGTTCTTTGTGTGGATGAGGTTTTTAATAGCAATGCTTTTTTATGGGCAGAAGAAAACCTTGGAACGGAAATAGGACCATCAAGCATATGGCACATAATTAAGTAGTGAGGTGATATGACTTTTAAAGAGTATAAAAAGCCAATAGTTCTTGGTGCACCCAGAAGCGGGTTTACTTTATTAATAAATGTTATTGATTCTTTCCAACAGACTTGCCCCAAAGAGGAACCATTTGAAAAAAAGTTTATTAATGCAGTGACATTCATAATGGGCGAAGGGATAAGCCGTACTATTGAAAAAGCCTTTGCTGAAAAAGGGATTAAAAAAAATCTGGTCTACAGCCCTAGTTTTCGGGCAGTCTTTGGTGGCCCACATTGGATAGATGAAACGGAAAATAAATTTTACTGCTTTAGAAAATATATTGGTGTAAAAGGATATGGTGACTTTGCTTTATTGGTTCGCTACCCATCTGAAATCGAATCTTCTTTTCCCATAGAGCACTCCCACTACAGCCCAAAGGTCTGGCTTTCTGATCCTCGGTTTAAAAATCATAGGTTTTTTGCTTCCGTTCGGAATCCTGTGGATATAATCAGTTCTTCTTGTTTCTCATTTAATGCGTTGACTAGTCATTATATTCAACAATTTATCAGTCATAGAAAAGATAATGATGATCTTAGAAAAAAGATAGCGTTATATAAATTAACGGATTTAACTTTTTTTAAAGGGTTGATTAGTAAATTACGAGACTATTATCTTGAATATTTGGATTGTAGGGATGAATTCCATGAAATGCGTTGGGAAGATTTAATTGGAATTCCAGGTAAAACTATCCATAATATTTCGGAACAACTTGGATCTTCGATTCGCGCTGAGGATACAGCTGAAATATGGCAGCAACTAGCATATAAAAATTTGACAGCAGCCCATGGGCATAATTACCGAAAAGGACATGCATATGTCAATGGGTGGCGTAAAACTCTGACAAATGAGCATTTGCGCTTAATGAGAGAAGAGGGACTTGAAGATATATCAATAAAACTGGGCTATGGTAAAATTTTGTCAATCGATGAGTGTGAATATACTGATTATCAAAAAAAAATAGCCTCTTATCTAAAAAAAGGAAAAATATACCGTAGGTATTGGGATAAGGATCTCTTTACCTTTTCTTTTAATAAATCAAATATTGATGCCTCATCATTTTCAATATTTAAAACATATGAGTGGAAAAAATATACACGAATTGAGCAATCCTGTTTTCAAGATGAATCTGTTCTTAATTATGTGTGGGGAGAAACCGAAAACATAGTTAATGATTTTAATGAATTGTTTTATGAAACTATGAATGCGGAATTAACAGGTGAGAATTACCGGGAAAAGTTAAAGGTTATATTAAATTCTTATCCTTTACTTTTGAAAATGGCTGGATTTAGAACTATAGATGATTGTATTGATAAAATATTTGAAAATATGAGTAAGGATGTTTCTCCAAGGCTTATAAGAGTACATGGGAAGATAAATATAGTGTTGTTTAAAAAGGTTTTTTACGGAATTCCACAGTCTCTTGGCCCCATCGATCTGACCACACAGAAGATTGATAAATATGATTCAATAAAAAAAGCGGGTAGTTTGACTGATTTGATATATGAATTAAGTGAGAGAGATAGGGTAGAAGGACAGCATGCGTAAACTTATAATTGTAGATGATCTTGAAAATGAAATAGCTGAGGTCATACAAAGAGAGAATCCAGATCTGATCAGTTTTTCAGATGAGACTCCCCTCTCACAAAAGATAACCGAGAAGCTAAATGGCATGGATCTCAATTTCCAGTTTACAGATTTGGAAAAGTTTGAAAGCCGTTTTGTAGGGGGGAAACACTTATCAATCGTTACTCATACGGAAGAACGAGATATCTCCATCGGTTTAATGAAATATATAAATCAAAAGGATACTATTGTTCTTGCCCAGAAAACAGAAAGGTCATATTTTAACAAATCTCTTTTCCTTATATCGATACCAAAGGCAGGAACCCATCTTCTTTATCGCTTAGCCGAACTTTTTGGCTTTGAAAGAGGGATTACATTTAACGATTTTACAAAACCAAAGAATTGGTATTGCCTGGAATTTTCCAATTCGCATACAAAAGCTAAAGATTTTTTTATCGATTCTGTTCGCCGTAATTATTTTGGAAATAGACAGCATCCATTTCTTTGTAACCCGGCAATACTAATTTATAGAAATCCCTTGGATATTTTGATTTCTGAAGCTTCGTACTATCATATGAATGATAATACGATTTTTTCTGGATACTTTAGTGGGCTGTCAATGAAAGAAAGAATAAATCTGCTAATTGATGATCCACACCTTATGGGAACTCTTCGTGACAGGATAAACGATTTTTTACCCTGGCTTCAGTTTCCAAATGTTATTCCACTATCATTTGAAGAGTTAGTCGGCCAAAAAGGGAACGGTTCAGATGAGATACAGCAGGATTTAATTTGGTCTTTGCAGTTAAAATTACAAATTCCTGGTAGGCCAAGTTCTTTTGCAAAGAGTCTGTTTGACCCGAATTCACCAACTTTTAACAAAGGAGAAATTGGTAAATACCGTGAACACCTTACCAATAGGCAGTTTGAACGTATAAAAGCACTTAAACAAGATTTCATGGAGGCTTTTGGTTACCATAATTTGGAAATGGGGAGTGAATCGTTTTTTTCTGAAAAAATTTATCAATTCAGAAAAAAGCCTCTTGGGTTTATAAAACAAACGCAAAAAGAGGCCCCGGTTCTCGTTGGGACAGAATTGTTTGGATACAACCTTATTCGTTATAAAGAACTGTTTTATGCCTATCCTTGTGGTGAAAAAATTGATCTTCAAGAATATCTTTTTGTGAATCCCCAGGCAGATTTACTGTATGATCATTCTCTTGATAATTTAAAACATAGATTGGCGAGCATGATTCACGTACAGGAAGATCACAATTGGACAAAAAAAAATATTTTGTTACGAAAAGACAGAATTGGAAAGATAGAAAAAGAACTTACCCATACTCAGAAAGAGTTTTCTAAGTTAAAAGAAGAGCAAAGGGAAAGGAAAAAAGAACTCACCCATACTCAGAAAGAGTTTTCTAAGTTAAAAGAAGAGCAAGGGAAAAGGAAAAAAGAACTCACCCATACTCAGAAAGAGTTTTCTAAGTTAA
>JAAELK010000395.1 GCA_024226935.1 Desulfobacteraceae bacterium
AATGTCAGTGCAAATTGTGTTGGATTTTTTTAAAGATCAAGCCCATGGCGGTAGAGGACCGAAATGCCCGACGTATGACCAACCCTGAATATTAATTCGCTTTAGGTGATCATTTACAGTTTTGAGAGTCAAACATAACTTCCATGAGAAGGCCTATTGTCAAGAGTTAATTTGTTCAATCCAACAAGTCTCGACCATCACGCTTCCATCCGCACTCTTTTGTGGAGCAGCCATTTGCCCCGGTGCATGTTAATATCCGTTGGCAGGAGCTGCTATCTTGCACTCGCAATCTTTTATTGTCAGCGGCGACTGACTGTTGCTTGTAAGTTTTCGCAGTCTCCTGGATGAGACGTTGGACCTTATCTATTTTAATTTTCTCTATACTTCTTTTTTTAGTAAAAGAGTCTCTTGTCAATCGTATAGGCTATGCTGCCTCCTTATTATGGATACTATAAAACGGTTGATATTCTTTGCCGGTGATCCATAATCGATGTAATAATACCGCTAATTTCCGTGCTACTGCAATTGCTGCCCGTTTCTTGGCATTTTTACCACCACGTGCAGGGTTGTCAGAATCATCGTGAGTATAATCAAGCGCTGAACCTTTATAATCGTATTCTCAAAAAAAATCCAAAAGCAAAAGTATTTGTGCATGCTGGTTATGGCCATATCTCAAAAAAGGGTAATGATTTCTTGACCCCAATGGGCAAGTCTTTTCAAGAAATCAGTGGTATAGCTCCTTTTACCATTGATCAAGAATCCATGAGAGAGCATAGTGCTCCTGAGTTTGAAAATAAACTTTATAAAAACACCTTAAATAAGGTTCATCCGATTAACGCGTACTTTTTTCTATGAAGATCAAAAAGCTTCAATTTGAAAAATTCAAAATCACGATATCCATAGGCCTGC
>JAAELK010000396.1 GCA_024226935.1 Desulfobacteraceae bacterium
AAACTTTTGGGATGCATCTGGTGGATATTTTGGTGACCTCTGGCAATTAGGAGTTGATATGGTCATAACAAAAACCTAAGATTTTTAGTAGGTGTGGTGGCTGATCTATTCCGAGCCACCACAGTTGGGTCTGATAATTTGTCATTATGTTAACTGGGAGAATGACCAAACACTGTGACGGATTTAATCCCAATGTTTAATTTTACCCAATTTTGGGTAAAATTTTCTTTTGAGGAAAACCAATGATCTTGAGGGGAATCGTAGTTTTGCATAAAAAACCTTACAGACAATCCAATTTTAGGGTAGTTATATAAATTTTAATAGGGACTTTTATTATGAAATATAAATGGAAACTTAACTATAACACAACTAAGTGCAATTTATGCGAGAGCTTGTTTACTTCTTATAGAAGAAAACATCATTGTCGAGTGTGTGGGAATATAGTATGTGATTCTTGTTCTTCTTATAGAATACCAGGGGTTCAAAATTTGAAAGATACTCCTTGGTATAAAAAACATGGTAGGGGTAGTTCTGTAAGGGTTTGTGAATTATGCGCCAAGGATTCTAAAATTTTATATATTGATGATTCCAGTAAGATTAAATCTAAACTTAGGCCTCATTCGCATGCACTTATTGATTATGCAAAAAAAATAATAATCGAATTTAATTCGTTATTCCCCATATCTTCATCAAAACAGAAGACCCAGAATGCCTATACACAACTTCATCAAAGTAGTAACGCAAGAAAAAAACATATGGAGGAAACACACTACCTGCTTAGAAAATTTCACCCAAAATTCCAGAAAGATCTATCATACATACAATTTATAGAAAAAAAAATGCAACATTGCGTTCATATAAGTATTGCCAATTGCCATGAATTATCACGATTCGTGTTTTTGTATATGTATTATTATAACATGCATAATAAAAATTTTGATGCAGGGCTATGCATATGTACTAAAGAAGACCATGTCTTTAATATTTTGCGTGCTTCTAAAAGCACAATGACTAAAAAAGTTATAGAAACTAAAAGTTATAGAGGATCTGCTATTGTACTTGATGTTTGGAAAAAAAATATTTTCTTCCTTCGGGATTATGCCCGTTATTATCCAAACGATCAATTGCGATTATGTGCCGTCATATCTGGCTGTAGGGACATGAAATCAGATTACAAGACTTCACAAGACTTGCTTGAGAGCTGTCGTTGGTCATGTTAAATTTCCGGGTAAATGCCTATATTGGGGTAGTGGAAGCGAAGCTGCCCTGAACGGCAAACTGGCATGTAACCTATTGAATTCATACCAACTGAAATCTTTGAAAATAACAATTTTGTGTTAAAAAATTTAAAAGTCGTTGGGTCTGATAATTTGTCATTATGTAAACTTTTTGGGGAAAATGACCAAGCCCTATGACGGATTTCATCCTAATGTGCAATTACACCCAATCTTGAAACTAATCTTCACATTCTCGACACAGCATATTTTTGTCATATACCCCCCATCTACCTGACTTTTTAAACTAAAAAAAATCAAATGACGGGATTTTGCACGAATGGTCCCCATACCCTACAAACGGGAACTATACTCATGGTCATTTAATCCAACAGTATGGCCTTTTGCATGAGCATCTGGTTGTTCTGATAGAACGGCACATCCGTGTTTCCAAGAACTGATGGCGGCACATTTGATAACTCTAATAAATTGTCCATTGGTACAATGACAGTTTTCGCCCCATTTTCAGAAAGGATTGTTACTTTGTCTGCAAAATTTATAGCCCTTTCAATTGCCCCACCGACTGAAATATTTCCAAGCACCGCAAGGCCGGGTTTTAGATTCTTTTTATATAAAGCGGATACTATGGCTACGTAAACAGCAGATCCTATGCCTGATGAAGCCGCATGCCCAAGAAGGTTAGAAACCTGTACAATAATATCATAATTTTTTAATGAATGCCTGTCGTTCAATATTGTTTTTTCATTTGCCTTGATGTACTGGTATGTATTTTTAATATTGTCTTTCACATCTTTATAGCTGACACCGGTAATATTTAATTTCCCTGAACCTGCTACAGCAATAGTTTCTATCCTTACCAGGGCAACATTCTCTCCATCACTGGTGCTGGTGTAGCAGACACCAGGGGAAAGCGGTGTGTTTTCAATCAGGTGTGACCCTTTTTCTTCGGGTAGCCCCACAAAAAACTCTTCCTGATTGTCTTTGTCGATAAAAGAAAAATTGGTGTCCCAGAATTCCATACCACCGATCCGTTTAAGCTGTTCTTTTACCCGCCTTCTCATCTCTAAAGCAATTTCAAGATACGTTTTAATATCAGTTTTAGTGTATTCTCCATCCGGATGAAGGAGCTTGATAAATCCCGAGACTATTTTTTTAACAGGCTTTGTGTCTCTTTGTTTCAGGTGTGTTCCCAATGAAAAATATTCTTCCAATGCATCGGTATATGTAACACGTCGAAATGATTTTAAAGCTTCAGAAAAGTAGTCGGTGCTGAAACCAAAGCTTGAAGTAAAATGCTTGGGTGCAAATTTGATCATCTCCCAACCAGGCAAATAAAAATGGATTCGATCCAGAAACGCAGTATCATTATTCACTTCATCGGAAAGCGGGCTAAAAAGATGGGACGTCTGAAGAATAGTCTCAATCGGCTGGTTAATGTTCCCGTTTAAAATAATAGAGGCAGCACCGGTAATTTCACCCCCGGCACCGGCACGGGAAAAAGATCCTGACTCCATATAATCTTTCATCAGTGGGACAGCATCACGATCCTTAAATATTTTATCGGTTGCTTCATCAAAACAGATAGCATCCCATTGTCCCACTGCACCCACTTTCCCGGTTGATCCATGAACAAAAAGTTTGGCTACAGTTCCCTGTCCACCGGAGATTAACACCGCATAGGGTGTCAATTCTTTAAAGACGAAGGACTTCCCTGTTGATCTTGGTCCCAGTTCAATAAAGTTGAAATTTGATTCAACCATTGGAAGCAACCTTGAAAGCAACAACATTTTGATTCGATCCGTCATTCCTTCAGCTGTGGGTTCATAACCAGCGCTTCGCAATAAAACATTTATCCATTCATCTTTTGTGAATTCTTTGCGTTTATTCATCATTTTACTATTGTCAAAAGATGATAATTGAATGGGTTTGATGTCGGTGATAACGAATGGGAATATGTTCTGGCCGATTTTGATATCCGGATCATATTCAACATCAATAATGGCCCAGATACCTCCCATAAGCATTTTCTCGTGCTGCCGGACAAGGTGATCATCAATATTACCATTTTTGATATTACTGTTTTGCAGCTTTGCCCAGTATGTGTTTTTTTTGGAATCCAGTTCAACCGATATTTTATCAATGATCTTATATCGCCCCATCTCTCTTATTTTCGAATGGATTAATGCGCTTTCTTCAGGGTTTACATAGTGTTGTGAAAGAATTTTTTTCACATTTTCCATACCGGAGCGAATTTTTTCTTTGTCATCGGTAGAACAGGAGTTGGCAATGAGGTATTCAAGGACAAAAACCGGGACATTTGCTCCCACTTTTAAAGAAAGAACCAGATCTTTTCTAACCACATACCCTCTGAAGTGTTCCAGAAGTTTTATGTCTAAATCATTTAATACCGCCATAATCTGTTCCTTATCCTTAGAGAAGTCCGCCTAAATCTCTGTCTTTATTTTGTTGAATAACTGTCCGGTCTAATTGCTGCTTGGAGGTTGCATCTAAAAGCTGAACTTCAAGCGCAGGATGACCGTCAAAGGTATATTCCTTAGTGATGCTTTCATTCCGCTGAACTATAAGGACATCGCTTTTATTGACCTGTGTTTTATTGGCAAAGAAAACCAGATAAACTTTTCTATCCATGGAAAATAGTTCACCCGGTCCTTCATCTGCACAAATTTTGACTTGGAAAAGCTCACCCGTGACATTTTTCAGATCCGCTTTGTTTTCAATAACAACCGAAAGTGATGCGGCCACGCTACTGGATCTTTCCCAGCAAAAATACGGCGTCACCAGTTCCTGTGGAGAAACACCGCCATGGGAGAATCCATATGATCCAGTTGTTTTGAACGGATTGATGTTCTTTGCAAAATAGAGATATCCGAATTGTTTATAATTCTTCTCCGCCTCAATTAAATGGGGGGCTAAATCAGGCTGTTTCTCCACCGCCCGGATATATCGTTCTGCCTTAACAAATTCGCCCTTGGGTGTGACTGAAATTTTATCTGCTTCACTCAACAGGCCAGTCAGAACAAAGCCGTGGTCGGTAATCAAATAAACCTTGGCATAGCCCCCGGCCAAAAGAAGTGAAATTTTTTCAGCGAAGAAATCGATGGTTTCCGAAAAATATTTAAGCGCTTTTTGCTGGAGCTTTTCACCCATGTCATCGATATCTTTGTGCGTGCAGATCAGAAATTGACCCGGTCTTGCCTCTTCATTCACCGCATCAAGGCGGATAAAATCAATGGCAACATTCGGGTTTTGAGCGGCCAGATATTTTTCACGATTGGTCTGGACTGCCTCCACAAAGCCGTTGTCCATGTATATCCGGCTCATATTATTTTCGGTTTCCGATGGAATATCCGCAATAATCGCATCCCGTTTCAGCAATAATTGTGTGTGTTTTATTGATCCTTTGAGTCTGGTCGCCACCTGTTCGGCAATTTCATAGGTCACACCGTCACCGACAACGACAGCCGTCTTCTTGCTGTTATCATTGATGATCCGCTGAAGCGTTCCTTTCTGGGTTTCCTTGTAGCCGCTCCAATATTTGAACCATTTATCCAGAAAGATCGAAACATGTTCTTTGTAACGCTCTTGAAACGGCTCAAGCAGGTCCTTCTTATTCAGGAATTCCGCATAGAGGTTGCGGATGGCAGTATCCAGACGATAGAAGTGCTTTTTGTAAAATTCCACGCATTCGCTGAATGAGCCCAGGTATTGAATATCCTTGGGGTCAAATTCCAGTAGGGTGATCACATCGGCCCAGAAGACGA
This sequence comes from Desulfobacteraceae bacterium, assembly GCA_024226935.1. Lineage (GTDB taxonomy): Bacteria > Desulfobacterota > Desulfobacteria > Desulfobacterales > Desulfobacteraceae > NBML01. The sequence goes on from JAAELK010000396.1 coordinate 5,018, forward strand.
TACCCAGGGCCTGAGCCTGATTGTTCTGATGACGCTGGCGCAGTTTTGCCAGTGTATTGGGGAGGGTTGCCTTGTCTGAAAGATGTGCACCTATTTTTGCCAGCCATTTTTCATCCACTTGACGAAAGGGATGGTGAATACTGACCTTCCATATATCCAGAGGAACCGGCAGCACATAGCTTTCCAGATAGCCCTTAAAGGAGTCCCGGAAGGTGATTGAATCCAGCCAACCTGTATAAACGGTATCGAGAATCTTGATGCAGTGATTTTGGGCTAAACCATCCAGCATGGTGTTCACCACTTCTTTTGCCAGGGTAGTTGCCGGTTTTATAAGATAATCCTGTCCGAGCAGCTCGTTTACTTTGAGATAAAAGGTCTTTCGAAGCTGGGCATCATATTTTTCCCGAGCATAGGTTTCAGGATCATGAACAAAGGGCAGCAACTCTTTGTTCAGATCAAAAATCTGGGTTGCGCCCTTATGGCTCAGATCCATCCAATAGGTGAGGTCCTTGCCGACACTTACTTTGGCAGCGGCAATCAACTCTTCTTTGGGCAGGTTAATGTTCAGGTTCAGGGTTTGATGAACCTTGTCCTTTACGTAATTTTGCAGGTATCGAATTTCCAGGCAGCCATTGGTTTCGCAATATTCCCGGATAAATTTCAGGTCTTCTTTTTTGGAACGGGTGTAGATGAGAAACTTCCCATGGAGGGACTCAGCCTTTTCAATGAGATATTTTACATGCAGTTCTTCCACCTCGGAGTTGGTTTCGTGAATGGTAAACTGGTTTTCGACTGCCTTCAGCAGGAATTTTGCATCACCGGATTCATCAATGAAAACAGCAACCAGATGAGAGTCGTATATACTCTGTAGATCATTTTTGAACCAGCGATCAATCATGGTTAACCCCTTTTAATGATGCATTTAAACATGTTTCCATTTCGGTCATCAATGAAATTAATGTCTGGATAGTTTTCCAAAGCACGCAATATTCCGGAACCAAAACCTCTGTATGGTAAAATCTGATATGCAAAAGAAGCCAATACCGGATTACGGGTGTTTGAATTACCGGCTTTAATATTTTCAATCGTAAGATTATTGGGCAGGTGGCCGGGGCTGATGATTTCCACCCGATCAGAAAAAATAAACACGCGGATGGGTGCGGAAATAAAGTAGTCTCGATGAACAAGCGCATTGGTGATTAACTCTTCCCAAACAATTCTCGGGATCTCGGGAACCCCCAAACTGTTTACAGACTGCTCTCCTTGCACCTGCCGGGTATTGGCCAGAATAAATCCAATCGTTTGCTGGAATATTTCAGAAATTTTTCCTTTAATATCCCGGCTGTCAATGTAGGTTTCGTCTGCAAGGGTTTGACCGGGGAATACAGCTGCCTTTACAATAAAGGAGGGCAGTCGATTGGAGGGAGACTGACCAAACAGCAAGCCGCCGGTTATATTCAGGGCTTCATTTTTTCCCAGATTAAGATTTGAAATTGTCTGGGAAAGCGGGACCGATTGCTCGTCAAGGGGTTCTCCATATCGTTTCTGAAAAAATTCTCTGAAATATGGCATGTCAATATCGGCAATCGTCATCCCTTCCGCCGGGATTGTATCGGCATGCACCAGGCCTGAGTCCTGAAATAAACGCTGAATCTCCTCCCTGGACGTTGCCTTTCGTTTGTCTGCCCCGCTTTTAACCCAGATTACACCATTCTTATCCTGGTAAGGTTTATTGATCCCTTTTGGAACATCAATAATCATGATACGCAGGTCACTAATCGTGGCAATTTCTGTCAGCGGGTTCACGGCGGGTTTGACATTCTGGCTTGCGGCATTGGACAAAAGTTGATTGATATGATGAACCTTCTCGGGTGTAAGCCCGATAACATTACCGTCATCATCCACACCTATAAAGATTTTCCCGCCCAGCGTATTGCTGAACGCTATAATCTCAATGGCCAGGGCATCAATATTATTGATATCTTTCTTAAACTGGTTGCGACTGTCCTCGCCCTGGGCCAGTACCTGCAAAATTTCTATGGTTTCCATATCTGATAAATCTCCTTACGCCGGTTAAATGCTTCCTGACCGCCTTCCATGATGTCTACGATTGTTCTCTGTGTCGTTTTATTATCCACACTTCCGCTGCATATGGATACCTTGTTGTCCATAAATGAACAAGCGTGAACCTGTTCGGCATCTCCCAGCACCGGAATGTTCGGATTGTGGGTAGCGAAAATAAACTGGACTTTCGGTTTCATGGTCCGAATGAGCTTGATCACGTCTTCATAAATGGTCTGGTTGTCGAGGTCATCTTCCGGCTGGTCAATAATAATGACATCATTTTCTTGTTGACTGAGGACAAAAAGAATCAATGCAGACGCTCTCTGACCCAGGGAATGATGCTGTAATTCCTTGCCTCGATACAGTATCGTAAATTTATTGGGGGTTTGATAGGTCAACAATGTCTTTAAATTTTTCTTGAACAAGTCGGTCAGAATCTGGGGATTGCTCCCGAAGAGTCCTTTTGCATTCCCAAAGTCTTGAAAAATAGCCACAAAATCAGTATATTTTTCAACGATCCCCTGGTAGGTTGTTTCCCGAATGCCGCTTCCCCTGAAAATATCCTTTATAAACGCCAGAAAGGATTGTTTGTCTTCCTTATATTCTGATGTAATTGAAATGGAAGATCCCCCCAAACCAACCTTATCAAGCTCCGTTTTGATAAGACTGAACTCCTGAAGCCACAATTTATTTAATTTGTGCAATTCCACATATAGCGTATCCCGTAATCCTTTCTTTAGGTCTCCTTGCTTCTCAAGCGTGGCAATCAATTGTTTGGCCATTCCCAGCCGTTTTTTCAGGTCGAGAAATTCTTCAGAACTGATGTTCTGGGTGCCTCTGCTTTTCAATTGTTCGCCCAGCTTACGCTCTATTTCGGCAAATTCTTCAACCATACTTTTTCGGATTGTATTCAGTTCAGTCCGGCAGTCAGATAATCCTTGCTTTGACTTGCCCTGATTGATCAACCAGGTTTTCACCTGATCAACAAAAGCGATGTAGGTATCATAATGGGCATAAAACCGTCCGAACAGATCTGAATTATGCTTTGACTTATACCCTTTAAAATTGCGAATATCATCTTCATGCTGGGCAAGCAGGCTTTCAAGATCGGAAACAAAACGGTCCGTCATCTGAATCCCTTTGTTTATCATCCTGACATCCGAGTCAAAATCCAACCGTTTCTGCAGCTTTTCCTCAACACCGTGTTCCCCGTAGAACTTTAATCGATGTTCGGTGTCCAGCTCGATTTTCTTTTGCTCATCAATCTGGTCCTGAACACTGAACACTTTGTTAAGCCGGTCAACCGATTCGCTCACTTGTTGTTTTTGCTGGGCAATGCTGCGTCTGACCTCATCCAGCTTTGATCCAAGAAGTTTGTCGACCAGATCCTTTTCAAAACCTTCACCTGTACTGGATAGGTCTTTCTGGCCGAAATAAATTGGCTTGTGCAGCACTGTTTCACGAATTGAGACACCCGGCTGAAGCAGATTATTAATCAGAACTTCGGAATAGGGCTCCTTCCAGACACGACGGATAGTGTAGGTTTGTCCATACCGGTCAATGACGTCAATTTCGATTTTTCCCCCGCTTCCCATGGTAAAACCGACCAGATCTTCTTTGTATTTAATGTCCCCTGCTTTCTCGCCAAAGGGGATATTGATTGCATAGCGAAGCACCTCCAGGATCGAAGACTTCCCGCTGCCCCGAATACCGATCAAGGTGTTGAGTTCCGGTGAAAAATGAAGTTCCTGGCCCGTAAGTGTTCCACCGGTGAACCGAATATTTAAAATACGAGAGTGGGTATGTTCCAGGACATTGGAAGCAATCCGGTTTGATTTGTCAATTAACGCGAACTTAACCGCATCAAATGAGAATGCCCCAAGCTTGATGAAGCAGTTGCCGCCTTTGCCGATGTCAGGAATGGATTTGCAATCAGAGCCTTCAACTTCTGCCGGATACCAATCCCCCAGCCAGGTCTTTACTTTTGTCCGGCAGACCTCGTCGGGTTTGTCATGGGAGCGAACTTTCTGGAAGGCCAGGGTCCGCCTTTTAAAGACTTCATTTTCCCCCATATCTTGTAATCGTCCGCCATCCAGCTCTTTCCACAACCCGCTACTCTGCTCGACATGGGCAAACATAATAAAAAAATCACGATGATACCCCTCAAGTTTTTTTATGGTTGTAATCAGATCCAATGAACTGCGCCCATTCTCCCGCTCATACTGCCCCGGTGTTTTGCCTTCAAAGGCGACATTCAAAAATTGGTTGATGTAATCCTGGCCATTGGGAAGCCATTCATCACTAAAAACAACCAGGGTGTGAATGCCATTTGCGCCGTCGTTCACAGAAAGCTCCACCCCGGGCAGCAGACAGATCGCTTTTTTACGGGCTTTTTTACGGAGTGCTTTGAATTCACTGATATCAAATTTGTTATGATTGGTGATAGTTCCAATCTGAATACCGGCATTTTTAAGCCCGGCTATATAATCAGAGACAAAGTTGTTGTCTTCTCCAGTATACTTAAACTCCTTGTCCGCCTTGGTATGAAGGTGAAAATCCGCCCGCAACCAATCTGCGCCATACTTAAATATTTCAGGAGTATTGTCTTCTAAGCTCATCACAGCCTCCAAATTAATAAGTCTTGTTTATTTATATCCAAAGCTCTCTTTCCTACCAGTCCGCATTAAGGTACTTTTTAAGCTGCCCAGCATTGAGCACCTCATAGGGGATCATTTTCTTTTGCTGCAAAGGGGCGATGTTTTTACCCACACCGTCATCAAGGATGGGGTTGTAGCCTTCGGCCAGAAGTTCATCGATTTTTGCCTTAAAGGCTTTAATCTCTTTTAGCTGGTTGAAGATCCGCTCTTTTTCGTTCTGGGCATCGGCACTTTCGTTCCCGGCCAGATCACTTTGACGGTTCACAAGTGACCGCTCCCTATGTTCGATGTAAACCGAGCGCAGACGCATCAGCTTGTCCCGGCTCCATTTATAAATAATAATATAGCAATCAAACCCTGCGGTAGGCCCGCTGGAGATGTGCCAGATAAAAGGGGTCTTTGGCAGGTACATGAACAGGTTGAGGTGGTCGGAAAGGGCTGCAAAAAAATATTTATTCAAATACTCATGGATCGGGCGACCCAGCACTGAATCAAAACTGGAATATTGGGCAGAGCTGAACCCTTTCCCACGAAATTTTTCCTCGATCCTATCTATCAGCACCTTTTCACCGGCATTGGGCACCAGCGGAATAATACCGTCCTCGTCCTCCATCAGAATCTCACGGATCATATCGGCCAGAAATTCCATGGCCAGGGTATTCATCCGCTGCTGGGGAATCACATAGCTGTGTTTGAACCAATACCAGACATTGATGGGATTGACCTGGTGGCGGATGCAAAAAGCCTCCAGATCGTTGTTGCTCTGGTAGAGGGTTGAAAATCCGCTTTCGATGGCTTCACGGTTTTCCACCGTAAATTCTTTGGTTGGCAATGATTCGATATAATCCCGGATAGTATCCAGCGGAAATTCCTGGGTTGCCTCGGTCTCAGCCAGATAGGCTACCCGAGCCTCTGCCATTACTGGCAGGCCGCCTATGCTTTCACCTTCTTTAGCCAGTACCATGGTTTTGTCATGTTCGGTCAGATCATAGATCTTAAAGATTTTTTCATTAATGATGGCTTCGTTGATTAGAATTTGAGTGAAAAGATGGTTTTCATTTTGGAGGTATCTGAGAATATCTTTGTTACTCACAAACGAAAATTGCGAACTGGATCTCTCTGTTAAATGGTTAAGGCATAGACCTTTTTTAATTTCTACATTTATAATTACGTATTTGGTTATTTCATTTTCGATACCTTTGTTCGGTAGTACAAAAGGAACGCGCTGCATGTCCCCAACCTGAGCATTCACCGTCGGATTTAAACAGCCCAAGAGATAAGCGACTATCTTTGAATTCATGAATCCGAGCAAATAAAAATTATTTTTAAACTTTTTATTCGCAAAAACACATGAACCGCCTGTGTCAAAGAAACAATTTTTTGGTAAGTACCGGAATGAAGCGCCTTTTGAACCAGCAGCAGAATATGTAACACCTTCTGAAAAATATAAATTGCTATTTCTTAGTACAGCGCCAGCAGACTTCATCTCTGCAGCATCATTTTCATAGTTACCAACAAGCCACAGATTTCCATACCATTTTTCATATGGACCACCTTTAGAGTATATAATCCACTTTTTTTGATCGCTGAAATAGTCTTCAGAAATATTTGAAGCATCAACTTCCCACCAAAAACGTAAAAACCTTAAATTATTTGTTGTTGCAGCGCCTTGAACAGGAGACAACAAGGATTTGATATCTGCAGCTCCGAATTTTTTCCGGAATTTATCGGAAATCCAGTAAATAAAGGGCCAGGATTTGATGATCTTCAGCGTGGATTGTGGGATGGTGTAATTGTGCTCATTATCAACATCAGCGATGTAATCATCCAACGCCTTCAGGCAAAAATCCTTTTTGTATTTTTCATTTGGAGTCCGGGTATATTGGTCGAGTGAAACAAACCATGCGTCCTTTTTCTCGGAAACCCCTTTCTCCAAAACATAGTAAGCTGGTGCGGAGGCGAATGCTCCATCAAAGATATTAGTTGAATCAGCAGAATGGTGAACGAATAGATTAATATGAGTTTTATCAATAATGAATTTACGAACACCCTCAAACGTTTTTATAAACATAAATGTTAAAGGATGGATCATGGCGATTTTTCCGTCACCCCCTGTCATCTCATAACACCGTTTGATAAAGGTGGCATATAGATTAGTGTGGAACTTGTAAGGTTTCTTGTAGTTACCCTCGATAAATTCCTTCAACTCAGGTCCGAAATCTGAACTGTCGGTATAAGGCGGATTGGCCGTGACCACATCATATTCTGTAGTAAGCAGCTCAAGAAAAGTAATGGCATCCCGGGTTTTACTGGTGAGAAAGGTGTTGCCTTCTGTCCTGGCATATTGCTCAACCGCTTTTTTCAGGTTCTTAAAAAACAAAGCGGCAAACAGCGCTTCTTGTTTGATATCTTGCTCTGTGAACAGACCCATTTGAATAGGTTTGGGTTCTTTGCCAAGTTCCTCGTCGCTAAAAAGAGAACTCTGTTCAACATCTCTTTCTTTTATCAGATTATGAAGTTTTGATTTTAATTTTTCATCCAGCCGAATAAGGGACCCATATTTGTAAGCAAACTGAAGGTCGGTCCAGATATCGGCGATCAGTTCCTGCTGGTTCTGATCCAGCCTGGTTCCTTCAGTAAAAATATGCGCAACTATTTCATACTCAGGCAAAAAGAAATCCGATGAAACCACCTTGAATGCAAGCTCACCCATGGTCCTGCACCTCTTTTTTGCCTTGATGAACAGGCCAAGCTGGGCCAGCTGAACCGCCCGGTCGTCCAGGTCGATGCCGTGCAGATTGTTTTCGATGATAAGTTGCGGGATCTCCTTTTCGTCATAATCAGCGCCATAGTTCTCGATCTGATCGATGTAGAGCGCGTAGAAAAAATCAAAGGCATAGAGCAAAAAGTTGCCTGATCCGCAGGCAGGATCAATGATTTTTATATCGTGAAGCTTTTTGGGGCTGCGCTCTTGAGTTTGAGGTGGATTGGCAATCTTATAGCGGCGTTTGATCTCGGAATCAGGATACATTTCCAGATAGAGTTTTCCAAGGGAGTTTTCCACCAGAAACTGCACCACCCAGCGCGGGGTGTAAACCTGGGATTGCAAAGAGACCTTGTTGTATTCGGTTTTGTCCTTGCTGTCCTTATGGGCCTGTTTTTTTTTGTTATTGTAGCTTTCATACATCCAGCCCAGCACATCATCACTTTGCCAGATGTCGCTGTCAACCTGGGGATCTTTTTCAACGGTATTGAAAGCATCTATGATTTCATTGAGGCTTATGGCATCGGGCAATAAGGCATAGGGATAGCTTTTATTGTAAAGCAACAGGGTTTGACCCAGTTCATCAAAGGCCTGCTTGAGATACTCGCGGATACCCTCCAATTCTTCTGCGCGCATGTCGGGATGAATCTCAAGCCATGCTTTGTGCCCAAAGGAGCGGTCGCCATGTTCCGGCTGTTTGGTGAGAACCGGGGGAAACAGGCTGGCAGACTCCATCACCTTGACGGCTGCCAGGCGGTTGAACAAGGTAAAGGTCAACTCATCGATCAGCTTTTCCCGGGCGTGTTCATAGTCACCGGTTTCATTGATGTGGCTTTCCAGCATCTCTTCAAAGCGCAACCGCTTCGGCCAGGCCTCTTTAGGAATTTTTTCAATTTCCACCTGCTTGGTTGTACCGATACCCAGACGGGCAAATTGCTTATCAAAAGCTGCCTCAATGCGGTCACGAAGTTTATCTACATGTTCGGTCAGTTTCATCAATTAACATCCTGTTGGAAAATTTCTATATCCAGTTCAATCTCTTCATCGGCTCTGGCAGCTGCCAATAATGTCAGTTGTGCCGTAAGCAGGGATTTATATTCCTGCACCGTCATGATTTTGTTTGTGACCTGTAGTCGTATTTTTCTCGGCTTTTTGGGTGCTGGCGGCTGTTTTTGTCCGTCCTCTTTTACAGGTTCAGGCTTGAAAGCTTTTGTAATAAAGCTTGCTTGAACCATCAAAAATTCATGTTCCTTGGTCAAAGCCAGCGCAATATAGTTAAGGATGTCGGACAGCGAATAACCACAGTTTTTACAGTTGATGGAATATTCAAGTATCGGTTCCTTTATGATTCGATCTGTACAATAGCGTTTCAATTCATTTGTCTTTTGCTGATTCTGGATGTTCAGGTCCGCAGGATAGTCCTTCAGGGTCCGGCAAGCTGCGTTCACTTTGGCCGCGAGCAGTTGGTATTCATGGCTCATCCCGGCTGCTGCATTTTTAATCAGCTTATAATAGCCGTCTTTAATGATCTGCACCTGATGCTGGAGACCGCTGAAATTTTTGACCATATCCAGTTTGTAAAGGCTGTCAAACGCCTCCTTTGCCTCTTTAATGGTCAAGTCGGTTCGGTCGGATTTTTTCAATTCAGATACCACAGCTTCAATAAACTGCTTGAATTTGTTGACCTTGGAAAAATTCTTTTTAATGAATTTTTGGGCTTTTAGAATGGTTTGAATGGCGGTTTCGAATTGATCGCTGTTTAAAAGCAGGTACTCGACCTTTTCGATGTAGTTGCCCTCTGTTATTTTTCCGGCAAAGTCCAGCAGGGTCTGCTTTTGGCTGGATACCGCAGGAAAGAGTGCATCAAACTGATCGATGGTTTCATTCAGGGTTGTCAAGGCGCCGATAAAATGGTCTGCCATATATCGGATGCTGTCTGCCAGATCAAAGTCGTTGGTGTTCCAGTCGACCTTTCGTCTGGTATGTTCCTCAATTTCAAGCGCCATGAGCAGTTGAACCGCCTCGTTTTTCTGAGCTGCGGTCAGGGTTGCAGTAATGGACTTAAAGGATGCTGACTTAAACTTGGTCGCATTGGTAAAGGCATCCTGTACGCTTTTTTGTTCATGGGAGAACCAGGTATCGCCGTTGTATTTAACAGACAGGCGGCCGGCCCTGAAGAGTGATGCCAAGGTGGCTACAATGGTGCCAAAGGAATACCCCCAGGGTGCGCAGGACAGGTCCGATTCAAGGGTTCTGCCGTCGACGTAGCGACCCTTGATTTTTATATTGAGCTCTTCAACCACTTTCAGGTGATCGCCGGTAAAGTTTCCGTGGGTATCGAAAAATTTAAAGGCATCGCCTGAGAAAAGTTTGTTCAAGGCCTCTTTCCGGCCGCTGAAGACTTTGGGAACCAGACTTTCAGAAAGTTGTGAGGTCAGTCGTTTCGTGTAAATGTTTTTGATCAACTTCTTCTGAACCTCATTGATGGTGCCTTTGAAGCTGTCTGGATTCAGGAGATACTCATCGAACATATACACCAATGAGGCGTTTCGATAGGCGGTTTCAACTTTTACCCGCAGCTCCTTTGCTTTTTCCTCGCGGATAATGGAAAAGTCCCGGATGATCTGCCGCTTGGCCGGATCGGATTCGTCGGCGTATTTTTCCTCTATATATGCGTAACGGCTGACTTCTCCTATCAGCTTATCTATCATGGAAAATTCTTTGTTATCCGGAACCAGGGTGATGAGATCTTTCTGGTGCTGGGTTGCAAGTTTCAGGTTCTCAATAAAGTCCTGCCTGTTTTCACTGATATTGAAAATACTATAGATCATAAGTTTCAGGTGTTTGCCGCCCGGTCCTGTGATCTCATCATCTTGATCCGAGAGGACACTGAACTTGAAAGTGTCCATTCCATCATTGAAACCGGCAATCGGGATGAAAAGCTTGAAATTTTTAATACAATTGATCAGGGAGCGTTTTTTGCTGAACAATTCGACTTCGAAACTTTTCATTTCCTCAAGAAGTTTTCCTTCGAGATCTGAGGTGATCTTGTAGTTATTATTCGACAGCAGAAGCGCTTTGGCATCGAGAAGGAGGGCAAGTGCCTTTTCGATGACCGGCTTTACATCATAGTAGGTGGTAATGTCGGAGATATAACTTTTGGTAATGTTCTCAACCGTTGGGGAAACCACCTCTGAATCCGCCAGCAGATGTATTGTTTTGAGCAGCTTTTCACCATCAATGGTATCGCCGTGTTTATTTAAGATTTTTTTTGCGGTATCGTATTTGTTCACCAGGCCAATCGAAGGTGCTGTCTGGGCCTCCGAGCAGATTGAATAACCTGGGGTAAAGCTGTATAGTTCTTTTTTTCGCATCTGTTTGCACAGGACATCAAATGTGGTGATAATCATTCCACGAGCAGCGATCTGTGTTTCGACCAAGGCATTGGAACTGAATAAAAATTTCTGCAGAATATCAAATTGATACCTGTGGAATGGGTAATAGGTTGCAAATTCATTTGCGGTTGTCGTTTTGGTGGGGAAAGAGGATTTCAGGTTCGTTGCATCTGAAACCAGACCTTCATTTTTCTTATAGTAGTCAACGAGCTTTTGATGACCGTCTGCGGTCTTATGGAGCAAGCGACTGCGGATAATAACATTCACCTCGGTGGACTCAAGATGGATCTTTGTTTTAAAGCGGTCTGTCACTTTGGTAAGCTGACTTCGACTCACATTGGCATTATTGATGACATCATCTAGCTTTTCTTGGGCAATGGCGATGGTCCATACCTTATTGCTGATACTTGAAAGTGCTTCACTGATGCCTTCCAGATCGAGCAGGGTAAATTTTTTCTGACTGATTGCCTCGCTGGCCTCATCAAAAACAAAGACAAGGGTTTCTTCTGGCCGGTGTTTCAGGTATTTTTCAAGTGCCACTTTAAATTTGCTGGCTGAAAAGTCTTCAATAGCCGAGCTATAAACTTTTTGGGTGTCTGCGTAGTCTGCTTCGGTGTAACCCATTTTAATAAATACCTTGCGCATGACTCTGGCCACTTGACGGTTGCTGATTTTCAGTTCGTCCCATTCCTGATCTTCTAATGATTTAGCAATTGTTTTGAACTCATCGAGCTTGCCCTCAATATACAGATCAAACTCCATATAGCCGTAGATATCATCTCTGAAGCCAAGGGTTTTAAGCAGATTGGCAAAGAGCGTAAACGCCAGCCCGCGATCAGTATTCTGTTTGGCAACGTCCAGAAAGATAACCCTGCTGGTGATCGCCTCAAGATTTCGGATTGAGTTTTCGATCAGGCTTTCATCAGACACGCCTTTCAGCCGGGGAATAAAGCGGTCCCGTGCCGGAGTCCCATTGATGAGTGGATTGTCTATGATATATCCCAGCATTTTACCGAAATAGGATTTGCCTGATCCGTAAAATCCGGAAAGCCAAACGCCGGTTTCTTTAATATTGGATGTGAACTGATTGGTAAAACCATAAAGGTGCCGACCGATTCCTTCGGTCACGATGTAAGATTCAATTTCCTGCTGGATTTCCAGTTCAGAACGATCCTCAAGGTCGATCACGTGCTTGATGTCTTCCTGAAGATCCAGTGTCAGGATTTCGTTTATTTTTGTCATGTACAGCCCCTTATTTCACCAATGTACAGCGGTATTTAGATGCAGGTTTGAAGTTCAAAAAGTAAATGTTATCGTCCTCTATTTTTGAGGGGTAAAAGATTACAAGCGGACGGGGCAGCCTCATCACGGCTTTGTTCTCCATTATATTGACGTTGTCTATCCCAGTTCCGAAGAGACAACCGGTTCTTATCAAAAATGGAATCTGCTCGTTTTTGCTGGCTTCTTCGATTGCGCCGATAATAAGATCAAACAGATCAATTGAAGGATCGTCTGATCTGAAAATTACGTGTGGTGTACTTTGAAAATCGTTGTAGTACTCCTGAAATGAATCCCACCCGTCATTATCAATAAATTTAATGAGCAATTTACTGATATCGATAAATGCTGCGTTTTCGGAGTAGAGCTCCCTGGCCTTTTCAATATAAAGGTTTTCTTCTTTTGGCACGTAAGAGAACAGAATGCTGTTGCCACCATTGGCCCGCCTGCGCAACTGATCTTGATTTTCGATATGAAACTTTAAATCTGCAAACTTTTGCTTATGATCGGTTATATAAGGCATTGCCAATTCCTTTATAGCTATGGGTCAATTGGATGTTCAACGTGACACCGTTAAAATTCATATCAAAAAGCCCTTTTATCGATAATCTTTTTAACCGTTCCCGAAGATCTTCCGGTGGCATAAAACTGATAGGGAGAAACGAATTGGTCAAAATGTTCCCCATAGTCGGGACAAACAATTTTGCAAAATAGAGAAAGAGCACCTGGGCTTCAGATGAGGGACGGATATGCCGGAATGATTTCACCCGGCCGGTATTTACAAAGTTGAGTTTGCTCATTAGGTTTAAATATTTTGTAGCGAGCGTGTTGATGGTATTCTGTGACCAACTGATTTGCAGGGCCTTGTTTTTATCTAAAAAATCTTTCAAGTACGCTATAATATCATCCTTTGAAATACTGATTCGCCCTGAATGGTAAGTTTTGGCAAAAACGTTTGACGTGATTTCCCTGAACAATCTGTTGTTCAAGGCAAATTGCCATACAAGCAGCAGTTCTTTGTCTTTTAATGGAACATCGTCTTGAAAAACGCCGGGCATGAGAACTTGATGATCCTGGTTTGCAAACTGCAAAAAGTTTTTTCTAACAGCGCGTTCAATACGTGTTCTGCTTTTTTCGGTGCGAAGATTAAACTCGTTGCGTTTTTGAACGAGAGCCTTCAAAGAATCAGAGGGATTGAAATGCGAATCAATGGCTTTAAAAATGACATTGCAATCCCTTAGCCCGCCAATAATATTTATTGCGGTATCATATAGGCCAAGCTCAGCTATATTAATCAATTCTTTCATTGATCACTGTTCATCCTTCCCAGTGTTGTCTGTGGGCCCACCTGTGCGCACCCATTCGTCCACCTCGTCTTTTTTAAACTTCCAAAGACGGCCTATCTTATTCCCAGGCATACCTTTTTGTATCCACTTATAAACAGTATCTCTTTTAACGCCGAGATAATCCCCAATTTCATCAACGGATAACCACCTATCTTCCATTTTTAATTCCACCTTGCTGTGTAGGCCAGATTTTAGGTTTTCAAACTTGATTAATAAGACCATTTGTAAAAATAAAACTGAACTAAGATACATAGATAAAGATTAAAAAACAAGGTTTGTTTACTGTTTTAACCGATTTTAACCGATTTTATTAAATAATTGATGTTGGATACATCTGTAAGAATTCAATCACGCCAATATTAGTGATTAAAAGAACAAATTATTTCTCACAAGGATTATTATCTTGTGAGAAACTGCCTTATGGCATTCAAAACATCAACAATACCAGTTCAAATCATAATGAAATTTTTGACAATCTGACAGATCAAACCAAGGGGCTTGGGGTGTTTACCAACATAAAAAACCGCTAAGAAATAGAAATTTAATTAAATGAACAAATTAAGGTAAAAGAATTGAATGGAGAAGATCGAATTTTAAAATGGGGGGGGGATGTTATTTTTCAGTTCGCAGGTCAATACATTTTGAAAATTTTGGTCTTCATCAAGTTATTTTATGGTGCAACTCTACAAAGGGCTCAAAATTCTTCATGATACAAAAACTATTGGAAACAATAATATAGAGTCAGAGTCCTTCCTGTCCACAAAGGTATACTTTTTTAGACACTATCAAAATCAACCATATAGCTGTATATAAAAGCCTAATCAATAAATTATATACATATGGTAATCTAAGTTTAGAGAACTATTCACATTATAGGTTTTTGTGATAAGATGAAATCAAAAAATATTTACAAGGAGTATTTTAATGGTTTCAACTCAAATCGGTTATGTTCGAGTTTCTTCTTCTGGACAAAAAACTGACCGGCAGCTCGATGGGATTCTCTTGGATACAATCTTTGTCGATGAAATATCCGGGAAAAACAAAAATCGTCCCAAGCTAAAAGAATGTCTTCGGAACTAAACCGCTTCGCGGAAATGCCATAATGAGACTTTGACTTTGAAATTATAACCATGTTATTATTTGCTTACTGGTTTGAGATATTGTTAAAGTCCGGGGAAGCTCGCCAGTCTTACTCCCATTTTTGTGACTGGAAGGAAGAAACCAGTTGAAACTTCACGCTCACTGAGATGGGCGCGTACGTCGGGCGCGGCACTTGTAAGGAGTATACAATACCCGTATTTAGTATTCCTGCGCCTTTTTTTTAACTTCTCCTGTTATACGCCAGTTCAGTTCCTCATTTTATCACTCATTGCAAATAGTTGGAAAAACAAAAAATATCGACCGATAAAGGTTGAATATTTTAAATTAATGTGATGCTCAATACGGCAATGATGATAAAACGCTTATCTATGTAT
>JAAELK010000397.1 GCA_024226935.1 Desulfobacteraceae bacterium
ATCCACTGTTAGCATCCTCCTCTCCTCTGACAATCGATTTTCCCTCTTGAAATTCGTATTATCAGAAGTCTATTACAGGTGGGTCAATTTTGGGTTATAATTTCTTGCTTTAATGGGTCAATTTTAGGTTATCAAAACTATGAGGGCTATCCTTCAATAAAATCATTAAAGGAATGCTATAGATTGTTAGATACGCAAAATATTCTTCATCCAAATTTATTAATGACTGATGAATCATCTAATGTGTGTCCATATGGGTTCTTAATTCAATCCTGGACTCCAGGTATAGATGCATTTGAGCATAACAATGAGAATCTTGAGCCAATTAATTGGTTGGAAGATATCTATGAATTAGTAAAAAAAGCACATCAAATAAAATTACCATACTGGGGATCTCTCGCTAATGGATTAAGATTCAATTCGTTTCAAGATTACTATAGCAATATTTTAGATGTTGTTTCTTCTTCCTTTGGTAAAATACTCAATGACAATTATTCATTATTAAATTTTGAAGAACTTGGTATTGTAAAAAAAGGTTCATTCAAAACTATTGTTTCTCAAATAATTGATACTGCAGATTCTATAAAATCAAACTTTGACTCTGTGTTAGTTCATGGAGACTCAATTCCTACAAATTCAATATATAATATGGAACAAAAATCATTAATAGATTGGGATGAAAGCAGAGCTATTTGGTGGGTTTATGACATTGCACGTTTATCTTTTTATATAGATCCAAATAAAACGATACCAATGTTTTTGTCCTATTATAATTCTGATGCGAGTACTAATGATATATATTCAGCTATCAAATTAGAACATTCAAGGCAGTTACTTAGACAAATATTTTTAATAGGCTTTAGACCAATTTCCAAAAATGAAGCTTCCAATCAATGTAATAAATTATTGAATGCAATAAAGGATAGATTAGACCCTTCTAGTGAAATTATTCCATTTGATAAAATATAATTGAGTGAAAATTATGCCAAATGGCAATAATGAAATTATCAACTATTTAGATTGTGCAATTAACAGATTAGGCCTTGAACTCAATAAAAAACAAATAACACCCTAAATTGAGAATTTTCATAAAAAATACAAATAAATTGCAAATAAATAATATTAAATTCATTTTTTTTTAATTTTAACATTGTATAGAAAATAAAAATTTTATGTGTTATGCGTCCGTGAAATAAATATTTTATATTAACCTATCCGGAGCCGATTATGAATGAATTAATCATACCAAGCCAGACCACAGACACTTCAAAACAAGCCTTACACACCAAAGCCGACATGACCGCCAACCAATGGAAAGAAGCCATAAAATTTGACAGCGTCGATATCGGTTGGATAGTGATGAGTATCGGCATGGCAATTGGAGCCGGAATCGTTTTTCTGCCGGTACAGGTCGGCGTCATGGGATTATGGGTATTCCTGCTTTCTTCCATCATAGGTTATCCTGCCATGTACCTATTTCAAAAACTTTTCATCAACACCCTTGCGGAATCAAAAAACTGTACCGATTATCCAGGTGTAATCACAGGCTATCTCGGTAAAAACTGGGGGATTGCTCTAGGTATATTATATTTTATCATGCTGGTAATCTGGGTACTGGTATACTCACTTGCCATCACAAATGACAGCGCCTCTTACCTGCATTCATTCGGTGTGACGACAACACATTTAAATCACAATGTTTTCTATGGGTTATTTCTAATCTCTATACTTGCCTTTATCGGTTCAAAGGGAGAAAAGATTTTATTTAAACTATCCGGTTTTATGGCGGTCACCGTGCTGGCATTGGTTGCCCTCATGGGTATCTTGCTGATGTCACGCTGGAATCTAAATAATATTCCAGAGATGGGCAGCTTTACATCCATGCTCAAAAACGCCATAATCACCCTGCCTTTTACCTTAACCTCAATTTTGTTCATTCAATCTTTAAGCCCAATGGTAATCTCATACCGTTCCCACGAAAAGTCCATTGAGGTAGCTCGCTATAAAGCCTCCAGAGCCATGAGAATAGCCTTCACAATCCTATTTGTGATAGTGTTCTTTTTTGCCGTATCTTTTACCTTTGCCATCACCCAAGAACAAGCAGCAGAAGCAATTCATAAAAACGTCTCTTCCCTGGCGATTATTGCACACTATTTCCCCGGCAGCTGGGCAACCATCACAGGTGTTGTAATTAATATTTTTGCAATCGTAACATCTTTTTTCGGTGTATTTCTTGCGTTCCAGGAAGCTTGTCGTGGGCTCTTGATGAATGTTTTACTACGAAGAATGGATGAATCACAAATCAATAAAGACCTAGTTAATAAGTTAGTCTCTGTTTTTATCATCCTATTTGCCTGGGCGGCAATCTCATTAAATGTCCCGATCTTATCGTTCACATCCATTTGCAGTCCCGTCTTCGGCATGGTTGGCTGTTTAATCCCAGCTTACCTGGTTTACAAAGTACCACACCTTAACAAGTACAAAGGATTTTCAACCAACCTGATTATCATCACCGGAATTTTGCTTTGTATTTCACCTCTACTGGCATTTTTATAAACCGCCACGGGCGGACCATGGATTTTACCCTTTGGTCTTGCCCACAACAAAATATGAAAGAATCCGGTAAGTTGATTGGTTCTTTCATATAAAAAAAACATAGTAAAGATAATAGATCAGACAATGCCCCTGGGCATGGGAGGCACCTCTTCTCCGGCCAATACAAACCCGCCATCCAGGCGAAGGAGACTTCCTGTCATATAAGGGGCATCTCTGATCATGAAAAGACAGGCCCTGACCACATCATCTATGGTCCCAGTACGTTTCATAAGTGTATGATCAATAAGAGATTTTTTTTCTTCGGCGGTCAACACCTCTTTCCACCCACGGGTCCCCTGGGCATGACGGGTTTCAAAAATGCCAAGCATGAGTTCATTAACTCGGATATTGGGAGCTCCCATGCGGGCCCAGGTTTCGGTTAAAGAAGAGATACCCCGGTTGGCCAGGGCATACCCGTCATTGAAGATGAGAGCTGCGGGCCCTGTTCTTCCCACCATACCGGCAATGGAAGACAAATTGATCACGATCGCATCTTTAGAACCCTTCAACAACGGGAAAACCGCATCAAAAACCCAGCGTTTGGCCTTAAGGGTGGTTTCCATCTCAAGGTCCCACTGCTCTTCAACATATTTACCGTGGACCGTGGGCCACCCACCCCGCTCAATATTATTGATGAGAATATCCAGGCGGCCGTATTTATCCCGGATGAAAGCCGCAATTTTTTCTATATCCTGGAGATTACACAGATCTACTGTAAGGATATGGTGATCCGCCCGGCAGGAAGCAAAGTCCTTTTCCATCAAATCAAAGTCATCTTCCCAATCATGTCGGGTCAATACCAGACGAGCACCCCTGGCAGCCAAACAAAGCCCTATACCCTTGCCTATTCCCTTGACAGCCCCCAAAACCAAAGCCACCTTACCCCGGATCTCCATTGCCTATTCCTTCGTATTAAATTCGATGCCGAAAAGCATGTTTTTCACCCATGCAATGCCAAAATCCATAAGAGCTTCATCATCCGTTTTTATAATCTCAAAAAAGGATTTTGGTAAACTAAAGTCTGCCAAAAGATCATGGCCAAAAATCCGGGTCTTAAATTCATCTTGGTCATACAGGGCCAGATAGAATTGATCAGACTGGGCACCTTCAAGTTTTCCGGGCAAAATCCGGTTTTTCAAACTGATCAACTCCATGAGCTTGTCATTGTGAAGGTTGTGAAGGATCACATCCTGGCCTTCAACCCACTGCCGGACAGTCCGGGGGGTTGCTTTTCCAAACCCCTTGCAATGGGGCTCTTCAATTAAAGCAAAATATTCATTGATCTCCCCTGTTTCCCGGCCCCTGGCAATGGCCCGGGCCAAGGGGTAGAGTCGACAAGATCCAGGACGATCTTCGTATACGCAACACCCCTTTGCTGTAACAAAGGGACACTCATGTCCTGTGCCGGGGTTTGGTTTGAAAGTCACAATGGGCAGACCCGATTCCGGCCCATAATGAAGTGAGGTATATTGTTTGAGGAAAACCTGGGAAGAGATCCCAAGATTTCTTTTCAGACGCAAAATATCATAGGGCGTCAATGCCTGGTTCAGATCCCGGCAGCATTCATTAAAGCAGGAATTTTCTGAACAACACTCAAAGGTCATGGGATCTTTTTCATGAACAGGGATCATCTCTTCGATCATTTTATATCCTTATCTATCTTCTCTATTATAAATTTAAAATTACTTAAACTATCAGGATTTATTTTATTTTTCCAGCCCCTTTTTGATCTGGATATATCACTATATATGGTATCATCCATTGGCAAAATTGAGTATATAATGTAATGAATTCCAGGAGGCTAAACAATTGAAAATTCGGGCAAATCTTTTTTTCAAATTTTCTTGACAATAGCTACAACAGGGTGCTATTGCCTTAACATTTATGCGAAGCTTACATCCAGCGCACAGGTTATAATTTGACATGGAATAAGCTTCACTGATCCAAGAAATAGCTACGGATTACCAGGCTGAACCGTTAATGTTTTGGCCTATGTTGTTAATAAAAATAGTAGCACAACGGTATTGTGCGATTTGATTAACTTAAATTATGGAGGTATTTTAAATGCCATCTTTTGTAATTGCAGAAAAATGTGACGGCTGCAAGGGTGGGGACAAAACAGCGTGTATGTACATCTGTCCCAATGACCTGATGGTTCTTGATCCCAACGAAATGAAAGCATACAACCAGGAACCAGATCAGTGCTGGGAATGCTATTCATGTGTAAAAATTTGTCCTTCCCAAGCCATTGAGGTCAGAGGATACTCTGATTTCGTACCCATGGGAGCTTCTGTTGTGCCCATGATGGGTACCGAGGACATTATGTGGACCTGTAAGTTCAGAAACGGAACGATCAAACGCTTTAAATTCCCAATTAGAACTACTCCAGAAGGTGAAGCCAATGCCTATGAAGATGTAAAAGGCAAAGACCTTAACTCTGGTCTTCTTTGCACACAGGAAATAGACAATTATGTACTTGTAGCTCCCACTGAGCTTGCATAATTTCTATTAATTTTGATATTTCATATATAATTTTGGAGGTATATAATGGCATTACCTAACAAACCTATTGGAGAGCTCAAAGCTGTAAGAGACCCAGAGGTTGATAAAAGAGACGTTGATGTTCTAATCATTGGTGGCGGTATGGCTGCCTGCGGAACGGCATTTGAGATTAAAAAATGGGCGTCGGACGACACAAAAATTCTTCTTTGTGACAAAGCTTCCCTTGAGCGGTCTGGTGCAGTAGCCCAAGGTCTTTCCGCAATCAATACCTATATTGGCGACAATAAACCTGAAGATTATGTCCGCATGGTCAGAAATGACCTTATGGGTATTGTCCGTGAAGACCTTATCTTTGACCTGGGTCGCCACGTTGATGATTCCGTACATCTTTTCGAAGAATGGGGACTTCCCATTTGGAAAAAAACCGATGACGGAAAAAACCTTGACGGAAAAAAAGGCATGAAATCCGGCACGCTTAAAGGCGGCGCCACTCCGGTTCGTACTGGTAAATGGCAGATCATGATCAACGGCGAATCTTACAAAAGAATCGTTGCTGAAGCCGGTAAAAAAGCCCTTGGCGAAGATAACATCATCGAAAGATGCTTCATCGTAGAAATCCTCAACGATAAAGATGATCCTTCAAGAGTTGCCGGTGCTGTTGGTTTCTCCCTGAGAGAAAACAAAGTATATATAATCAACGCAAAAGTTATCATGTGTGCCTGTGGTGGTGCTGTTAACGTTTACCAGCCCCGTTCCGTTGGTGAGGGAAAAGGCCGGGCCTGGTATCCCGTATGGAATGCAGGTTCCACTTACACAATGGCTCTTCGCGCAGGTGCTGAACTTTCCATGATGGAAAACCGTTTCACCCCTGCTCGTTTTAAAGATGGTTACGGCCCTGTTGGCGCCTGGTTCCTTCTTTTCAAAGCCCAGACCGTTAATGGTCTTGGTGAGAACTATGCTGCTTCTGATGCTACAAAAGCAGAACTTGAAAAATATGCTCCTTATGGAACTGCTGCTGTTACTCCTACTTGCCTGAGAAACCATCTCATGATGAAAGAGTACAAAGAAGGCCGTGGTCCAATCATCATGAAAACTTCCGATGCCTTGAAAAAACTTGGCGAGACCATGAGCAAAAAAGAACTCAAACATCTTGAGTCTGAAGCTTGGGAAGATTTCCTTGACATGTCCGTTGGTCAGGCCGGTCTCTGGTGCGCAACTAATACAATGCCTGAGATTAAAGATTCCGAAATTATGCCCACCGAGCCCTACCTCTTGGGTTCCCATTCAGGTTGCTGCGGTATCTGGTGTTCAGGTCCTGAAGAAGATTGGGTCCCGGACAGCTACAAATGGGGTTACAACAGAATGACTACTGCCAGAGGGCTCTTTACTGCTGGTGATGGTGTTGGTTGTTCCGGTCATAAGTTTTCTTCCGGATCCCATGCTGAAGGTCGTATTCTTGCCAAATCCATGCTGCAGTATCTTGCTGCTGAAGGCGACAAGGTTACTGGTTTCAAAGAAACTGACACAGAACTGGTTGACTTTGTTTATGCACCCGTCAGAACTTACCTGGATCACTGTGCCTATTCAACAGATGAGACCGTTAACCCCAACTATTGCAAACCTGCTGGTATGGCAATGCGTCTGATGAAGATGACCAATGAGTATGGTGGCGGTACTGCTACATACTACATGACCAATGGCAAATCTCTGGAAGTCCTCATGGACCTGTTTGAAATGTTCCGTGAAGATCTAGAAAAAATTGCCGCCGGTGACCTGCATGAACTCTTGAGAGCCTGGGAAATTAACCATCGCCTCTACACAGTTCAGGCACATACCCGTCACATCCAGTTCCGTGAAGAATCAAGATACCCCGGATTCTACTACAGAGGGGACTTCATGGGTCAGGATGATGAAAATTGGTTCTGCTTTGTTAACTCAACTTATAACAAAGTGACCAATGAGTGGACCATGAAAAAAGAACCTTATCACAAAATCATTTCTGACTAGTACAGAAATTGAGTTTTGAGGTAATAGTTTGATACGCAACCTCCAGGTGCTGATTTTCCAGTGCCTGGGGGTTTTTTAAAATTATAGGCCTTTTTTCGGCCTTCTTCTCCTTTTTTGTGAGAGTATAAGCCAAGGCTGCGTCAACCCAAGCTTGTAGACTTACAAAATAGGAGAGAGGGTGCCGAAAAAAAATCTCCAGGACTCAAAGAACATTGGGATTTTGGCATATAACACTAACGCAAAAACACTAGAAATAACGCAATTGCACGGAGGGACAGCATGACAACAGAAAATTTTGCCCCGGTAAGTGGAAGCATCATGGTGGTTGGTGGTGGAATCAGCGGCCTTACAACTGCTCTGGAAGCTGCCGAAGTGGGGTACGAGGTCTTCCTTGTGGAAAAGGAAGCTTCCCTTGGCGGAAGAGTATCCCAGCTCAAACACTACTTCCCCAAACTTTGCCCGCCCACATGCGGACTTGAAATCAATTATAAACGACTCAAGGATAACAAAAATATCAAGGTCCTTACCATGTCTGAAGTTACCAGCGTGGAAGGCAACCCCGGTGATTATACTGTAACACTCAAGACCTCCCCCAGATACGTCAATGAAAACTGCACAGCCTGTGGCGAATGTGCCATGGTCTGTGAAACTGAAATTTCCAATGATTTCAACTTTGGCATGGATCGAAAAAAAGCCGCCTATCTTCCCCATAATATGGCATTCCCCCAAAGATATGTCATGGATCCTGCCATGGGTACCGATGACCGGGACAAAGTTAAAGAAGTCTGCAAATATAATGCTGTTGACTTTGAAATGGAAGAAAAAAACATCAATCTTAAAGTAGGTGCCGTTGTATGGAACACGGGATGGCAGCCCTACGATGCCACCAAAATTGAAAATCTTGGATTTGGCAGATATCAGAACATTGTAACCAATATGATGCTGGAAAGAATGGCATCTCTTAATGGGCCCACCACCGGGAAAATAATCCGCCCTTCCGATGGCAAGGCTCCTGAAACCATAGCTTTTGCGCAATGTGCAGGTTCAAGGGATGAAAACCATCTTACCTATTGCTCTTATATCTGCTGTATGGCTTCCTTGAAACATGCCACCTATCTGAGAACCCAATATCCCGAAGCCAAAATTTACATCTATTATATAGACCTTAGAACACCGGGTAGAAAATATGAAAACTTCTATGCCAAACTTAAAGAAGATAAAAATATTTTCTTTGTAAAAGGAAAAGTGGCAGAGGTTAGTGAAGAGCCCGGAAACGGCAACATCAACCTGGTTGCCGAAGATACCATCACAGGTGAAAAAGTCAGACAAACCGTGGAAATGCTGGTTCTGGCCACCGGGATGCAGCCAACAGCAGCCATTGACAAACCCAATGCAGATCTTCAATACAACGCAGAAGGCTTTATTGTAAATGATTTTTCAAAAGGCGGTATGTTTGCAGCAGGTTGTGCCAATAAACCTGCCGATGTCGTAACATCTAACCAGAATGCCACAGGCATGGCACTTAAAGCCATTCAGACCCTTGTAAGGAGGTAAGCAACCATGGATAAAAAATACGGCGTATATATATGCACAGGCTGTGGAATCGGTGATACTCTCGATATGGAAGCTCTGGTAGATGTTCCAGATGAAGAGGGCGTAAATTGTACCACACATCCATTCCTTTGCTCCAAAGAAGGCGTGGAACTCATTCAAAAAGATGTGGATGACGGCAAGGTAAATGCCATGGTCATCGGAGCCTGCTCCAGGCGTGTCAACTTTGATGTATTTAAATTTGATAATTGCATCATAGAAAGAGCAAATCTTCGTGAAGGGGTTGTATGGCCCCATTCAAGGGAAAAATATCCGGCTCTTACCGAAGACCAGAAGGATGATGAAGAACATTTTGATCCCATCCAGATGAAGGCGGAAGACTATATCAAAATGGGCATGATCCGTGTCGAAAAAGTAAGTTTGCCGAAACCCTATGAGACAGAATCTTTTTCTAAAAAGATCCTGATTTTGGGGGGAGGGGTAACCGGTATGTCAGCTGCCCTTGATGCAGCTAAAACCGGCTATGAGGTAACCATCGTTGAAAAAACGGCTGCCCTTGGCGGATATGCGGCAAAACTTCGAAGCCAGATGCCGGTGGCAGAACCCTTTGAAACACTACAGGTTCCTGTGGTTGAAAGCCTGATCCAGGAAATCCAGGGATTTTCAAACATCGATGTCAGAACCAATTGTGAAGTAGCACGTATTGCCGGACAACCCGGTGAATTGACAGTGACATTTAAAACACCAGGGGAAAAAATCCCCTTTGATGTTCCATTTCCCCTGCCGGAAGAAATGTTAATCGGTGAAGACGGCAAGGAGTTGGATGCGGAAGCCGCCCATGCCAAATATCTGGAATACAATGAAGGCCGGGAAGATATTCTTCAACTGGATCCCAATGGAGAACTTTATGGAGCCGTCATTCTGGCAGCTGGATGGCGTCCTGCAAAAATTGAAGGGGAAGCCTATTCTCATCTTGGAGTAGATATAGCCGATGTGATTTCCAATGATGAATTTGAAATGATTGCAGCCCGGGGTAAAATTGTCAGGCCCTCCGATGGCAAAGAAGCCAAAAATGTGGTTTTCATTCAATCCCCCGGCAAAAAAGAAGATGATGCCGATTTTGACTATGCAGGCTCCATCACCAGTATGGTTGCCTTAAAGCAGGCAAAATATGTCAGAGAAGACTATTCAGACGGTAAAGCCTATATCATTTATCAACACATGAGAACACCGGGTCTTGCTGAGTATTTTTATAAAAATATCCAGCAAGATGATGGTATCTTCATGACAAAAGGCGCTGTCACCCAGGTTACAAGCCAGGGAGACTCACTGGCTGTCACCGCTGAAAATACCCTCCTGGGTGAAAATCTGGCCATCAAAGCTGATATGGTAGTGGTTGCAGGCGGTATGGTACCTGCCACAAAAGATGATCCCATCATCAATCTGGCCTATAGACAGGGACCGGGATTTCGGGACAATGATATTTTTGGTCAGTATGCAGACTCCAATTACATATGCTTTCCCTATGAAACCCAGAGAACAGGAGTTTATGCAGCCGGGGCCATCAGACGCGCCATGACCATTGAAGAGTCCATGGAAGATGCGACCGGTGCCGCCCTTAAAGCCATCCAATGCATAGAAAGTTCAAATCGAGGTATGGCCGTTCATCCCAGATCCGGCGACATGACCTATCCGGATTTCTTCTTCCAGAGATGCACCCAGTGTAAAAGATGTACAGTTGAATGTCCCTTTGGTGCTCTTGATGATGATGCAAAAGGAACTCCCAAGGCCAACCCCACCCGGTGTCGAAGATGCGGAACCTGCATGGGTGCCTGCCCCGAGAGAATTATTTCCTTTGCCGATTATACCATTGACAGTATCGGCTCACAGGTAAAAGCCATTGGCGTACCCTCGGAAGACGATTATGATGAGCCACCCTTCAGGTTCCTGGCACTTATCTGCGAAAATGATGCTTTCCCTGCCCTTGATATGGTGGGTATGAATCGCATCGATTATTCTCCCAATGTCAGGTTCATACCGGTACGTTGTCTTGGTTCGGTCAACACCATCTGGATCAAAGATGCACTGGCCCAGGGCCTTGACGGTGCAATCCTCATCGGTTGCAAACATGGGGATGATTACCAATGTCATTTTATGAAAGGCTCTGAACTTGCGGAGACTCGAGTAAAAAAGATAGGGGATGCACTTTCCAGCCTGGCCCTGGAAGAAGAACGGGTGGCCTTTGCAGAGATCGCCATTGATGAATATGACAAACTTCCCGAAATTATCAATGCCTTTGTTGACGAAGTTGAAGCCATGGGTCCTAATCCCTTCAAAGGCTTCTGATGATAAACCTGCAAAATCATATGGAGGTATATAAATATGACTGAAAAATATCTTGCTCAACCAGATCTTGGGTTTATTGCCCAGCTAAAAGGTCTTGGTGGAGAAACACTGAAAAAGTGTTACCAATGTGCAAGCTGTTCTGTTGCCTGCCCCATTGCACCGGAGGACAGTCCTTTTCCAAGAAAAGAGATGATCGCCGCATCCTGGGGCCTGAAAGACAAACTGATCGGCAACGGTGATATCTGGCTTTGTCATCAATGCGGCGATTGCACAGACCTTTGTCCCAGGGGAGCGGCGCCAGGAGATGTCCTTGGGGCTGTCAGATCTGCCGCCATTACCGAATATGCCCAACCCAAGGTGTTGGCAAAGGCAATCAATGATCCGAAAAAATTACCCTTACTGATTGGAATTCCAGCTATCTGGTTTGCAATTTTTGCTTATATCACCATGGCCCATGGCGATGCAATGACCAAACTTTTTAATGTGTTTGGTATTGGATGGTCCCACGCCCATGGAGGAGCACACATAATTTCTCCGGCAAATTTCTTTTCCACCTGGTTTGTGGATCTGACCTTTGTTCCAGTAGCAGCAGCTGTGGCATTAATCTTTGCCTTAAGTCTCAAACGATTCTTAAATGATATTCACAGGAACGCTGTTCAGGAAGGAAAAACACAAATATCCACCATAAATTACAAAGAGTTTTTCCAGACGCTTATTCGGGTGATCCCCGTTATATTGAAGCATGATAAGTTCAACGAATGTGAATCAAATAAGGACCGGGCTACCCCTCATATGATGGTGCTATACGCATTTATCGGACTCTTTATTGTCACAGCAGTATGCGGAACAATGTTATACCTTGGTGGATATCCAGGCCCCTACCCCCAGCTAAACCCCATTAAATGGCTCGCTAATATCTCCGGGGTTGCCCTGGTCATTGGCGCCGGCATAATGATAAAAAACCGACTCAATAATAAAGACCAGCTGTCTTCCTACAAAGACTGGTTTATTTTAGGCGTTGTATTTATCCTCGGGCTTACAGGCATGCTCACTGAAATGGCACGTCTGGCACATCTGGAATACACCTCCTACTTTTTCTACTATCTACATCTGATTGCCATCTTTAACCTGTTCGCATATCTGCCATTTTCAAAAATGGCACATCTTGTTTACAGGCTCACCGCCATGACTTATGCAGAATATGGAAACAGAAAATAAACCATAGATTAATTTTTTAACAAAAAAGGAGGCTGATATTAAATCAGCCTCCTTTTTTTTTGCTTGCATTTTTTGAGAATCAGTAATAATCCAATAATTAGTATTTCAAAATACTAATCTAGCCTGTCTTTTGTTCGTATGTATTTCTGGTTACATTTTTCATGGATAAAAAGATGAATAGAAACAAGGAGGAAAAATCTTGAAACAAGGAACAATCAAGTGGTTTAATTCAAAAAAAGGTTTTGGGTTTATTGAGCAGGAAGGCGGGGAAGACATATTTGTGCATCACTCTGCCATTGAAATGACTGGATTTAGAACACTTTCCGAAGGAGAATTGGTTGAGTTTGAAGTTCAAGAAAATGTCAAAGGGTTATCTGCCACCAAAGTCTTAAAAATCTAAAATAACCCAATAGACCAAGGCAACCAATTCTCCAGTGCCTTGGTTTTTTCTTTTTTCCTCCCATCCCGACCTGTGTTTTGCGACAATAAAGTTAAGTTATTATAAATATTTTTTATAATAACTTAACTTTATTGTTGTATAAAAAACAAATTAATATATGATAACCCATATATTAACCTAAAAAAGGAGATTGATCAGGTTGAGTAAAATTGCAGTACTCCCAGGAGATGGAATTGGACCCGAGGTCATGGAACAAGCGATTAAAATTCTTGATGCCGCCGCCAAAATATTTGGTTTTACCCTTGAATATGAATTTGCCGATATCGGCGGAGCTGCTATTGATAACCACGGCAAAGCACTACCGCCTGCAACTCTTTCTCTTTGTGAAAAAAGTGATGCCATTTTGTTCGGATCAGTGGGAGGGCCCAAATGGGAAAATTTACCCCCTGCCGAACAACCTGAAAGAGGTGCTTTACTACCCCTAAGAAAACATTTTGGCCTGTATTGCAACCTGAGGCCTGCCAAAGTATTTCCCACCCTTGCATCGGCATCTCCTTTAAAGCCTGCAATTGTCCAAAATGGATTTGATATCCTTTGCGTAAGAGAACTTACCGGTGGAATCTATTTTGGTGAACCCAAGGGAAGAAAAGGGATAGGAAAAGATGAAACAGCATTTGATACAATGGTCTACTCAAGATTTGAAATTGAACGAATTGCCAGAATGGCCTTTGAAGCAGCCCGGCAACGCAGGAAAATAGTCACTTCGGTTGACAAGGCAAATGTATTGTTTTCCATGGTACTATGGCGGGAAACAGTGACACAAATAGCAAAGCAATACCCCGACGTTACCCTAAACCATATTTATGTGGACAACGCCACAATGCAACTATTGCGCGATCCGCATCAATTTGATGTATTACTCTGCGGCAATATGTTTGGAGATATCATTTCAGATGAATGTGCCATGATTACAGGCTCCATGGGCCTGCTTGCCTCAGCCAGCCTGAACGAAGATAAATTTGGATTGTATGAACCTGCTGGCGGATCTGCTCCGGATATTGCGGGAAAGGGCATTGCCAATCCCATTGCCCAAATCTTATCATGCGCCATGATGCTCAAGTACACCTTTGGATTTACCCAGG
This sequence comes from Desulfobacteraceae bacterium, assembly GCA_024226935.1. Lineage (GTDB taxonomy): Bacteria > Desulfobacterota > Desulfobacteria > Desulfobacterales > Desulfobacteraceae > NBML01. The sequence continues at coordinate 13,762 of JAAELK010000397.1, forward strand.
CAGCCGATGCCATAGAATCCGCAATCTCCAAGGTTTTGGAAAATCAAATATTTACCGCAGATCTGACACCACAAACTGCAAAAGCTGTAAATACTACAGCCATGGGAGATGCAATTTTAAAAGAATTAGTTGCCACGGTTTAAAAATTTATAATAAACGGCTCCCACCGATTGGATTTACAAACGGCCATCTTAAAATGGCCGTTTTTTTTTACAAAAAATTGATGGGACGTACAAAACAAAAAAAGGGGTGTTTAGTTTTCACTAAACACCCCTTTTATATTATGGCGGGAGTGACGAGACTCGAACTCGCGACCTCTTGCGTGACAGGCAAGCGTTCTAACCAAACTGAACTACACCCCCGTTGTCACTTTGTTGGTGGGCGATGCAGGGCTTGAACCTGCGACTTCAACCTTGTAAGGGTTGCACTCTCCCAACTGAGTTAATCGCCCGAAAGCAGGAAGGTTATAACAACAATAAAAAATAGTGTCAAGCACTAAATACTAAAAATTTAATTTTTTATTTTATCCTAAAAAAGGTCACATGATTCTTCACACAGCATCTTGCAACCCGAGTTTATTAATGGTATATTTACAGAACGTAGTAGGACTACATGAATACAATTACCCGATAAAATTCGACTCAGGGCTTTCTTTCTTTTTTTCTTCTGAAATTTGCCGTCGCAAGAAGAGATAATAAATCTTTGATCCGTTTTTTTATCATTAAGCTATACCCTCTTAGTTTGAATGAAGGAGTTTGACCATGGAACCTGTGCAAGGATACCTGGAAATAATGGACAAAGGATTTGGTTTCTTAAGAACCATTGAAGAAAATTTTCAACCTCAACCCGAAAACCCTTATGTCCCCAACAGCCTCATCAGGAAATTAAATCTCAGGGAAGGTTGTTTTATCCAGGGATTTGGTGAAAAAAAGGGCCCCAGAAATCTTAATCTTGCCCTAATCCACATAGAGACTATCAACCATCTTCCCATGGAAGAATTTATCAACACGCCAATGCTTCAAGATCAGACCAGTATCAATCCATTTGAAAGATACACCATGGCCCAGGATGAAGACGATATCACAGGCAAGGCCCTGGACCTGATTACCCCCCTGGGTATGGGACAAAGAGGCTTAATCATTGCCCCGCCCAAATCAGGCAAAACAACCATTTTAAGGCATATGGCCAATTCCGTTGTAAGCAACCATCCAGATTCAAAAGTTTTTGTACTTCTGGTGGATGAACGCCCCGAAGAAGTAACCGATTTTCAACGGGGTCTGACCCAGGCCCATGTCCTCTATTCCTCTGCCGATCAACAGATCGGACAGCATATGAGAATGACACGGCTTGCCATGCACACAGCCATTCGCTGTGCAGAAATTGGACAAGACGCTGTTGTCTTTATAGATTCACTGACCCGGATGACCCGGGCCTTTAATGCAGACACAGACAGCCACGGTAAAACCATGAGCGGTGGTCTCGGGGCCAATGCCATGGAATTTCCCAGAAAAATCTTCGGAGCTGCCAGAAAACTCGAAAACGGCGGTTCCCTGACCATAGTGGCCACTATTTTAGTGGACACGGGCAGCCGAATGGATGATATCATCTTCCAGGAATTCAAAGGAACCGGTAATATGGATCTCTTGCTGTCCCGGGAATGCGCAGAACAAAGAATCTGGCCTGCCATCAACATAAACAAATCCGGAACACGGAAAGAGGACTTGCTCATGGACAAGAACACCCATGAGAATATGGTTCAAATACGCAGAAAAATTTCTACAAAAGATGAAATTTCTGCCATGTCTGAATTTATCTCCATGCTGGAGGAATAGAGCATTCATACCCATATATGATGCCCTAAAAAATTTTCTGTTTAAGCGATTAAGACCAATTAACCGCTTAAACAGCTTAAAAAAATAAAAGCCCCATGATTTAAATAAATCATGGGGCTTTTATTTTTTTTTGTACCTTGTATCTTATACTAATGCGTGCTCAAGCACCTGACTCATATCATCAACAAAAATGATCTCCAGCTGCTTTTGAATAGACCTGGGAATTTCTTGAACATCTTTTTGGTTTTCAACTGATACAATAACTTTTTTAATGCCATTGGCATGGGCCGCCAACAATTTTTCCTTAAGTCCGCCAATGGGCAAAACCCTGCCCCTCAAAGTTATTTCACCGGTCATGGCCACAGTCCGCCCCACAGGTTTTCCCGTAAGAATAGAGACAACTGCCGTGCACATGGCAATACCGGCGGACGGTCCATCCTTGGGAATAGCCCCTTCCGGTACATGGATGTGGATATCGGTATCCTTATAAAAATCTTCCCGAATTCCAAGAATTTTACTTCGAGAACGTACGTAGCTGACAGCTGCCTGGGAAGATTCTTTCATCACCTCCCCAAGTTTTCCCGTAACCATGACCCTACCTTTGCCGGACATGGTTACAGCTTCAATGGTAAGCAATTGCCCACCGGCCTGGGTCCAGGCAAGACCTGTTACAATACCGGCCTTATCTTCTTTCTCAAGAACGCTGTCACGAAACTTTGGTTGACCCAGATATTTTAACACTGTCATCGTCGTAACCTGGCAACGTTTTCTAATATCGGTCTTGACAATCCGGGTAGCAATTTTTCTTAATACCGATGAAATTTCCCGTTCCAGATTCCTGACCCCGGCTTCCCTGGTATAATTCTTGATAATGGCAAGAATTGCTTTTTTTGAAAATCCGGCATCTGAATCATCCAGGCCGTTTTCCCTCAATTGCTTGGGTATCAAAAAGCCTTTGGCAATCTGCTCTTTTTCATATTCCGTATAACCCGGAATCTGGATGATTTCCATCCGATCCCGCAAGGGCGCCGGTATATCGTACAAAGTATTGGCAGTAGTGATAAAAAGAATTTCAGATAAATCATAATCCACTTCAAGATAATGATCATTAAAATTCTTATTTTGTTCCGGATCCAGAGCCTCTAAAAGTGCAGAAGAAGGATCCCCCCTTAAATCAGATGTCATCTTATCTATCTCATCCAGGCAGAAAACCGGATTATTATACCCTGTTTTTTTCAATGTCTGAATGATTTTACCGGGCATGGCCCCTACGTAAGCACGTCTATGTCCGCGGATTTCCGCCTCATCCCTGACGCCTCCAAGAGATATTCGGGCAAAGGCCCTTCCCGTGGCAGAGGCCACAGAACGAGCTAATGATGTTTTACCCACACCAGGAGGCCCCACCAAACATAAAATCGGCCCCTTGATTTTCTTAACCAGAATCTGAACGGCCAGATACTCAAGAATTCTTTCCTTGGGTTTTTCAAGACCAAAATGATCCCTGTCCAGAATGGATTCTGCTTTATTCAGATCATTTTTAGCCCTATTTTTTCTGAACCAGGGAAGACCAATAAGCCAGTCAATATAGTTTCGGACCACAGTAGCTTCAGAAGACATGGGAGACATCATTTTGAGTTTATCCAACTCCCTTCGAACCACACCCGCAGCCTCCCTGGACAGTCTTTTTTGCTTTATTTTTTTTTCAAGATCTGAAAACTCGGAAGCTCCGCCATCTTCACCCATCTCTTTTTTAATAGCCCGCATCTGTTCATTGAGATAGTGCTTCTTTTGAAGCTTTTCCATCTGTTCTTTTACCCGACCCTTTATCTTCTGGGACATGGAAAAAACTTCTGTTTCCTTTTGAATCAATTTCAACAGAAGAAAAAATCGTTTTTCAATATCTCCACACTCCAACAGCTCCTGCTTTTCCTCCACCTTGAAGGGAAGCTGAGAAGCGATGGTGTCTGCATACCTGGACTCCTGGACCGCCAAAGCATCCAAGCCCTTAAAAAAACTTTTGGAAACCACCCCGGACAGATTAACATAATTTCCAAATGCCTCAAAAACCGTTCGGATAGCGGCCTCGGAAGCAGCTTCTGGAATGGGAATTTCCGGAACCTGTACATATTCAACCGCTATATATCCATCTTCATCCGTCAATTTAAGAATTTTTCCCCGGGCACATCCCTCAACAAGGGCCTTGACCGTGCCATCCGGCAACCGAAGCAATTGGGTAATTTTTGCCTCGATTCCCACCTGGAAAATATCCTGGATACCCGGTTTAAGAACTTCCGGATTTTTTTGGGTAGTAAGAAATATTTTTTTATCGGCTGCCATTGCCTCGGACAGGGCTTTTATAGACTTATCCCTACCCACAAAGACAGAGCTGGTTATATGGGGAAACAAAACCATATCCCGCAGGGGAACCAACGGCAATGTTTTTTTCATTTTTTCAATACCATCCTGGTTGAAAAACTTGGAAATTTTAATCATTCAGACAAACTTTCGTATTCTAAGCCTGTTTCTTGGGCTGTTCGTAGAGAAGGATGGGCTCTTCATTTTTCAGAACAACTTCCTCTCCAACCACACACTCCACAACATTTTCCTTGGAAGGTATCTCATACATAATATCCAGCATGGTCTCCTCCATAATAGCACGAAGCCCCCTGGCGCCGGATTTTCTGACAACCGCTTCCTTGGCCATGGCCACAAGGGCCTCATCTGTATACTGGAGATCCACCCCTTCCACCTTGAAAAGCTCCTGGTATTGTTTAACAAGGGCATTTTTAGGCTCTGTCAAAATCTTAACCAAAGATTTTTCATTAAGCTCCCCTATGGCAGTCACAATAGGTAACCTGCCAAGGAACTCGGGAATCAACCCGAATTTTATCAGATCCTCGGGCTTGACCTGACCTAAAAGCTCTCCGAGATTAATCTCTTTTTTATCTGCTATCTTGGCACCAAATCCCATTGTTTTCTGGGTAATCCGCCTTTCCACCACTTTTTCAAGACCGGTGAAAGTACCACCACAGATAAAAAGGATATTGGAGGTATCAACTTTTACATAGTCCTGCTGGGGATGTTTTCTACCACCCTTGGGCGGAATACTGGCAATGGTACCCTCAATGATTTTCAAAAGGGCCTGCTGGACCCCTTCTCCGGACACATCCCTGGTAATGGAAGGGTTATCCCCCCGTTGGGATATCTTGTCAATTTCATCTATATAGATGATACCCTTCTGGGCTTTTTCAATATCATAGTCAGCATTTTGAACCAAAGAAAGGATAATATTTTCCACATCCTCACCCACATATCCGGCTTCTGTGAGTGCGGTTGCATCGGCAATGGCAAAAGGAACATCAAGAAACCGGGCAAGGGTTTGGGCAAGAAGAGTTTTACCGCAACCGGTAGGACCGATGATCAAAACATTGGATTTTTGAATCTCAACATCATCCCGGTTTTTTTCAATCACAGAGGCCAGACGTTTATAATGATTATAAACCGCAACGGACAAAACCTTTTTAGCTTTGTCCTGTTCAATCACATAGGAATCAAGCATACCCTTAATCTCTTTGGGCACCATGAATTCCTTGACTCCTTCGCTTTCCTGGGTCTTTTCCTTCTCTTCATCTTCAATGATTTCACCGCACAACTTAATGCACTCATTACAGATATAAACACTTGGCCCTGCTATCAGTTTTGTGACTTCTTTTTGATTTTTTCCGCAAAAAGAACAAAAAAACTGATCATTGGGTTCATCTTTTTTTACCATACTTTAGGACTCCTTTGAAGCATCCTCAGGTTCTTTTTCCAATTCGCTTCTGTCGACAACAACCCTGTCAACAATACCGTATTCCAAAGCTTCGGCTCCTGACATGAAAAAATCTCTTTCCGTATCAGCGGCAACTTTTTCAACAGTCTGATGGGTATGAGTCGATAAAATATCATTCAGATTAGCCTTCATTCTCAATATTTCGTTGGCTTGAATCTGTATATCCGTTGCCTGGCCCTGGGCTCCTCCCAGGGGCTGGTGAATCATTATTCTGGAGTTGGGCAAGGCAAAGCGCTTAGCCTGGGCTCCCGCAGCTAAAAGCAAGGCTCCCATACTGGCAGCTTGCCCAATACAGACAGTAGAAACATCTGGTTTAATATATTGCATGGTATCATAGATTGCCATGCCAGCTGTCACCACTCCTCCCGGAGAATTTATATAAAAGCTGATATCTTTTTCAGGATCTTCTGATTCCAAAAATAAAAGCTGGGCAACAATAACATTGGCAACCTCATTGTCTACAGCAGATCCCAAAAATACAATTCTGTCTTTTAGCAGACGAGAATAAATATCATAGGCACGCTCTCCCCTGTTGCTTTGTTCAACAACCATTGGAATTAGAGGCACAATTCAACTCCTTTAATTATCTCATTTTCATATTCAGTGCTAACAACACCAGGATGACTAAGATTCAATTTGCTCAGACGCATTTTCATCTTTTTTTACAGGGTTTTCCTCAACAGTTTTAGGTTCCACTTCCAAAACACTACCTTTTTCTATTATAAGATCGATAGCCTTTTTTTCAAGCTGGGTATGGGTATAATACTCCAGTTGTTTGGGATCCATTTTAAAATAATTTTTGATGGCATCCACGGGAGCATTCATCCCAAGAGCCATCTCTTCAAAACTTTTATCCAGCTCTTCTTCACTCAGCTCAAGGGATTCCTGGGTGATTACCTTATCCAGAATCAAATGTCTTCTAGCCTGTTTTTCCGCAACATCCCGATACTGGGTTTTCAAAACTTCACGACTCAAGCCCGCATCTTCGAGACTGGTATTATTTTGAGCATAGGCCTGTTCAGCTTCAGCAATAATACCGTTGAGCTCCCCTTCAACCATGGCATCGGGCATTTCAAATTCATATTTTTCAAGCAGATGTACAAATACCTGCTCGCTCATTTCATGTTTCACCCGCTGGATATAACCTTTTTCAAGGTTTTCCCGAATGGAAGCCTTAACCTCATCAAGGGTTTCAAATTTACCAAGATCCTTTACAAGCTCATCGTTGGCTTCGGGAAGAACCTCTTCCTGAATTTCTTTCAGAGTAACCTTATAGAGAATGGTTTGTCCTTTAAGAACTTCATCCTGAAAATCATCTGCATAGACAACTTCAATCTCAAGATCCTGAACTGGAATAACACCAACCAGTTTTTCTGAGAACTCTTTGGGCAAAGCACCCTGGCCGATACCCATTACATAATTTTCAATCTTTGGTGTTCCGGAAAAGGCTTCCCCATTTAAAAACCCTTCATAATCAATCAGAACAAAATCGGTCTCTTTAACAGGACGTTGTTCCGTAACCGTCTCTTTTTTAGCCATGGTCTTTTGAATCATATAGATCTGACTTTCAATCTCGGCATCGGAAACTTCATATTTGGTCTTTTCAAGGGCAATCCCCTCAAACTCGATATCATCAAGTTCAGGCTTTATTTCCACCGTAATCTCAAACACGTAGGCTTCATCAGGATTCAATTCCGGCGGATCCATCTGGGGCCCACCCACAATACTCAATTTATGTTCCTGAATGGTTTCCACAAAAGAATTCTGAATCAGACGGGGTCCAACATCAGCATGAACATCTTTGGCAAATCTATTTTCAAGAACCTTTCTCGGAATCTTTCCCTTTCTAAATCCTTTTACATCTGCCTTTTTTTTCAATTCATTATAGGCTTTGTTGAGTTCTTTTGCGACTGTTTCCTTTGGGATTTCAAAAGAGAGCACTTTTTTTACACTGCTCTTATCTTCAATTTTTACCTGCATGTTTCCGTCCTGTTTATAATGATAAAAAATTTTGAACTATTTATTAACAATTCTTAAAAAAAAGTATGTCATAACAATTACCATTGTACAATATACATAATATACACAAAGTCTACTAAGATAACGATTAAAAATAAAGGTGTCAAGAAAATTGACCAAAGAAATTCTTTAGCTTACATTTACCGCCGCACTCCTAAGCCCCCACCACCTTTTACATGCCAGATGCAACAAAATAAAAACCACTACACCGCCGTGGCTGCCCGAAACATATTTCAAAAAAACTCACCGAAATTTTTAAATGTCTTGATTTTTATAACCAGGGGTGGTATTAACCATCTTCGTTTGACTGGCGGGGCGTAGCGCAGCCTGGTAGCGCGCCTGCTTTGGGAGCAGGATGTCGGAGGTTCGAATCCTCTCGCCCCGACCATATTTCAATTTTCCAACCTAATGCATAATCAACCTTTGTGTTTTTTTTGTTTTTAAACCCATAAAATTATTTGTATGTTTTGCCGACTTGACCTATTATGGACTAAGATCGTCATGTTATGGACTAAGATAGCCATGCCTGAAATTTTGATTTTAAACACAAACAAGGGCTACAATGGTATTTTTCACATCCATACTCATTATGTATATTCTCTACTATTTACAGGCGGAGGGTTTTATCTACGTTACCATTATTGCCCTGGCCGGAGAATTAATTAATATTTTCATGACCCACACATTAACAAGATCAGTTGAAACAAGACTCAACACTCAACACAAACGGCAAGTCGATGGCTTTATGAAACAATTAAAAGCCAAGAAAAAAACCATCCAGGAGCTTGAAAAAATTCAAGATGACTCTGTCACAGCGATATACAAAGCCAACATGAAAATAACCCAATTGGAAAAAGAACTGGCCCAGATAAAAGAAACAGATTCAGCCAACGAATTTTCAAGCAGGTCCAAGGAACAAACAAAGAAGCCAGAAGAATTTATTGATCTTCCGGATGGTTCAAACAGAAATTCTTCCTGAACACCCTCCGACACGACAACAAATTATTCTTTGATAATTTTAATTTTAACGATCTGACCTTCTTTATTAAGATAGGCGATGCCTTTTGCAAGCGCCATGTGGGAAGAAGAATCCACAACCTCAATCTGTCTTTCATAGAGAACAACAGAAGATATCTCCCCCCTTTTTTTCAGCCCATCAATGAGGGTATCATCTTCTGGGGCATCTTTTGACTCCTGTTTTCCAACAACCTTTTTCCTAGCATTTTCATCGGAAATATTCCGACGGACTTCATTTCTATCGCTCACCATCTCCGACAATCCGGAGAACTCATCTTTTTTATCATCACAGCCCGACAGCATCAACACACTAAAAAGCAAACACCATAAGATCTTTCCTGATTTCATTGATCTTGCCCCTATCCCACTCCCTCAACGGTAAACCGCCGATTCAGTCTCATTGTAGTAAAAAGGCCATAGACATCCTTTGTCACATTAATTACTTTCAGTTTCCGGTCAGCCTGGTTCAATGTATTATGGGCGGCAAGAATAACACCAATCCCGACGGAATCAACCATTTGAACCCCATCCAGGTCAATGACAATTACGCCGTCCGATGAATTAATAGCCGACAAAAGCTCTTCCTTAAAGGTTTCTGCCATGGAAGCAACAACATCTACACCCGGCCGGATAATAGTCTGATCTGCCTCTTTCACTATTTCGCTCATATAATTCTCCTAATCTTTACGTTAAGAAACATGCCCGCAAACCGGACCTAATGATGTAAAACAGCCAGCAAAAAAACCATACTTATTCGATATATGTCATATTATCGCAAAATTATTGTTTGTACAAACAATAATTTCATCTCAATAAAAAGATTGATTATGATAATTAGGCTTGAAAAAAAAACAAAAAGCCTTTATATATATTTCCTTCCGGCTGTGCAGGCCGGATCGGATTATTCTGATCGGTCGCCTCGTAACAGAAGGCCATGAACCTCGTCAGATCCGGAAGGAAGCAGCGATAAGTGATTTCTTCTGTGTCGTGGATCGATCCCGGTCATGCAATTTTCCTTTATCCACCTGCCAGCCGGATCTTTTCTTTTCCCATCCTCTCCATACTTTTATAGCTTGACATGCTTTTAAACAGACTTATTTTTCAGCCATAATTTATGATTTATTAACCATTTAACGCTTATGTATTAGAAATTTTGGAGCTGGAGAAAACATTTGGTACTAAAAGAAAAAAACAAAACAACGACGGCGAAGCAAGAAGATTCTCCCAAAAAAAATGCCCCAAAGGAAAAAAACAAGACAACTTCCGATAAGGGGAAGAAAAAAAAGGATGAGCTTCAAGAGCTCAAAGAGCAACTCGCTTCTGAAAAAGACCGCACACTAAGACTTTCAGCTGAGTTTGAAAATTATAAGAAACGCACACAAAGAGAGATCAATGACTTTAAAAAATTTGCCAATGAATCAATTTTCAGGCAGTTTCTCTCGGTTGTGGACAACCTTGAACGGGCAATTGATGCCACCCAGGAAGATTCAAAAGAATCGGGACTTTTTGAAGGGGTACAGCTGACGCATAAGGACATCATTAAAATTTTTGAAACATTTAATGTAAAACCTGTGAAAGCTGCAAATCAACCCTTTGATCCAAACTTTCACCAGGCAGTAACCCAGGAAGAAACCGATGAATTTCCTGATAACACGGTCACAACGGTACTTCAAAAAGGATATCTCCTTCACGACAGGCTGATCAGACCGGCGATGGTTGTTGTTTCAAAAAAAATAAACAAAGAAAATAAAGAAAATTAAAAATATCTTGGAGGATATGTTATGGGTAAAATTATTGGAATAGATTTAGGTACAACCAACTCCTGTGTAGCAGTTATGGAAGCAGGTGGAGAAGTAAAAATTATCACCAATGCCGAAGGCGGCAGAACCACGCCATCCATTGTGGCATTGACCGAAGGGGGAGAACGAATTGTAGGCCAGGCTGCTAAACGCCAGGCGGTCACCAATCCTGAAAACACCATATTTGGCGTCAAACGGCTCGTCGGAAGAAAATTCGATTCAAAAGAAATTCAAACGGATATCCCCAATCTTCCCTATAAGATTGAGGCAGCCTCCAACGGAGACACCCGAATTAGTCTAAGGGGAAAACAACACAGTCCTGCTGAAATTTCGTCCTTCATTCTGGGCAACATAAAAAAGACAGCCGAGGACTATCTGGGAGAAGCAGTAACAGAAGCTGTTATCACAGTACCCGCCTATTTTAATGACAGCCAGAGACAAGCCACCAAGGATGCCGGAAAAATTGCGGGTCTTACGGTAAAACGTATCATCAACGAACCCACTGCAGCATCTCTTGCCTATGGCCTTGACAAAAAAGGGGAAGAAAAAATTGCTGTTTTCGATCTGGGCGGCGGCACCTTTGACGTATCTGTCCTTGAAATCGGTGACGGTGTTTTTGAAGTAAAATCAACCTCCGGTGATACCCACCTGGGAGGAGAAGATTTTGACTTAAGAATCATTGAATACATCGCAAGCGAATTTAAAAAAGACCAGGGAATTGATGTTCGTGGTGATAAAATGGCTCTCCAGCGGCTCAAGGAAGCGGCAGAAAAAGCAAAAATGGAATTGTCCACCGCCACTGAAACCCACATCAATCTACCGTTCATCACGGCCGATGCCACAGGCCCCAAACATCTGGATGTCAAACTTACCAGAGCTAAACTGGAATCTTTGGTTGCCGATCTTCTGGACAACCTTGAAAAACCATGCAGAACAGCCCTGAAAGAGGCCAATCTTGGTGCCGGCGGCGTGGATGAAGTGGTGTTGGTAGGTGGCATGACCCGTATGCCAGCAGTACAGGCGCGAGTAGAAAAGATATTCGGCCAAAAACCCCACAAGGGTGTAAATCCAGATGAAGTAGTTGCCATGGGCGCTGCCGTACAGGCCGGTGTTCTCCAGGGAGATGTCAATGATGTCCTGCTCCTGGATGTTACCCCGCTCTCCCTTGGGATTGAAACCCTTGGCGGTGTTATGACCAAACTTATTGAAAAAAATACCACCATCCCAACCAAAAAAAGCCAGGTATTTTCCACAGCAGCCGATAACCAGCCCGCAGTATCCATCCATGTTCTCCAGGGAGAAAGAGAGATCGCAACCGGAAACAAAACCCTGGGACAGTTTGAATTGGCTGAAATCCCACCGGCACCTAGAGGAATTCCCCAGATCGAAGTTTCCTTTGACATCGATGCCAATGGTATTGTCCATGTAGCTGCAAAGGACAAGGCAACAGGAAAGGAACAATCCATCCAGATCACGGCAGCCAGCGGTCTTTCCGAGGATGAGATCGATAAAATGGTCAAAGATGCTGAAATGCATGCCGACGAAGACAAGAAAAGAAGAGAATTGGTAGACACCAGAAACCAAGCAGAAGGCCTTTGTGACCAGACAGAAAAAACATTAAAGGAGCATGGAGACAAGGTGGATGAGGAGACAAAAAAAGGGATTGAGTCTGCTCTGGAAGCATTAAAACAAGCCAAAGACTCAGAAGATGTCGAGGATATCAAAGGTAAAATTGAAGCCCTTTCCCAGGCCTCCCATAAACTTGCTGAAGTCATGTATCAGCAGGCAGCCCAGGACAACCCCGGCACAGCCGGTGCCGATGCACAAGCACAGGCCAAACCTGCCGAGGATGATGATGTGGTGGATGCCGATTTTGAAGAGGTCAAAAAAGACAAATAAAAGGTTGTAAAACCTGTTGAATATAATCCTGCCGTGGTCTATAGTTACCCGGCAGGATTTTTTATATTCACCACAAGGCTTTGCTATGCCCCCATGATAATTACAGACATGATAATTACGGATATACTTGCACAAAACAACACACTCTATCCGGAAGAAACGGCCATTGTAGAGCGTATTCCCGCCAGGGGCATCAAAAAGCAGATGACCTGGAATAAGTTTTATAAAACTTCCTCCAGGTTTGCCCACGCCCTTAAAAATAAAGGTATCCAAAAAGGGGATAGAGTGATCCAGCTCATGACCAACTCCATTGAATGGCTCCCCCTGTATTTTGGTATTCTATATACCGGTGCTTGGGCAGTCCCCTTAAACTTCCGGTTCGAATCCGATAAAATCCTGCTTTGCACCCAAACTGCGGAAGCCAAGGCCTTTATTTTCGGAGAAGAGTTTATCCAGCGGGTGGAAGAGATAAAACCAAAATTGGACAAATCTGTCACATTGTGGCTATTTTCAGGGCCCCGGAAGGCCTGTCCACCATGGGCCTGCCCAATTCAAAATTTTATCAATGATAAAACAGAAAATACCCCACCGGATATTGACCTTTCCATGGAAGATGAAGCAGGTCTGTATTTCACCTCCGGCACCACCGGCACCCCAAAGGCAGTTCTGCTCACCCATAAAAATCTATCCCATGCCTGCTATCTGGAAAACGCCCACCATGGCCAGACCCATGAAGACATTTTTCTATGCATCCCTCCCCTGTACCATACCGGGGCCAAAATGCACTGGATGGGCAGCTTTCTTGTGGGGGGAAAATGTGTTCTCCTCAATGGGGTCAAACCAAAATGGATCATCGAAGCAGTATCGAAGGAAGCTTGTACCATTGCATGGCTGCTGGTACCCTGGGCCCATGACATCCTCATTGCCATCGATAACAAAGAGATTCAGCTTTCTGACTACAAACTAGACCAATGGCGCCTCATGCATGCAGGAGCCCAACCCATACCACCCAGCCTGATCAAAAACTGGAAAAAATATTTTCCCGGCCAGGCCTATGATACCAACTATGGTCTCACCGAATCCACAGGCCCTGGATGTGTCCATCTGGGAATGGGAAATGCGAACCGAATCGGCCCCATTGGATTGCCAGGACAGGGCTGGGAGGCCAAAATTGTGGACAAACAGGGAAATCATCTTTTTGCCAATGAATCGGGTGAACTGATCGTACGGGGCCCTGGAGTCATGAAAGAATATTATAAAAACCCGGAAGCTACCCAAAAAACCATCCGGAACGGCTGGCTCCATACGGGAGACATAGCCAGGTCAGACAAAGAGGGCTTTATCTGGCTGGTGGACCGCAAAAAGGATATGATCATCTATGGAGGTGAAAATATCTTCCCGGTTGAAATTGAAAACTTTTTTCTCACCCATGCTAAAATAAAAGATATTGCGGTCATCGGCGTACCCGATGACCGTCTGGGAGAAATTCCCGCCGGGATCATCAGTGTTAAACCAGGAGCTATGATCAGTGAAAAAGAGATCATGGATTTCCAGACTGCCCTGCCCCGGTACAAACAATTAAAACAGATTTTTTTCGGGGATGTGCCCCGAAACCCCACCGGAAAAATCGAAAAACCAAAATTGAGAAGAATATATGCTGCAGACAAACGTAAAGATATTAATGAACTTCTTAAATAATAAGATCAAAAAAACAGGAGCGAAAAATATGATGCCCATAAGATCCAAGAACATCAATTTCCTTTGCAGCCTTGTGCCACTATTATTGTTATCCGGCGCCCTTTTTATCTTCCCCCTTAAGGCGGCCCATGCAGATACCCTTGGAAATAAAACATTGACTGCCGTTGAAAAAAAATACACCGGCAAGGAATTCCAGGCTGATTTTATCCAGATCTCAAAATTAGCAGCCCTGGACATAACCGAGACTGCCTCGGGAAAAGTATGGTTCAGCCATCCTGGAAAAATGCGGTGGCTGTATCTGGAACCCCAACGCCATGAAATAATTACAGATGGCCAGAATCTGTGGATTTTTCGGCCCGATCAAAACCAGGTCATGAAAGGGGATGCCAAAAACTTTTTCAAAGCAGGAGCTGGTGGCGCTTTTTTATCAGACATCAGCCTGATGAGAAAACACTTCACCATAGAACTCAAAAAGACAACTGCCGACTACCTGACATTTGTCTTAATGACCAAAGAAAAAAATCCGGATCTGGTTTCAATCCTCATACGGGTATCACGTAGCACCCATGAGATTCAACGGGTGACAACCCGGAATATCTATGGAGACACCACCTTATTTAAATTCACCAATATTCAGTTCAAAAAAATAGATGCTTCCACATTTGATTTCAAGACCCCTAAGGGAGCCAGTATTATTAAAATGGACTAATCTTAACAAGGAACCTATACAATGAAAGAACAACCAACAATAAACCAGCTGAAAACAAAGATAAAACAACTGGCCAAAGAAAAAAATGCCATTATCCTTGCCCATAATTATCAACCGGCCGAAATCCAGGAGATTGCCGATATTTGCGGAGATTCCCTGGAATTGAGCATCCGGGCATCAAAAACCCAGGCCGAAATCATCCTGTGTTGCGGAGTACATTTCATGGCGGAAACCGCCTCCATTCTTTCCCCGGATAAAACAATACTCCTGCCCAATCCCGATGCCGGATGCCCCATGGCCGATATGGTAGACCCTGTTGCCCTTGTAGCAAAAAAACAAGCCCTGGGTAATATTCCGGTGGTCACCTATGTCAACTCGTCTGCTGCTGTCAAAGCGGTATCAGATATCTGCTGCACCTCGGCCAATGTCATTAAGGTGACCAACTCCATTAAAGCAGATGAGATCTTAATGACCCCGGATAAAAATCTTGCCCAATATGCTGCAGCCAACACCGACAAAAAAATTCATCTATGGGAGGGATACTGCCCCTTTCACAACAATTTAACCCCCGGAGATGTGGCCATGGCAAAAAAGGCTCACCCCGAAGCCCTTTTCCTGGCCCACCCGGAATGCCCTCCCCAGATTTTAGAACTAGCAGACAGTATTCAGTCCACTTCTGGCATGATCCGGTTTGCAGGCGAATCGGATAAAAATGAATTTATTCTGGGAACCGAGATTGGACTGATCTATCCCATATCCAAGGCCCACCCGGATAAAAAATTCTATCCGGCCTCGGATAAGATGTATTGCATCGACATGAAAAAAATCACCCTTGAACATGTACTCTCCAGCCTTGAAAACCTGACAGGAGAAGTCAAGGTGCCGGAAGATATCAGATTAGCCGCCCTTGGGTCAGTACAAAAAATGATCGATATAAAATAGGTTAAAAAAACCTTAAGGTTACTCTTCATGACCTGAATTTAATATTGAAAAAAAAAGATCCGCTCAAAGGCTAATATGAGTATATTAATATTTACCTTTGGGCGGATTAATATTTGCGTTTAAGCGGATTAAAAAATAACCCTCTGTCTTCAAGCTCGCAAAAAAGGTGGTTTTCCAGAGGGTTGAGTGTCTCCTTATCTTTACACAAACCGCGTAAAAAAAAACCCTTATTCTTGATGAACGAAGCACTCACTGCATATTCCCCAGGGGAATAACCATAATATGGCTTAAAAATTTTAGCAGCAGGAGTGAAGGCTCCAAAAAGAAAAATATTGAGCATATAACCAAATTCTCCAAAACATCCCGAATTTAAGGGATCTGTTATCGCAGGTTCACAACAAAAGCGATCAATAAAAAAAGGCCTGGCATTAATATGAACTGAAAAATCATTATAAAAACTTTTAAAGGCAAATTTTTCACCATTGGCCTGGCGGCCGATGGAAAACCATTCCAGATTCAAAACAGAACAATTTTCCGATTGCAGATTCCATTTTTGCCTTTGGTTGAATCGAGAATTTTGATGTAAAACCAGGGGATCACCATGCTGAACATAACAGGCCCCTTCTTCAACTTCCACTTCCATTGTCATCCGGGCCGGAGAGTCCCCTTTATTTTTATAAACACGACCATTTCCCTGTTGTCCCAAAAAAAGCGAGCTGTTTTGACGACAAGAAATTTGTATTCCCGTTTGATCGCAGGATAAAAACCCACCTCCATAATGGCAAACAATAACCTGGGCCCGATCTCCGGAATCTGCGCAAGGGGCCATCAACTTCAGAGGTTTTTGTGAAACCAATTCTATGAGTCTGCTTTTCCCTGCCACCTGTTTAACTTCAATTCGATTCCAGAGCATGCTTTTTTGCCTCTAGGATTCGATCAATAATCATATCTAAATTATAACCATCTTTTGCCCGGGCAAATATAGTTGGTCCATCACCGCGCATTTTTTTGGCATCGCGATCCATCACCTTCAAATCAGCACCAATCAATTGGGCCAGATCAATTTTATTGATCACCAACAAATCGGACTGGGTAATACCCGGCCCCCCTTTGCGCGGCACCTTATCCCCACCTGAAACATCAATAACATAGATAGAAAAGTCTGCAAGTTCTCTAGAAAAATGAGCCGCCAGATTATCTCCTCCACTTTCCACAAAAAGCAAATCGATCTTACCATCAAATTCAAGCATAAGATCTTCAAGGGCTTGTTTATTTAAAGAGATATCTTCACGAATGGCAGCATGGGGACAGCCCCCTGTTTCCACGGCTTTAATGCGATTGCCGGCAAGGGCCTTGTTTTGAGTGAGAAATTCGGCATCTTCCCGGGTGAAAATATCATTGGTCACAACCCCGATACTCAATTTGTCTCTCAGGGTTTCACAAATCCCTTTCAACAAAGCTGTTTTTCCACTCCCCACAGGACCACCAATTCCGATGGTAAATTGACGTTGTTTAAAATCACGATTCTCCGACACCAATTCCCGTAAAGCAAAATCACCCGGGTTTTTTCTGATTTGATGGGTGTGTCCGTGTTCACGGTCATGAAAATTTCCATGATCATGGGCTGTCTTCGGGTTAATACACATATACTTTCTCCATATTCAGTCCAACTTAATTTTGAAATAATCGCGTATAAAGTTGATTGTGGTAGGCCTGGGCTATCTCAATCAAAGGAGCAGTTCGATAGGCTTGCCCATAAGGCTTGATTTCATCCAAGCTGTAATAGGGTTCAGTTAAAAGCAGTTTCAAGGTTCTGGCCCCCTCCCCTGGTCCCAGTAAACCCAGACGCACTCCGGAACTGATCATATCCCTTTGTAAAATATAGATATAAAGTTCTTGCATCTGGGGCGCACTTAAAGCAAAACGCAAACAGGTCATTCCGAAAATAACGGCATAATGCAAAGGGATCTTTTCCTTTAATAACTTGGCCTTCCAACGGCAAAGTTCCTTATCATCACTGATTTCAACACAGATATCCAACCAAGCGCGGCCAATGGTAATACTTGCTTTATTCATTTGAGGAATAAAAGTGGCTGCATCAAGTTCCCAGATCATATCAACCAATTGCCCATCTTTTTTTTTCTGGAAAAAAGGTTTTACTTTTGTTTCTAAAATTTGAAAAGCAGATAAAGCGAAGGGAAATTCCGATTGTAGATTTTGTAAACAACTCATAACAATAAATTGTTGGAAATCGGAACGGGTTTGAATCATTCCCATACGGGCAGCGGCTTCCAAACCACCGGAAAATGCATAGCCCCCGACGGGAAAAGCAGAATCAGCCATTTGTAATATTTGACCCAGGTTCATGGAATAAAGTCCCAAAAAAAAGAACAGAACGTAAATTATTAAAAAAGTGAATACAATTGGGCCAGGGGTAATTGTGCCAGGGGTTTACAAGTCAACAATTCACCGTTCACACGGACTTCATAGGTTTCAGGGTCCACCAGACATTGCGACAGATTACTATTTAACCTCATATCCGACTTACCAATATTCCGACAATTTTTTACGGCAATCAATTCTTTTTTTAAACCATATTCTCCCGCCTAGGTCATGCCTGAACCGGATACAAAAGAAAGACTATTTTTATGGGGAGCTATTCCTTTTGCACCAAACATAGGCCGGGAAAAGACCGGTTGGGGAGTTGGGATGCTGGCATTGGGATCACCCATCTGGGCCTGGACAATTATGCCACCTTTTAAAATCAGTTCGGGAGCAACTCCGAAAAAAGCAGGCTTCCACAGGCAAAGGTCGGCAAATTTCCCCTCTTTAATAGAACCCACCACATGGGAGATTCCCTGGGTAATGGCCGGATTAATAGTGTATTTTGCAATATATCTTTTTACCCTTTCATTATCTGCCCGGGTTTCACCTTCCAGGCGGCCTCTTTGTAATTTCATTTTGTGTGCAGTCTGCCAGGTCCTGGTAATGACCTCTCCCACGCGGCCCATGGCCTGTGAATCTGAAGCGATCATTGAAATGGCACCGATGTCGTGCAAAATATCTTCCGCCGCAATGGTTTCTTCCCGGATACGGCTTTCTGCAAAGGCAACATCTTCCGGAATCATTTTATCAAGATGATGACATACCATCAACATATCTAAATGTTCTTCAATGGTATTTACCGTAAAAGGCATGGTTGGATTGGTGCTGGACGGTAAAACATTGGAAGCTCCACACAAAGAAATGATATCCGGGGCATGCCCTCCTCCGGCTCCTTCCACATGAAAGCTGTGAATGGTTCTTCCCTTAAAGGCTGCCAGAGTATTTTCCACAAAACCACTTTCATTTAAAGTGTCGGTGTGAATGGATACCTGGATATCATAAAGGTCCGCAATGTTCAAACAACTATCAATTGCAGCAGGAGTTGTACCCCAATCTTCATGAAGCTTTAAGCCCAGGGCACCTGCCGCAACCTGCTCAATAAGTCCTTCAGGTTTGGAAGAGTTGCCCTTCCCCAGGAAACCAAAGTTCATCGGCATGGAATCAACACTTTGTAACATCATGGCAAGATGATTTTTTCCCGGAGTACAAATGGTTGCCTTTGTACCAGTACTTGGTCCTGTCCCGCCACCGATCATCGTTGTAATACCGCTTGCCAGGGCTTGATCTACCTGTTGGGGACAAATAAAATGGATATGGGCATCAATACCACCGGCAGTAAGAATCATTCCTTCTGCCGCAATAGCCTCGGTGGTAACCCCGACAATCATATTTTTATCCACACCGGACATGATATTAGGGTTACCAGCCTTACCTATTCCACAGATATATCCATTTTTAACACCGACATCGGCTTTATAAATACCTGAATAATCTAGGATCAAAGCATTGGTGATCACAAGATCCAAGGCATCCTTTTGGCAAATACCAGCCGCTTGCCCCATACCATCACGCAAAACTTTACCACCGCCAAATTTACACTCTTCCCCATAAACAGTAAAATCTTTTTCCACTTCAATTTCCAAGGCGGTATCACCCAGACGAACCTTATCTCCCACGGTGGGACCATACATGTCGACATATGCTTTTTTATCCATGCTTTTAGTCATCATCCACCTCTTTGTGGGCAAAGCCCTTCTCCATCATATTCTCCAGGGCTGATTCTTTTTTATCAGAAAGAGAACCATCTATTAAATTATTTCCACCATGTTGTACCCTATTTCCTGCAATATCTATCAACCCAACGGTTTTAGATTCACCCGGCTCAAATCGGATGGCAGTTCCCGATGGGATGTCCAAGCGTTTCCCATAGGCTTTTTTGCGATCAAAAGACAAACTGGGATTTGTTTCAAAAAAAGGATAATGGGATCCCACTTGAACGGGTCTGTCTCCTTTATTGATCACCTTGAGCAACAAAGAAATCCTACCTTCATTAATTTGAATACCGGTGTTTTGCAAACAATACTCACC
This sequence comes from Desulfobacteraceae bacterium, assembly GCA_024226935.1. GTDB lineage: Bacteria > Desulfobacterota > Desulfobacteria > Desulfobacterales > Desulfobacteraceae > NBML01. The sequence goes on from JAAELK010000397.1 coordinate 33,982, forward strand.
CGGAGAAAACTCCCTTTTCTCAACCTTGGTCACACCATGGGCTCTTTTTAATCCAGATCCATGCAATGCAAGCTTCGGATCTCCTGAATCATTACAAATAGGCTGATGGATGGTAACAAGTTTTGTTCCATCCGGAAAAGTTCCCTCCACCTGAACTTCATGGATCATAGTATCAACTTTGTCCATGACATCTTTCAAACCCAGGAGTTTTTTTCCCATACTCATCAATTGCGCCACCGAATTTCCTTCACGAATAAACTCCAATATCTGTGAAGAAATCAAGGCGATACTTTCGGCATAATTTAAAGATATTCCCCGGGCATATCGTTTCTGGGCAAGGAACCCGGCTTGATGAAGCATTAATTTTTCCATGTCTTTAGGGGATAAATGCATGTCAACTCCTATTGTCTTTTACACATCGAAAATGAATACCGTCAAGCATAGGACAAGAAGACACTTTTTGTCAATAAAAGCATAAAAAAACTAAAAAGGAGCTGAAAACATCAGCTCCTTTTTAGTTTTTAAATCGGATCAAATCGAACAATTTCATATGACAGAATAGACTTACATGGCTTCAAAGGCCTCATCGGGGATGTCCGCGTTGGTATAAAATTTTTGAATATCATCACAATCATCCAAAGCTTCCATAAAACGGATCATCTTTTCAGCATCCTTACCTTCCACAGCAGTCATATTCTGGGGCAGCATGGTAATTTCCGCCATCTGGTATTTTATCTGGGCATTATCAATGGCATCCTTGACCGCATCAAAATCTTCGGGTTCCGTGATGATCTCAAAAATATCACCTTCATCCTTGATATCTTCTGCTCCTGCTTCCAAAGCCACATCCATCAAAGTTTCTTCACTGGCATCTTCCTTGTCCACCGAAATCAGACCTTTTTTGTCAAACATCCAGGCCACACACCCGTCCGTCCCAACATTTCCACCCGCTTTCCCAAAAATATATCGAACATCGGCAATACTCCTGTTCTTATTATCGGTGAGACATTCCACCAGCACCGCCACACCTCCAGGACCATATCCTTCATATAAGATCTCCTCGTAGCTCACCCCATCCAAATCCCCGGTACCCTTTTTAATAGCCCGCTCAAAAGTATCCTTGGGCATATTCTGGGCTTTGGCAGCATTAAGGGCATGGCGCAGTCTCGGATTGGATTCTTGATCACCACCACCCATTCTGGCTGCCACGGTGATCTCTTTAATCAGCTTAGTAAAGATTTTGCCTCTTTTTACATCGGCCGCCCCTTTTTTATGTTTGATAGTCGACCACTTACTATGTCCTGACATGAATATTATCTCCTTATTTTTTACCTTTTGCTATTATATATATTTCTTTACTTTGTTTTCTGCAGCTTTCCGGCTTAAAAGTTTTACATTCTCTGAATACTGATTTAACCTCTTTTTCAAATTTTTTAAACTCATTGCCCTGGAATATTTTACAAACAAAATTGCCCCCGGGTTTCAAAAAATTTTGAGCCGTTTCCAAGGCCATATTACAAAGCTCAAATGACTTGAATGCATCCACATCCTTACGACCTGTGGTAGCAGGTGCCATATCACTCAAGACCGTGGTAAATCCAGTAGAAATTTCCAGAAACACAGCATTTTCCAAAGCCAGAATATTATCCTGGATGGCTGTCACATTATCCGGAAGTTTGATATCAATCAACTTTAAATCTATACCAAAGACCCGTCCTTTACTGCCCACCTGTTTTGCCGCATACAAAAGCCAGGAACCAGGAGCACATCCAAGATCCAGAACATTAGTTGCCGGCAAAATCACCTTAAATTTTTTCTGGATCTCTTCCAGTTTATACACGGACCGGGCCGGATAATTTTCCGCCTTGGCCCTCTGGGTCAAATGATCTGCCCATTGATTACCCTTCGATCCTTTACTTGTCCCTTTACTCTTTTTAGCCATCAAATAATACCTCCATGGCGTCTTTTAAAAAACTGATACCTTCAATGGTCATCCCCTTGACCCGGGATAATTGCTTCACGGCGGAGTTTGGAACCAGACAGGTGGTAAACCCCATTTTACAAGCTTCCTTTATCCTTGCCTGGACATGACTGACCGCCCGGATCTCCCCTGTCAGACCTATTTCACCAATCAAAGTGATCTCTTTGTGGACCGATTTATCCAAAAAACTTCCAGCCAGAGCAGCCGCAACAGCAAGGTCGGCAGCCGGCTCCACAATCTTGACCCCACCAACGACATTCATGAAAACATCCAGCCCGGACAAATTCATTCCAAGGCTTTTTTCCATGACCGCCATAATCATGGCAACCCTGTTATTGTCGAGACCCAACACCGTCCGTCTCGGGTTTGTCAAACCGGAACTTGAAACAAGACCCTGGATCTCCACAAGAATAGGACGTGTGCCTTCCATGCTGGAAGTCACCACCGACCCCGGTACTCCACCGGACCTATCCGATAAAAATACAGCAGAAGGATCAGGTACCTGGATCAAGCCTTGTTCCCGCATCTCAAAAACCCCAATCTCATCGGTGGCCCCAAACCGGTTTTTCACCGATCTTAAAATCCTGAAAATATGATTTTTATCCCCTTCAAAATAAAGGACTGTATCCACCATATGCTCCATTACCCTGGGACCTGCAATGGCCCCTACCTTTGTAACATGCCCCACCAGAAAAATAGGAATCCCCGTGGTTTTAGCCAGATGCATAAACCGCATGGACGCCTCCCTGATCTGATTCACACTGCCCGGAGTGGAAGAAATATCGGGATGAAATACCGTCTGGATAGAATCAATCACCAGGGCATCATAGTGCTGTTTTTCCACCATGGAAACAATTGAATCCAAATCGGTTTGCGCCGCAATAAAAAGAGAATCACTTCCCGAATCCAGGCGTTTGCCCCGCATTGAAAGCTGCAAAACAGACTCTTCCCCCGAGACATAGAGACATTTTTTATCGGCTCTGGACAATGAGGACATCACCTGGAGCATGAGGGTGGATTTACCGATGCCTGGATCTCCACCTATCAAGACCAATGATCCGTCCACAATCCCCCCGCCTATAACCCGGTCAAACTCAGTGATTCCGGTCTTTAACCGCAGGGCTTGCGTCCCCCCCACAGCATTAATGGACACGGGCTTGGAATCTGTGATGGTACGGGCTTTACCCGAAACAGCTCCCATAATTTTCTCCTCAACCAGGGTATCCCAGGCCCCGCATTCCGGGCACCTCCCCATCCATTTAGGAGTCTGGCCACCGCAGGAGCAGCACAAAAATATAAATTTATCTTTTTTTTTCAAAAAATCTCTTTTCCAATTAAAATTTAATAAATCATGGAAATATACCATTTTGAGACCCTGGTATCAAGAAGCCAGTTTTTTTCCCCGGATCACAAAGTTTATTTTTCTTGTAATTTATCCCCATCTCATTTACCTATAATACTTTCTTTTTGAATAACGGCCAGGGGCCGCCCAAGGGATTCCATCGGCTTGCCCACAACAAAACATGAAAGAATTGAGATAAGTTGCTTGGTTCTTTCATATAAATTTTTCATAGAGGTGCTTGCCATGCCATATACTGGAGAGGTCATTGCCATTGCCACTGTATTGTGCTGGACCATAGGTATCCAGTTTTTTGAGGCCGCTGCCAAAAGGGTGGGACCGACTCCGGTCAATATCATCAGGATAACAATGGCCCTGGTCCTTTTCGGAATATTTTTATTTTTCAAGAATGGATACATTATCCCCCTGGACTTTCCCTTGGAATCCTGGCTCCTGCTTTCCCTTTCTGGAGTCATCGGATTTTTTCTGGGAGATATTTGCCTATTCAAGGCCCTGGTAGAAATCGGTCCCAGAATATCTTTATTGATCTTCAGTCTCACGGCCCCGACCACGGCCCTGATCGGCTGGGTCTTTCTTTCGGAAACCTATGGAATCCACCAATGGAGCGGAATGCTGATCACCCTGGCAGGAGTAGGTCTGGTGATATTTGAAAAAAATCAACCCCAAAACTACCCCAAACAATTGCGCCAGCGAACCATTACACTAAAAGGGATATTATTCGGAATCGGTGCCATGCTTGGTCAATCCGTCGGTTATGTCATGAGCAAGGCCGGGATGCAAACCGATACAGGTTATCTGGATGCATTCGGCGCCACCCAGATCCGTGCCCTGGCCGCCTTTATCTGTTTTGTTCTCCTTTTTACCCTGACCCGGAAATGGCACCAGGTAAACCTTGCAATAAAAGATACCCGTGCACTCGTTTTTACTGCAACCGGCGCATTCATCGGTCCTTTTATCGGAGTCTCCTTATCTCTGATGGTGCTGCACTACCTGTCCACGGGGGTAGCATCCACATTTTTATCCATGACACCGGTGTGCATTATTCCCTTTTCCATCTTTCTTCACAAGGAGCATGTTTCCCTGCGTGCCTTTTTAGGTGCCATCATTGCCGTAACCGGTATCCAACTTTTAATGACGGGATAAAAAATTTATTCTACAAACCTTTAATTAGTAACTGACCGAAAACCCGGACTTGGATGAAAGCTTACACATATATAAGTATTTAATTTTATACTTTTGTTGACAAATCCCGGCCTTATATCCTAATATTCCATATTCTCTATCTAAAAAATCTGAATCTGTCAGGTGAATATCTTTTGATTTCATTACCATGGTAAAATAAACTGTGATCTTTTGTGTCTTGTTGATTTTCGCATAGCTATCTATCTTCATACTCATTTTGTCACAAAGATGTAATCCAAAAAAACAATCTGGAACTAAAAATCGTATATGCATTCCAATCGGGGGATGCATATTGTTTTCAACCAACCATAAAGGAGGTTTTTGTGAATTTTTTTTCAAAGTCAGAAATTACTGACCCCACAAACAAGATTAAAATTGTATTCATCACATTTTGCGCCCTTTTCCTTCTTTTTACAAATTCCAGCAGGAGTTATGCATCCGACATTGTCCGGGTTTTTTTAATGGCTGGCCAGTCAAACATGGAGGGAAACAATACAAAAATCTCTGCCCTTCAAAAACTATTGTGCCATGCCGGAGAATTTTCAATGGAAGGAGAAATTTGTAATTCCAATGATATTAATACATCGGAATTGACCAGTCTTTTTCTTGATACCGTTGAATCCGATTACAATCTGGCCCTTGCCAATCAACAAACTACATCTGTGATTGACAAATTACAAGATTTTTTGTGCAGTGCTAATAGGCTTCAAACCAGCCCAGACTGCGGCAATATGAACTTTGACCTTGGAGATAGAGTATTTAAAACAATAAGCGAATACTATTATAACGGCACAAGTTACGCCTATGGATATGATGCATTCAAACATATGTCCACGGCCACAGGATTATCAGATATATACAATGATGGGCTTTTTACAACCAACCTTCTTAACGAACGATCCGATGTTTCAGTTCTCATGTTTTCCGGCAGCCATGACAGCAGCGGTAATTTATCACTATCCGAACGCTATGGTAATTTATCTCCCATATACGGATCTCAAACATCAAATTACGGCCCGGAACTATTGTTCGGTCATTATATGGGAAACTATTATGACGATGATGTCCTCCTTTTAAAAGTTGTCCAAGGAGGCACAAGTTTAAGGCTTGAGTGGAGAAGCCCCGGCGTTGAAGCTAACACCGCAAACAACTATACAGCTGAAGAGCTGAATAAAGAATCTCTTTACACAGCACTCCTGGAAAAAGCCCAATTGATCCAGCAAAGTGGGGCTCTTGAAAGCTATTTTCCCCAATATGCCGGAAAAACCGTTGTCATCGAAGGAATTATCTGGTTCCAAGGATGGAATGACGGAATCGGCATAGCCGCAGAAAACTATGAAGATAATTTCACAGCCTTTATCCAGGATCTGAGAAATGACCTGGCCAGACCAGAGATTCCAATTGTTGTAGCCCAAAGCCACAGGGGAGAAGGAGATTCTCTTGTACAACTTGCCCAGGCAAATGTAGCCATGGCAACAGAAAATATGGAGATGGCCGTGACCGAAGACCTTTCAGGTTATTACCATTTTGACTCAGCAGCACACCCGGTCATCGGAAAAAGAATGGCAGATACAATAAAACCCATGCTGACCAGTGCTTCCAACTGGACAGGTATTGATATAGGTGATGTGGGGTTAACGGGTTCCTCTACAATAAATAACCAGATACACACCATAAACGGTTCAGGGCACGATATCTGGGGGAATATCGATGCCTTTCGCTATGTATATCAAACACTTAATGGTAACGGATCAATCACAGCCAGGGTGGAAAGCCTTTCAGATACGCACGAATGGGCAAAAGCCGGCATCATGATCAGAGATACCCTGGAGCCTGGCTCAAAACACGCAGCCCTGGTATGTTCATCTTCAAGGGGACTTGCATTCCAATGGAGAGTTAACGAAAACAGCTATAGCAATTATCAAGGCACCAGCGGGGCGGCGCCTGTCTGGCTCAGACTCCAGCGCGACCAAGATGAATTAACCGCCCTGTACTCAGAGGATGGTAACAACTGGACCATCATTGGAACAAAACCCCTTCCCATGACCCAGCAGCTTTATATTGGCCTTTGTGTAACGGCCCACGACAATACAAAAATGAACACAGCTGTTTTTAATCAGGTTGCAGTTGAACCGGGATTGCTACCCACACATCCCGTTGCAGATTTTTTGCTTTCTCCTGCAAACGGCTACTCTCCTCTTTCGGTGTCCTTTGATGGATCACAATCGAAAGATTTTGATGGGTCAGTTACACAATACCAATGGGATTTTGGCGACGGGCAAACGGGCTCCGGCAAAACCATAAACCATTCATATAATTCCCCTGGAACCTACAGCGTAACTCTTCTGGTCACAGACAATGACGGGAACACCCACCAAATAACCAAAACAGATTGTGTTACAGCAACAACCTTTATTGATACAGCAGCACTATGCGCAGCCGCAGGGGCAAATTGCGGCCTGATCAGCGACGGCCAGGGAGGCACGGCAGATTGTGGGTCCTGTTCCGGTTCCAATGTTTGCGTGAGCAATCGATGTGAACCAGCCTGTGATTCTTCCCAGTTGGGAGGTCCCATCGACAACCTTTTTTTCCATCTGCCAAACCATATTGCTCCAAAAGATATCTCCGGCAATAATCACCCTGTCACAATGACTCAACCGATGGCAACAGCCTGGGTAAGCAAAGCCGATATAACAGATAAAACCATAACCATCGACCTTAACAACAACTCGTTATCAGCTCCCTTTACAATCTCCTTTAAAATGATACCAACTATTAATACTCAAAATGAAACCCTTATATCCAACCCCGCCTTTCAGATCAGTGACGGATCGGGCACAATAAACAGCACATTCAACTACACCGGAGGAGGTGGCAGCTCCATCAGTAACACGGCAAGCAGTTTAAAAACCAATAGCTGCAACCACCTTGCCCTGGTTATTGGCGACAACTTCCATCAAAACTATCTGAACGGAGAGTTGAGTCAGACATCCATAACAACAGATAATTTGAAACCCATCGACGGGATCATCACAATCGGTCCCTACCCCGGTAAAATCTGGGATTTAAGAATATATAACAGAACATTATCTGCCGGCGAAGTTTTAGAACTTGCCGATGTGTGTGCGGACACTAAAGTTGCGGCGGACCGCTTTGAAGGATACCCCAACTATATGTCGGGTGTATACGTCACCCAATGGTGGCCAGATGGTGTCACCGACGTAACCCAGGAAAATCTGGATTATTATATTCACAAACAAGATGAAGTATATGAAAGGCATATTTTGGATACCGGCATGTATCCAGTTGGAAATCTCTGCGATTACCTGGTGGTGGATTCGGGCAAAAATTTAATGCTCTCCGAGGGGATCAGAAACGGTTTTGTAAAAAACTACACCTTTGATAATCCCGCGGGTCAATACTGGCTCCATGAAAATTTCCATTCATTCCAGGGACGCCTGAAAGGCTATAACGGATTTGGGGGCAGTAAATTCTTACTGGAATCAACGGCATCATGGGGAGCCGATTCAATTTACCCCGGATGTTACGATACTCTCCTGGGTTACTATACTCTTCAACCCCATCAACCCCTGTGGACAACACAAAGCTCGCCCATAGAAGAGGGTGTTGTGGATGCATTCAAAGGAGGACATCAATACGGCGCCTATATCTTTGAAGCTTACCTGACCCGCTACGTGGTCAGTAATAAACTCATAGGAGATATTTATAACGACACCCGGGCAGGCTCGGAATCTGCCAGAGTTATGTATGAAAAACTTGAACAGGCGGGTTTTGACATGAAAGATGTTTTCATGGATTTTGCCGCCAGGACCATCACCTGGGACTATGAAAACGGGGAGTTATACCTGGCATCTGAAATTGGTTCCTATAATCGTATGGTGGGTGCAAACAACAATAGTTCTGACCCCTGGCCAGCCGAAGATATCGATAATAAAATAGCGGTTTCCTATTCGGAAAACGGTACCGGCGATACCTGGACAAGTGTTCCTTCCAAATATAAGCCAGGCTCTTGGGCATATAACGCCTATAAAATGGATGTGACAAACGATAAAACCTATTTCATAGGACTTATGACAGATGCCACAAATCCTACCTACGCAGAATTTAGGGCCCGGGTAGTGATCCACCATGGTTCCACCGGGATCAGGGAATATCACCCAATTGATCCCGCCTCTCCTGGTCTTTCCTCCACCATCCAAGTATCTGCAAATGCAGGAGATAAACTTTATCTGGTCGTATGTGTTACACCATCAACCATATTTTCAGGTTGGGATACTTATCTATATCAATATAAAATTAATCCGATCAACTGAACTAAAAAGCCTCCGCTATCCCTGCCGGAGGCTTTGATATAAGCCTATCAATATAAAACCAGGACACAATCGGTCAAATTGCCCGTGAACACTTAAATTCACCTTCACAAATCGATAATATCGTACCAATAAAAAAACGTGGTTTTCATCCCATTTTTCAGCGATATCGATTAAATAAATTAAAAGCCCCAAAATGGGACCAAAAAGGACTGATTTTCAACCTCTGATTGCTCAAAAGGCCTTTAAATAAACAGTTGAGAAAGACAGTTAACAAATCCCCCACCACCCCTTCCAAAAGAGACTAAAAAGCGATCAAATTAAAAAACAAATATTAAATCAAAAACCATTGTTAACATCTTTACAAAAAAAAACTAAGGGTTTAAGGTTCAATTGTATGTTTCTGATTTTATGGAAAATACTTCAAGAAAGAGCCGGTTGTAACCGACAGAGCGGAGCTATGTTTTTTGCTGACAATTTAGACTCAAATATATACAAACCTAAATTAATTTACAATTATATTTTTTCCCACTTAAGAAACAAAATTTAAAACAAAAGAGAAGCTACAATGCCGCAACCTAATTTTTATTTAAAAAAAAGCTCCGAAAGAGAAGCTAAAACAGGGCAACCCAATACTTATTTAAAAAGAAAGCCAAGGCAACAAAATGAACTTTTAAACCCCTTTAACCATACTCAATATGGCATACGCATACAGCTTTTATATTATGCTAAAAGCTATGATCCGGGGCATATTGCAGCAATACTTAAGCCCTGGGATCTGGATACTGATAGCGCCGCCTTTAAGAACCGAAGCCGTGAACCTTTCAGAAGAAAGCGCTGGCTTGGCGTGGACCACGGGGGAATGGGCATTCAAGATAGACCACCAAATGCTAACCCCCAAAAATGGTTCCAAAGGTGGGGGTTCAAAGGGAATACAGCCTGCAATAGCCTTTTTCACAAGACAAATGCCAACAAAATCACATTGCCGGCATTGGACATGGGGTCCTTTGAAGCAATTGAAGCTATTTATAGAAAATATAATCATTTCAAATCCAATCATAGAGAATACGGTTTGATTTCAAATAATTGCGCCTTCCATGTGATGTATTTATTATATTTTGCAGGATATATTCCCAAACCCATACCAGGGGATATGAACCTTACAAGACCATATATAATAGTCCGGCGGGCATGTGATTGCGGACTGGCAATCCTTGAGCAAAAACGTCGTAATATTTTAAACCATATAAAAACTCACAAACAACAATTTTCTCCCAACTCAAACAGTTTTAATAATGGTAAGGCCGTTCGCGACCTTGTAACAATTGAAATAGAACGCTTGGAGATGGAAACAGGTAAAGAAGAAGGCAGTTACATAAGCATAAGCGTTGCCAAGAAGGCACGAAAAATCCAAGAACTTTATCTTTTATTAGACGATTGGGATAATCTAAATCTTTTTCAGCAAAAATCCAGGAGCCTTGGTGGAAGAACTGGGGAAAACATCAGGCAGTGTGTAGAAATTCTGGAACGGGGTTATCCCAGGAAAATAATAAAAAAAGATCCAGCTTTGTTTTTACGATAGGACCAAATGTGGTAAGGTGTTTGCGATAATTGATAGTAACTTTGAATTTTATTGAATAAAAAACCAAGTTAAAAAGCAAAGGAGCAAGACATATGGGTGATACTGGTCTGGAAACTGTTGATGCTGGGATAAAAGAAGAAGCCATTGACCTGAAACGGTTTTTATCAAGCATGCGCCTTGACACCGAAGTAAGCGAGCTCTCACCCATAATCAAGAGCGACCTTGAAACAATTGTCGAGGCTCCCAGTGAAGAAAACCGTTTCATTTCCGGCATGGCTGCGTTTTTGTATAACGTGGATACAAGTTCCGGTCGCCTGAGCAAGGGAAGCATATTTGAAGTAATTGCCCGCATCGATAAGATGGTCAACGAACAGATTAATGAAATCATCCACCACGAAAATTTTAAGGTTCTGGAATCTGCCTGGAACTCCTTGAACCAGATGGTAGAAACCACCGATTTCAAAGCGGATGTCATGATAGACATTCTGGATGTGACAAAGGAAGAACTTTTTGAAGATTTTGAAAACAATGCCGTTGATATTCTCGGCAGTGCCCTGTTTCAAAAGATATATGTTGCAGAATATGATCAATACGGCGGCAAACCCCTTGGATCCATCCTAGGACTTTATGAGTTCGAGCATACTCCAGATGATGAATTCTGGCTTCACATAATGGGAAAAATTGCAGCAGCAAGCCACTCTCCTTTTATCGGTTCTGTATCCCCTAAGTTTTTTGGATGCAACTCCATCCAGGAGCTGGAGGCAATCAAGGATCTTGAAGGATTAATGAGTCACCCGAGATATGGTTCCTGGAACAAATTGCGCGAATCGGAAGAGGCAGCCTATATAGGACTCACCCTGCCAAGATATATTGCCCGCCTTCCCTATGATCCGGAAATCAATCCCTGCCGGAAAATCAATTTTACAGAGGCCGTCAGCGGGAATAATGATCAAGATTATCTTTGGGGAAGTGCATCCATGCTTTTTGCCCAGAACATGGTCAAGTCCTTTGAAACATCCGGATGGTGTCAATATCTGAGGGGACCTAAGGGAGGAGGGCTGATCAGCGGGCTGCCGACCCACATGTTCAATCTCCGGGGGGAAGATGAAATGAAGGTGCCGGTTGAACTGGTAATTCCCGACTTCAGGGAGCTTGAGTTTGCCAATAGTGGATTCATCCCCCTGATTTATCGCAAGGGGACCGCCGATGCATGTTTTTTCAGTGCCCAATCCATCAAAAAAGCTAAAAAATTTAAAGATCCCAAAGACAGTGAGAATTCACAATTGGTAACCAACCTGTCCTATACTTTTTCCATCACCCGAATTGCTCACTATATCAAGTGTATCATGAGGGACAATATAGGAAGTTCTGCAGATGCCTCCTATATTCAAACCAGTATTGATAACTGGATCTCAAAATATGTGACCACCGTGGTCAATCCAGATGATTTGACCCTTAAGTATTATCCGTTCAAAGCATATTCAGTCGATGTAAAGGAACGCGAAGGAATGATCGGCTGGTATGATTGTGCAGTAAGCATCCTTCCCCATATCCAGTTTGAAGGTATGGATGTGGAACTCAGATTGGATGCCCGTTTATAAAATATAGACATCTTTATTAAAATCAAATAAAAGGAGAGTTAAAATGGCTGTAAGTAATCATTATTGTGAAGTTGAACAAGGTTTTAAGCTTGTTCCAGATGCCCAGGTTGTAGTCGGACATCTCACTGCATTGACAATTGGAGAAAAAGCGATACCAGCGGATCTGGCCGTGGGTAATCCCGAGGATATTAAAGGAGCTAAAATCAAAGTTGTAGGGGTTATGGCCGGCTTCGGCTGGGGCGGCGGCAGTACAGATCTCATAGATATGTCATGCCAGGTATCTGTCACTAATAAACAAGACATAACGCTTCTTACCCACAGCGAATTAAGTGATACCAAAGTTATCTTTCAGTTCATCATATATGAGTATGACCCGGTGGCAAAAAAATATTTCCAGGTCATCCACTGCAATGAAACTGATTTGAATGGTCTTATCGCAAAATCAGGATCACAGCTTGCTCTGACGGTTGATACTGAAAAGTCGACGGAAGTTCCAAGCCCCGAAAATTATGCCGTGAGGGTGTCGATCATGCCTGAAGAAAAGTCCATGGATGTTCACCTGGCAGTTTCTGCGA
>JAAELK010000398.1 GCA_024226935.1 Desulfobacteraceae bacterium
AAATTATGCCGTGAGGGTGTCGATCATGCCTGAAGAAAAGTCCATGGATGTTCACCTGGCAGTTTCTGCGACTGGTAAATTTGTAAAAAAATTCGGCATTTTAGTAGAATAAAAACAGTTTATCCTGAAATTTACAATGTCAAAACCTAGGACGATGTCATGGGCATCCAGCCCCATACTCAATTTAAGGTATGGACGCAAAACCCCGGGCTGGATGCCCGATTATAAAAACTATATGTTTTTATAAAAACCAAATAAAAAGGAGAGTTAAAATGGCTGTAAGTGATCATTATTGTGAAGTTGAACAAGGTTTTAAGCTTGTTCCAGATGCCCAGGTTGTCGTCGGACATCTCACTGCATTTACAATTGGAGAAAAAAAAATAGAAGCGGATCTGGCCGTGGGTAATCCCGAAGATATTAAAGGAGCTAAAATCAAAGTTGTAGGGGTTATGTCCGGCTTCAGCTGGGGCGGCGGCAGTACAGATCTCATAGATATGTCATGCCAGGTATCCGTCACTAATAAACAAGACATAGCGCTTCTTACCCACAGCGAATTAAGTGATACCAAAGTTACCTTTCAGTTCATTATATATGAGTATGACCCGGTGGCAAAAAAATATTTCCAGGTCATCCACTGCAATGAAACTGATTTGAATGGTCTTGTCGCAAAATCAGGATCACAGCTTGCTCTGACGGTTGATACTGAAAAGTCGACGGAAGTTCCAAGCCCCGAAAATTATGCCGTGAGGGTGTCGATCATGCCTGAAGAAAAGTCCATGGATGTTCACCTGGCAGTTTCTGCGA
>JAAELK010000399.1 GCA_024226935.1 Desulfobacteraceae bacterium
AAGTTATGTTTGACTCTCAAAACTGTAAATGATCACCTAAAGCGAATTAATATTCAGGGTTGGTCATACGTCGGGCATTTCGGTCCTCTACCGCCATGGGCTTGATCTTTAAAAAAATCCAACACAATTTGCACTGACATTACAAAAAAATTGTAATTCCATCATTTTTATTTTACATTTGTGCATAGCTTCCCCACTAAAAGACTCTCAGTTACGATCAAAAAAAATATTGCAGATGTGGATAAAAGTTGCAAAGTTGCTTAACCGCCGTAACACCCAAGGTCTTTGCATATACTACATAATTCTTTTATGAAAAAAGGAGAAAAAATGGATAAAAATCAATTCAAAAAAGCATATGGCAAATTAGTTGCAAAAGCTTGGGACGATGATGATTTTAAGGCAAAATTATTATCAGACCCAAAAAAAATTTTTAAGGAAAATGGCATTGAAGTTCCAGAGAATATGGCGGTTAATATTGTAGAAAACAAAAAAGATGTGGTAAATTTGGTATTACCTCTAAGGAGAGATCTGGTGGATGATGCAGAGTTGAGAAAGATAAGAAGGGGGAGTGGGTGTTGGTGGTGGGATTGGGGATGGTGGTGGTGGGGTGGCTTTGTGTCAATGATTGGTGTAAAGAAGATGACATGATGTGGTCAAGTAAAAACTGACACCAGAAATTTGGGTAAAATTAAACATTGGGATGAAATCCGTCATAAGATTTTATCAAATGTTAATTAAGACAAGGCTTGATGCCTATATTCCACTTCCCATTTAAAGTACAGTAGGATTTAATTAAGTTGTCAAATTCCCTTTCGAATCTTTTTGACGATGGCCTTCGTCTACTGTTATCATTCGATTACAATGATGGCAGACCATCTTTAATTTCTGGACATTTCCATTAAAAAGAAACCTGTTACAGTGAGGACAATTAAAAGACTTTAAAGTATAATCGTCTTGAATCCTCGTTGGCATTGCTTGATACCTCTTCTTTTAATAATCAACCCGGTCTTTCAACTCCTTACCACATTTGAAAAACGGTAATCTTTTGGCGGGGATCTCCACTTGTTCTCCTGTCTTCGGATTTCTTCCAAGGTAGGGTTCATACTCTTTCATGAAAAAAGACCATAATCCACGAATCTCAACCCTGTCTCCTTTGATAAAGGCCTCTTCTATTTCGTTAAAAAATATTTTAACGATCTCTGCTGATTCATCCCTGGTTAAATCAGCTTTTTCTTTCAGTGTCTGAATCAGTTTAAGTTTATTCACAAGTTTTCCTTTTGGTTATAATGTGGTGTGGTATGAAGCTAATTTACTTGCTTGGACATTTTTTTTCAATCTTAAAGATACCAATATAAATTAAAACAATTTTTTATTCATAATTTGGGAAATACTAATGCAAGTTATGTAGCCAGTTTGATTATGTTATGTGATTCAGGGGTGGTCATACGTCAAGCATTCCAGTCCTCCATCCATGGACTTGAACCTTGAAAAAGTTCGACACGATTTGCACCAATATTACAAAAAAAATTGTAATCCCATCATTTTTATTTTATATTTGTACATAGTTTCCCCACTAAAAGACTCTCAGTTACGATCAAAAAAAATATTGCAGGTGTGGATAAAAGTTGCAAAGTTGCTTAACCGCTGTAACACCCAAGGTCTTTGCATATACTACATAATTCTTTTATGAAAAAAGGAGAAAAAATGGACAAAAATCAATTCAAAAAAGCATATGGCAAATTAGTTGCAAAAGCTTGGGACGATGATGATTTTAAGGCAAAATTATTATCAGACCCAAAAAAAATTTTTAAGGAAAATGGCATTGAAGTTCCTGAGAATATGAGAATTAATATTGTAGAAAATAAAAAAGACTTGGTAAATGTGGTTTTGCCAATGTGCGAAGATAATGTCGATGATGTGGGGTTGTGTAAAGTGTATGTTGGGGGAGTGGGATATGGAGCGGATGAAGGGGGGGCGTGAGAGTGTGTTGGTTGGGCGTTGAAGTTATGCTTAATTATCCTTGTCAAAACTATCCCAGGGGGCCAAACCGCTCAAGGATACAAAAAATATCTTCAACCAATTCCCCGGCAAAAAATTATTTTGACATATGCAAGTCTGAAGCCCCGGAATTAAACTCATGACTTTCAAGCCGTGTGGCAATCATCGTTGCGCTGATACTTTGAAAAGCAGTGTAACCCCCAAGTGTGGCAGGTATTAAAGCCCATAACCAACCAAAGAAATACCAGACGGCAGCAGCAACGATTAGATAGAACCAAGTTGCATTGGCGTGTTTCTGTGCAGCCGCAAAAAAATCAGAGGCGTGCTTACCCTTCTTGGTTGCCTTTTGCGCTAATTGATCGTGCAGAGCCATTTCTTCTCCTTTATCCTAACACCTGTAAACCAGCCATTTGACCGATTTTTTTTGCGATGAACACTGAAATTCAACTCACCCGAGGGTGTGTATGGTCCGGTTCATACATTTGTTAAGTGTTCATTTTCTGAACTGCTTGATTTTGGAGGCAATGAATGATTATCCAATAAAATAATTCCGGTTCGGTGTATCCTATCATTATGGATTATAATGCTTTCATAACCGCAAGTTTAAAAAACAAGGCTAAATAAGATAATGGCCAAAAAAGAAACATACGTAGTTTGGAACCAGCAACATTTTCAAGTGTATTGTATACAGGATGCCAATTAACACATCTTCTCAAAACAATCCTATTCATTACAAAGCCAGATATAAAGTACAAAGGAAACACAATTCCAGAGAAAGGCGTGGCAAAAAATCCAAAAGTAATAATTACTAAACCTGCGTAGATTCCTATTGCAGAAAGAAGAGACATAGCTTTTTGTTCTGATTGAACTTCAACTTCACCCATTTAAAACCTCCAAAGATTTAATTTTTTTAAAAAATCCGTGAAAACCATACACGTTGAATTAAGCTTGAATATTAGCTTGTTGGAAGAACACTCCTTTAAATTTGAATGATATCCGACCAGCAAAACTACATAACAACTTTTCAAATTCCTGTAAAGATATTATCCTTGTCCCGAAAATATTTTTTCTTCCCCTGGGCGACTCCAGGAGGGAAGAAAGACCCTTTTTTTTGGTTCTGCAGCACGCCGGCACTTCATAAAAAGACCCCTAATTTATTTTATTGTCGCTTCCCTGGGTGCAGATCCGAGCCAAGCCGAAGAGGATAGTGGGGTCTTTTTCTTGACAGGAGGTATAAGGATTGCGGTCCAACTGACCGCCGGATCTTTCCAGGCTCCGCTATTCGCTGTGGTCCTTGGGGGCTAAATATTTTCTTTATACCGGAGATATTGTTGCATAACTTTTTTGACGTATGCTTGGGTTTCTTTGTACGGTGGGATTGTTCCATATTTATCTACTGCCGTTGGTCCTGCGTTGTATGCTGCCAAGGCTAACAATACGTTATAATCATATCTTTTTATCATTTTCTTTAAATACCGAGTGCCACCCGGGGCTTGAAAAATGTTTAGATTATATTCGAGAAGATGACACTCTATCTAAAAAATCAAAATATTACTCGAATTCACCTATCTGATCTCGGGCAATCAAATTACCTGCTGCATTCAATAAAGTACGACTATCGGAGGTTGTTTTTAATATAGTATCTAATATTTTTTTTGGTGTTGTCTGCTTATTTGCCAAAGCACTATTGATATTTGGATCTTTAAGGACAAGCAATTCTTTAAACTGATCTGCCGTTAATTTCTGATTCCATGCCAGACGCCTATTGATATTTGGATCTTTAAGGGCAAGCAATTCTTTAATCTGATCTGCCGTTAATTTCTGCTTCCATGCCAAAGCACCATTGATATCTGGATCTTTAAGGGCAAGCAATTCTTTAATCTGATCTGCCGTTAATTTCTGCTTCTCTGCCAAAGCACCCTTGTTCTCTGGACCTTTAAGGGCAAGCAATTCTTTAATCTGATCTGCCGTTAATTTCTGATTCTGTGCCAGACACCTATTGCTATATGGATCTTTAAGGGCAAGCAATTCTTTAAACTGATCTGCCGTTAATTTCTGATACTGTGCCAAAGCAACATTGATAGATAGATCTTTAAGGGCAAGCAATTCTTTAAACTGATCTGCCGTTAAGTTCTGCTTCCCTGCCAGAAAGCTATAGACATATGGATCTTTAAGGGCAAGCAATTCTTTAATCTGATCTGCCGTTAATTTCGGATTTTTTGCCAGCTCCCTATTGATATCTCGATCTTTAAGGGCAAGCAATTCTTTAAACTGATCTGCCGTTAATTTCTGATCCTTTGCCAAAGTACCATTGATATCTCGATCTTTAAGGGCAAGCAATTCTTTAATCTGATCTGCCGTTAATTTCTGATACCATATCAGAAAGCTATTGACATGTTGATCTTTAAGGGCAAGCACTCCTTTAATCTGATCTGCCGTTAATTTCAGATTCCCTGCCAGAAAGATATTGATATATTGATCTTTAAGGGCAAGCAATTCTTTAAACTGATCTGCCGTTAATTTCTTATAACGTGCCAAAGCAATATTGATCTTTGGATCTTTAAGGGCAAGCAATTCTTTAATCTGATCTGCCGTTAATTTTGGATTCTTTGCCAAAGCACCATTGATATCTATATCTTGAAATTTATAATTCTTATACTCCCACTTAATTAACGCCAACTCTACCAAAATACGTATATTTTTATTATCGTGTCTTTTTAAATGATTAAGTAAATTATTGTTTTGACAATTAACAACTACCGCCCGAACAACTTCCCAATTCTTTGATTTTACACAATCATCCCATATCCTATCTGGAATTTGAAATTTTATTTCCCAAGTGTTTAACAATGTTATTTTCCATTCATCTGTCGAAGCTTTTTCCCATAACTTTATAAAAACATTATTAAAAGCAAGTTGTTTCTCATATTTAATTTTTTCTGATTCATTTTTAACTTTTTGCTGAGTAAGATAACCACCATAGCCAAGGAAACCTATTATTATTATAGGAATTGAAAATGCTGAGGTTATGCGAAATTTTCTATTTGGTAAACTCCACATAAACCAGCCCATAATTCCTTGTGGGCTTCCATCTTTCCATATTCCATCATCATCTCGTTTAATAAATTCTTTAATCCATGAAAAAATAGACATATTTTTACTCTCCCGCTATTCTTAATTCCATTTTGAAAAGAACAGTATCGCACTTTGAATATAGACGATATCAAGGTAAACCCCTTTGTTTCAACAGAGTAACAAAGACTGATTTGATTGCTTAGTTATCACGCTCTGAGTCATATCTCATCCATTCGATTGACCAGCCTTACAAAAATAATAATAAATCAAATTTTATTTGAGCACAATTCTTAAAACTATTATATAAGGGGTCTGAAGCCCAATGGAACCAAAACGTACGTTAAGAGAAATAAAGCTCGGTTCAATGTCTAAAATATCGAGTTATAGACACCAGTGTCTACAAAATAGTGTTAAACGATTAAAGA
>JAAELK010000400.1 GCA_024226935.1 Desulfobacteraceae bacterium
CGCCCCCCCCCCTCAATTAGATGTTGATCGTTTCATTACTAATTCTATGGCTTTAAAATAATCCTTCATGACTTTTACATTGGAGACTTTTGTGTATCGCTCAGTGGTTTTGATTCTTGTGTGTCCAAGCAGATCCTGGATGCTGACCAGATCCATACCGGCGTTCAATAATTGGGTCGCCATCGTATGTCTTAAATGGTGGCAGGATACTTTTAATCCCGCCTTTTTTGCATAGTATTCCATCCGTTTTTGAATGCCGCGAACAGATATGGGTTTACCTCGGCATATCCCTTTTTCAACTAAAAAAAGTTTTTCTTCACTACTGGAGAATCTTTTTTCCAAGTATGCGATCAAATTAACCAAGGCATCATTACTCATAAAAACAACCCGGTCCTTATTGCCTTTACCGTTTTTTACATGGATCAAGCGACGCCTGAGATACACATCTTCACGGGATAGATTTGCCATTTCTTCAACCCGCAAACCGCATCTTAGCATCATTTTAAAAATTGCCTGGTCCCGTATTTTTTTTATGCATTCAAATAATTTAGCAATCTCATGATCCTTTAAATATTTTGGCAATGGCTTGGATTGCCTTAATGCGTATCCTCTTTTGACAGGATTGATTATCTGTATGCCCTCTTCATCATACAAGTAATCATAAAAGCCTCTAATGCCTTGCAGATAGCAGTTTACTGTTTTCGCTTTCAGCCGCTTATCTCGTAAAAAATCAATAAAAGTAAGAATTTGTGCATTACAAACAGCTTCAACAGGTACAGGTAACCAAATCGCAAAATGCTTAAGGTTATTCATGTAATTTCTTACCGTCCTGGGAGAATAATTTTTTCTTTTCAAGAATCGCCTGTAGTTCAGGATCGAATTTGTAATATCCATCAATCTCCCCCCTTTCTATTTTTCCCATTGCTTTAAAATACTCATTCTCCCTGGTTTTATTTGTTAACCGGGCATAACGCCTGGTCACCTCTACAGAAGTATGACCCAACAACTCTCTAAGGCATTCAAGTGATATTCCTGCATTTAAAAGAGAGCTGGCATTGGTGTGACGCAAACAATGCAATGTATAGTTTTTATGAGAAAGGTTCGCCTTTATTAAATATTTACAGAACATGAGCCGGGCTCCGGCATATGTTAAGGTGTCACGCTTATATCCATAAAAAATAAACGGTTTTTCAGAAATCCTTTGTTGTAGCCAGGCTTTTAATGCATTTGCTGCATCTTTACTAAAATAAACCACTCTGCCGACTCGAGTTTTCTGTGCCTCCCATATATCAATCTTGCCCTCTTTAAAATGTATGTCCCGAACTTGTGTGTTCAATAATTCACCAATTCTCATACCGGTTCTTAATAACAACAAAATCATTGCCCGATTTCGGACATGTTTAATGACTGAAAGCAATTTTGCTTCGTCTTCAATCTCCATGGCTTTGGGTAAAGAATCAGGAACCTTGATGATCATTCTTTTGGAAAGTACTTCAACCGAAATAACTTCTTTTTCTATTTGATAACGGACAAATGCCTTTAGCAAATCCAGCCGCCCACTAACTGTGGATGCTTTTAATCCCCGGTCTTGCTCGTGTTCAATAAATGCTCCAAGGTCTCCCCTAGTAAGTTCTTCTAAACAACTCTTGCCTCCTTGTTTGATAAATAAAAGGAAAGCTATAATTGCGGTTAAAGAACCCCTAATGCTATTGGGCCTCAAATTACGACGATATTGATCTCGCAAATAACTCTCAATGTGACTTTTTCCCGGAATATCCTCTTTCCAAAGCTTTTTTAAAATGTGTGTTAAACCATTCTTTTCTACAAGAGCGGGTTTTTCTTTTTTTGAACCGGTTTGGTTAGATAAGTGAAAAAAGTTAGCGGCAACGGTTTGTGGCAGGGTCTCAACAAAAGACTCCTGAGTATGTGATATGACCATCATTACCTCCTGTTTTTGTAGAAAAATCAAGTAGATAATGACTTTTATGACCACATCAGTCAAATGCCATTTTGTTACGTACAGATTATCCTTATCAAAACTATCCCAGGGGTCCAAAACACTCCAAGATACAAAAAATATCTTCAACCAATTCCCCGGCAAAAAATCATTCTAACATTTGCAAGGAACCTTGACTGTTAGGCAGGTCTTTCTTTATCATAGTCGGCAGGCTTTTTGTCAAAGTAGGACGGATCAAAGATGATGAGGTTGGCTTTTCCTTTTGAGCTTACAGGCCAGGATAGCTGTCCGTCTGATGAAAGGGTCTATGTGTGAGGCTATATCCCAGGTCCTGAGACCCCAGCCAAGCTCCTTGAATCTTTCACGATTATTTTTGTCTTCAAAGGCCAGTGACCAGACCATCGGTTCTGTCCAGCCATGCTTTTGCGCCACCTGTGCCACTGTAAAACCCTGGCTTAAATCGCTATTTGTCGAAAATGCCAGTGCTGGCATTTTCGACAAATGGTAATGAAGTGATGGCCGGGCCAGTCCAATCTCTTGGCAATTTTGTCCTGGAGGATGCCGAAGGGAGTCATGTATATTTTCCATTGCATATGCATTTTGTATCAGTTATCCTCTTTAATTAACATACTAATTTGCGTCAACAAAAGGGGCAATTGTTATTATGAATTCTGAAAACAAAAAATCATTTGATCTCGGAATTGTTGGTGGTGGCCGGGCATGTGAATATTTCCTTAATCTTGTTGAAACAACCTCTTTTCCATATCTTAATTTAAAAATTAAAGGTGTTTGCGATATAAATCCTGAAGCAAAGGGTCTTGCTAAAGCTAAAAAATTAGGGATACCAATCTTTGATAATTTCCATGATCTGTTTAAGGGAAAAAAATTTGATGCTGTCATTGAATTGACAAACAGCAAAAGCCTTCCTGAATTAATCGCTCTGCGCCCGGATAATGTAGGGATTATAGAGCATAATATCGGTCGATTGTTAAAGAATTTATTTGAAATGAACCAAAATCTTATCAAGACAAAGGATGATGCTATTCTTGATAAGCATTATTATGAAATCCTTTTTCAGCAGACAAATCTCGGAGTTGTTGTTCTTGATCTTGATTTTAATATCCTGGATGCCAATGACGTCTATTTAAAGGCTTGCAGGAAAAGCAAAGAAGAGGTGTTCGGGGAAAAATGCTTTAAAGTGATTAAGGGTTTTTATGCGCCTTGCCCTTCTGAATCCATGAATGGGGACTGTCCGCTATTGAAAACCCTTGATACGGGAAAACCATCCCATATTATCCATGAATTTGTACTGCCCAATGGTAAAACACACTATTTCAGTATTTCGGCCTATCCCATCAGAGGGATCGGGAATAACATCACCCATGTTATAGAACTGTGGCAGGATATCACACCTGAATTCACTGAAAAATGGGAGAATAAAGTCAAGAGAATACACTCTGATATGAAAAAGGTTATCCAAGAGGACAGGCTGGTTTCCCTAGGAAAACTTGTGGCAAGCAGTGTACATGAAATAAACAACCCCATCCAGGGCCTTTTAACCTTCAGCCACATAATTAAAGACATGACCAAAAAAGATAGGCTGGATAAGAAGGATATGGAACAGCTCAGAGAGTTTAATTCCCACATGACCCGGGAACTTGAACGATGCGGCAATATCGTTTCAGGGCTGCTTGCTTTTTCAAGGGAATCTGCTTTGGAATTTGTAAATACCGATATTAATGATATTTTGACAACGGTCATCTCCCTGACCCATCATAAACTTGAACTTTCTGATATTCAATTAAAAACAAGCCTTTGCCAATCCCCTCTGATTATATACGGAGATAAGAATCAATTACAGCAATGCTTTTTAAATCTTATTTTTAATGCGATAGATGCCATGCCAAAACAGGGCAGACTGACAATATCTTCCGGGATTGATAAAATTCAGAAAAAAGTCTGGATTGAAATCACTGATAATGGCTACGGGATCAGTAATAAGAATTTAGAACATATTTTTGATCCTTTTTTTACAACCAAGGAAGAAAATGGAACCGGGCTTGGTCTTTCAATCGTTTATGGCATTGTAAAGGACCATAAAGGGAAGGTTCATGCAAAGAGCAACCCGGATCAAGGAACTTCATTTAATATTTCATTTCCCGGTATTTTTTGACTGATACCGAAGGATGAATCGTTTCAGGAGCTGATGATGGATCAGAAAATAAGAATACTGGTGGTCGATGATGAACATGTGGTAAGAGAATCCCTTTATCACTGGTTCACCAGAGAAGGCTATGATACCAAAATCGCTGCAAGCGGAAACAAAGCCCTGGGCATTCTTGCAAAAGAAAATTTCGATACCTTGTTTGTTGACATGAAAATGCCCGGGATGAGCGGTTTTGAACTCCTTAAAAAAGTCAAGCAGACCTATCCTGATACAACAGTGGTGATCATAACGGCTTACGGGTCCATTGACAGCGCAGTACAAGCCATGAAAGCTGGGGCATCAGATTATCTGCTCAAACCGTTTAAGCCTGATCAGCTTTCCCTTGTTATGGAAAAGATATCACAACAGATCAAAATCAATACAGAATACCGATATATTAAACGGCAAATGGATAAAATTGCTAAATTTGATAATATAATTGGTGAATCCGATTCAATGCAAAAGATATACACTGTCATTGAAGATGTTGCAAAATCCGATGCCCCAATCCTGATACTGGGTGAAACCGGAACCGGCAAAGAACTTGTAGCTAAAGCAATCCATGTAAAAAGCCTTAGAAACAATCTGCCCTTTGTCCCCTTGAACTGTGGCGCTCTTCCTGATTCTCTTCTTGAAAGTGAGCTGTTCGGTTACAACAAAGGGGCATTTACAGGAGCCTCCCACAGCCGTAAAGGATTTTTGGAAGTAGTCTCCGGAGGAACTTTGTTTTTGGATGAAATCGGTGAGATCAGCCAGAAAATGCAAGTTGATCTTCTCCGTGTACTTCAAGAAAAAAAAATAATCCGCCTGGGTGAAACCCAGCAGGTTGATGTTGATTTCAGGCTGCTTTCAGCCACCCGGCAGGATCTTGAAAATAAAATCAAGGAGGGCCTTTTCAGGAACGATTTTTTTTACCGAATAAATATAATATCCATTGAAGTCCCCCCCCTAAGGGAGAGAAAAGAGGATATCCCTCTGTTAGCCTACCATTTTCTTGAAAAATATTGCCAGGAAACAACAAAAAAAATTGATACCATAGATCAAAAAACCCTTAAATCTCTTAGGGACTATCACTGGCCTGGCAACGTAAGAGAGCTTGAAAATGCCATTGAAAGAGCAGTTGTCCTCTCAAAATCAAGGACCCTGACCCTGGACGATTTTGGAATCCTTAAACCTGTTGTTTCTGCTTCCTCTCTGTCTACAACACTTTCCCTTCGTGAGATGGAAAAACAGCACGTTGAAAATATTTTAGAGGACAATAATTGGAATATCTCCAGGTCATCGAATATCCTTGGTGTCAGCCGGGCAACCCTCCACAGGATGATAAAACGGCATCATATGGAAAAACCATGAAATGAACCACGATGATTTCTGTATAGGGATTCAACCTGTTGGAGAAATTGAACCCGGGGTTTTAAAAATAATTGCAAGTTCATTTATAGGAGAATTACGATTAAAATCGCTCATTCACCCGCCTCTGGATCACCCTGAATATGCCTTTGACAAAAGGCGGATTCAGTATGATGCAGGTTCTATCATAACACGTCTTGAAGCAATTGAATTTAAAGGTTCCGATAAAACCATTGCACTAGTTGATGCAGATCTTTTCATCCCTGTCTTTTCCTTTGTTCTGGGTGAAGCCAGGATAGGAGGCAAATGTGCCCTTGTTTCTACCTTCAGACTACAGAAAAATCCCGGGAGATCTGTCAAAGTTGCCCTGCATGAGTTTGGACACCTTATGCACCTTGTGCATTGTCAGGATAACTCATGTGTGATGAAGTTTTCTAAAAATATTGAACAACTGGATTCAAATTCAGGAATTTTCTGTAAATACTGCCTTGACCAGATCAAGTATCAGGTAAGCCAAAACAAAAAAGCCGGGAATCATTGCGGTTAAACATGATGCCCGGTTTTATGATTTATTTATAAGCGTAAATTAAACCGATTTAGGTCTTAAGAAAAGTCGTGACCAGTCGATCCCACCCGATCTCAGGATTATAGCCAAAAAAATCTTTTATAGGCTCGCCCCCGGTTGCGGCAAGGTTTGCATATTCCGGCCCCATCATATCCATGAGTTTTCGATTCTCTTTTTCCATCCAGCTGATGCTATCATCGCCATATTTAAGTTTTCTTAGACTTTTTAAAGGTGCATCCGGTTCAACAATAAACAGCCACCCGTCATTGTAGGGATCATCATGCATGAGATCAGGATTTTGCTTTATTCTCTGGTTCACGGAAAGAACCGTTCCTGAGATTGGAGAAATAATATTGGCCAGGTGATTGTCCTGGGTGATAGCCCAACCCTGCTGCCCTTTTTCCATATGGCTTCCTATCTCCAAAAAGCCGGAAACAAATTTAGCTTTTCCAAAAAGTTTCATTACAAACTGATCAAACCCAATACGTGCTATGCCGCCGTGTTCTATTCGAACCCATGTATGACCATCATGGTAATAATATCCCTGTGCAAGATCAAACCCGGATACATTTATATATTCAGGCACTGACTGTGCCTCTGAGATTTCAATATCATCCAGCATCTGATCAAATGCACAGTCCTGACATTCATAGTTATGGGTGCAAATTTTTGGTTGCTGAATCCGCCCAGTCACAACATGGCGACAGGGCCTGGATGCGCCATCATATGTTTTCTTAAAATAAACAGCCCAGTTGGATGCAATTGCCGCAGTTGGCTTCCCTCCCATGGCTCTAGTCATTGCTTTGTCAAACTTACAGTCAAAGCAGTCATACACCTTATTACAGGTATGAAGATTTACAACCCCTGCCTTCATCCATATACATTCATCTTCAACTACCTGAAAGCCCCTTATTCCCTTTTTTTTAGTTTTCATTTTTCATCTCCTTTTTTTGAAAATTATTCATATGGAATCTGCTGTTTTAAGGATATAGATTGCAATGGCTGTGCCCGGGGAGGAAATAATAAGAGAAACGTTGTATCTACCTGTAAAAATAAGAAAATTTAATTTAAATGTTTCTCTAACAGCTGCCCTTGGAACCTAAAGAGCTTTGTAATATTACGTTACAGGAAAGAATATTTTTCTTTCCTGTAAATCGATTTATGCATAATAACAAATGGTTATGGGAGTGTAACACATCGATACACCCATCGTGTCAATTTAATACATTTTGTTTGTGAAAAAAGGTGAATATTCAGATTGACCATCATGGGATAGACCATGAGAAATTTGAATGGGATAATGAGTTGTTTTAAATAACCGGTATTAAAAATACTGAAATCTGACTTGAGTTTTTTAGTAAATAAACTTAATGTCTATTTTTTCAATTGTTTTGGATTTGATATCCATTATGGCCCTGTGGATAGGAACATCCATCTGAAAATTATTTAATATTGATGTGATTTGTAATTTTGAGATCAAAATTGACAAATTCTCAGTTTTTAATTATGAGATTGTCAATATAGGTGACCATCAAAGTGCTTGCAGAATAAAAAACAGGTAAAATTGTAATTGCAATTTTCACTTTGTCATGTTTTCTTTTCTTTCATTGCCTGCCAATGTCCTTCTTAGTTGCTTGATAGGCTGATGACCATCTGCTTTTTTCTTCTGATATTTTTTCTTATTTAATCTGCAAATCAACAAGATACTTCATATGTGAAAGGAGTTTTTTACCTCCTTTTTGCCGGGTATAGCTGGAAATCATATCAACACCCCAAGCCCTTCATAGGCTTCATAGAATTCTTTTTTTGTGTGACAGGCTTGGTTACTGATGCCCCAAAGATCAAGATGACGTAATATTTTTTCGATGATATTCATATCTTCAATAAAACTGATCATTTTCATTGGACCCGGACAATATACCGGGCCAGGTGACCAAGCCCGGTCTTATCGGAAGGATAAAAAACCTTGATCATTTGACCATTGTTTTATTGACATTGTGTATATTGAGGCTTATATTATGGTCAAATGATCAAAACAAAGGAGAAAACATGCCCCGACCCAAACGACCAAGAAATATCCTTTCCAGACCAATAGCAAATGAATTCAGGCCTGTAGGGATTGATTCCAAAGAAGAGATAATTCTTTCTCTGGAAGAATTTGAGGTCATTAGGTTAATTGATTATGAAGAAATGGATCAAAGTCAGGCCGCAGAAGTCATGAATATCTCCCGTCAGACAGTAGGAAGGGTTCTAAAAGTCGGACGCTATAAATTATCGAAATCAATTGTTGAAGCATTTCGGCTTAAAGTTTCCGGTGGTTGTTATAAAATTCATGGCAATGGATATGGCCCACGGTCTCACGGAAACCGCAGAGGCAAAGGCAGGAAAGGTAGTGGATATGGTATGGGGAGTAACAAAAATCGGATGGACTGATCTTATTAATCAAAGAATTTAAGGAGGACAATCTTATGAAAAACAGAATGAATCAAAAAGACAACAGCAGCAACAATAAAGCACAGCCTGAAACTCCCAACGGCGAGAGATATCAAGGCGGTTGTCAGAATCAAGGCCAAAGAAAAGGTGGTCGAAAAGAAAGAAAAAAATGTGATGGCCAGGGTCAGGGCCGCAGAAGTGGACAAGGCTGCCGGAAAGGACAAAATAGATAATCATAATTAATGATGGTTACCAGTGGCGGTAAGTTTTATTCTTGTGAGTGATGAAACTTTTGAAAAAAAAGTATCCTTGTAAATTACCCCCTGTAAGAACCCGGCTGCCCGGACAATTTAATTTAAACACACTGAATGATAAAGATAGTCTGCGTTTATAAAGTTTCTCCAATGCCTCTGGATCAGAACATCTTTTTGATCCAGAGGCATACAAGAGGGGACTCCGGTGCCAAGGGATAACTCAGTGCGGTAGACTGCTCAAGCCTGGGAGGTAAAAACTGCCAGACCTACCTCTAACCATCATAGGAGAAACAGCTGATATTCTCTTGGGATAAAACCGCGACAATCTACAATCTAATCAGAATGATAAGATGGGGTAGTTAATCGCTTACTTTATTAATAATTTTTTCTTCTATTTCTAATGTTACTTTTCTTAATTCTTCATAAAATTCTGGTAAAAGTTGTCTATCTTGTGTTTCATTAAGTTGTTTAAGTATTTTATTTAAACCTAAGGCTCCGGCACTCGCACTTACACTTTTAATTGTATGTATTGTTCTTTTAAATTCATCTTCATCTAAAACATATAAATTTATATTTTTATATTCATATAACCCTTTTAATATATCTAAAAAAATTTCTTTATTATCTAAAATCAATTCTAAAGCTCCTTTTTTATCTATATATTTAAATTTAGGTAGTTCTATATCATTGGTTTTTATCACAGCTTCTATCTCATCTGTTTTTTTAGATATAAATTCTAAAAGTGTTTCATAAAGATTTTCTACATTTATTGGTTTATTAAGATGTTTATTCATACCAATAGCTTTAGTTTTTTCTATATCTTCTTTCATTGCATTTGCCGTTAAGGCAATTATAGGTATATCTTTATTTATCTCTCTTATAATTTTAGTTGCTTCATAACCATCCATTATCGGCATTTGCAAATCCATAAATATCAATTCATATCTATCTGGATTTTTACTGTATTTATCTACGGCTTCTTTTCCATTATTTGCTATATCTAAAATAATTCCACTGCCCTCTAGTAGACCTAAGAGAATTTCTTGGTTTATTGTGTTATCTTCCGCTATTAATATATGACTCCCATATAAGGTACTTATATTATTTACTAATGATACTTCTTTTAGTAAATATTCGGGTTAGTAAAGTTTTTATCAAATTTTTAAAAATAGTTCGGGACACGAGTAAAATGATTTGATATTAAAAGAAGTATGAATGTTTCTTTTTACCAACAATTACCGCTACAACCCTTGAGAATGAATACTCAGCAATCTGTTGATAGGGTGAAAGAACCATCTGCAAAAGTTGTTGTTCGTGAAAAAGGATACCTGGAATTAAAATCTGCCGTGGGGTATTGGCGGGCAATGCATGCCAAAGCCATTA
>JAAELK010000401.1 GCA_024226935.1 Desulfobacteraceae bacterium
TATATAGATAGTTGTAAAAACAGTTGATTTATACATTATCATGTGATCACCAAAGAAATAATCAATCTGTTCAGTTAAAATGACATAGATGAAGGCAGCAAGAAAAACATATTTCAGGTATCGAAAAACTTTATCAACGGATTTCGGAAGGTCAAATTGTAATGACGGAAATAGATTTTTCCCGATTTTAGTTATAAAATAGTTTACATTTCCAAACGGACATAACCACCCGCACCAAAATGACCCAAGTACCAAAAAGGCTATCGTTACCGCAACTTCAGACTCAAATTCATCAATTTCAACACCAAAAGTGCTGCTCGTAAACCATGAGAACCAAGGTACAAATAATAATACAGTCATAAAACGAATCAGGTCCCTGACTTCAGGCATCTTTAAGCGGTTTTTACTGGCTCTTTGGTAATTCGTGTTAAAGTTATTTTCCTTATAAAACAGCATATTATGACATTTTCAGTGTTTTCTGACAATCTGTATAACTGTTCTAACCCGCTGCCATCATGATATCAGGCAAACAAAGAATATCCGCGGATATCCAGAAATATTCTTCGGAACAGGCTGTCTGTATTGGTAATTCCGTAGCAGCGCCGTTTTATCACCTTGATCTTATTGTTCAGTCCTTCCACAAATCCGCTTGTCTGCCGGTTAATAAAGTAATTCGTAATCTCATCGGACCATTTTTCCAGTGTTTTCAGAAAACCGTCAAAGCACTTCAGACCGCTCGTCCTGACCCGTATTTTCCAGATTCTGATCTTTCGCGCCGCCTCACTTTTTGAAATGTCATCCTCAAAAATATCCGTCAGCTCCCTGCAGAAATCGTACGCCTTTTTCAGTTCCGGAGAATGTCCGAACAGACATTCCAGAACCTGTTTTTCCTCATCGGTCAGCTTTTCCTCTTTCTTTCTTAACGCCCACATCGCTCCTTTCAGTTTGCCGTATTCCTTTTTCGGCAGTTCCTTCTTCAGACGCATCAGCTCCTTCTTGCGAAGCTCGTCGAGGTCATCTCTGTACAGGCGGGCAACATGAAACCGGTCGGTTATGATCCTGGTCTTTTTTCCGAAAACCTCCTTCGCAGCGTTAATAAAACCTTCGTACATGTCGGAACACACACTTCCGACTGTTTTTCTCAGCCTTTTCGGAATTGTTTTCAGAAATTTTTTCACCGTCTCCTTCTTACGATCTCTGAGAACCGCCAGAATCACTGTTTTTCCGCCTATGATGGCTGTAACAATCGTCACGAAATCCCTGTGCCCTTTCCTCAGTGAGATTTCATCCATACCCAGGACGTCGATCCTCCTGATTTCTTTCCAGTCCGGTCTGACAGCAATCCGACGGTCAATGATTCCCGTCACGGCATCGTATCCGATATCATCCTTTATGCTCACATCCGAAACAGTGCTGTTCACTGACTGAAGCAGCACATGATCCTCATATGCCTTTGTATACGGGCTTCCCTGCTCGTACCAGACTGCTTTCTGTGTCGTGGTGGGAGTGTTCTCGCAGTGAGGGCACTGATATCTCGGCGGACTGATGCATATATAAGTTTTCCTTCCGAAAAGAGACAGGTGGCGAAGGAAAATCTCTCTTCCGATGCCATGCGATTTGCTGATTTCTCTGCCGCATTTGTGACAGCAGGTCCCTTCGGCAGTGCTTCCCACTGTTACTATGACGTCTCCGTCATCAGTTATCTCCGTCTTCTCCACGCTGACGTCAGGAATATTCAGGAGTGCCCCAATAAGTTCGTTCGGGGACAGGGACGGGCTTTTCCCAATACTGACAAAAGGGTTCGAAAAGGCAGTCGGAAGCAGGTTCACAGGATTCGGAAGGGCCAGAGGGTCCGAAGGGACGGACGGAAGCAGCTGTCCTCCGTGGCAGAAATATCTGTATCCCCCGCCTTCGAAAAGGAAACAACCCGCATATCCGTCAGATATCCTGTCAGCCGGATTCCCTGTCCCGGCGAGAATTTCTGCTCCCCTGCCGGACGGTCTGCCGGTTCTTCCGCAACATCTGCTGCAATGAGCATCTTCCCCGCATGTTTCTTTCTGTCCGGCACCCGCAATATCAGCAATGTTAATATTCATCATCTGTCATCCTCCCTGTCTTATTTTTATATGTCACAGATTTTCATGGCAAAAACAGCCTCTGTAAAAACACAGAAGTCTGAGTGCTCACCATGCAAATTTCAAATATTTAATAAAAACAGATTATTAAAATCAGAACTGATTTTTGTCATGAGAATCCGCGAATGATTAACTGCATCAGCATAGCACAGTCTGAATAAAAAGTCCACAAAAATCAGAACATACAGAAAAAAAGAAGATTTCAGCCTGTGCGGTCAGGCATAAGTCCCTGAAACTGCATATGACCGCAGAGTGGGCGAGGCGAAGCGGAACCAGCGTTTTTGCAGATTCCACCCGGGATCACCCCGCTTCACCACCCTGCATGAAATTGTAACCGCACAGGCCGAAATAATATAATATTTTGCCAGCCACATTCAGAAGATGTGAGAACACTATTTTGTCATATTTCTGATAACACACTTATTTTACGGATAATTACTTTAGCCCGAATTATCAGAAAACCTTCTTTGTCTGCCTGAAACCCTGACAGTGCTGAATGAGAACGGCTATACAGATTCTCAGATAACTGCAAAAATATAATAACATGCTGTTTTATAAGGAAAATGGCTTTAACACGAATTACCAAAGAGCCAAAATAAACCCACTTTTCTTCATCCCGCCATACGCTTACGATATCATTAATTGGTGTTGTTCCCTTCGGAATTATAGGGAGTATTTGTTGGGACATGGCACTTCCTCCTGTTATCTGTTTTTTTACAGAGTATGGTGCCACTTTTATTTTCCTAGCGCAAGGGTAAAATGACAGATGGGTACGAATCTGTAATATATTGTATTATATGATTTTTATAAAAATATGGTGCAAAAATTTTATGCCGA
>JAAELK010000402.1 GCA_024226935.1 Desulfobacteraceae bacterium
AAGGTAAAATTTTCAAATAAAGAGTCTAAACAATGTATAGGTAATTGAATCCCAAGGCATTGAACGGCAGAAAGCATTTTTATATTCGATATCTTATCTGAGACAATAGATTTTGCACTTGTTCCAAGCAAACTTATTCCATCTTCAATATCGTTCAGATATAAATCAATCTCAGTTTCTTCATTCCCATAATGTTCCCGGATATCTGCAATCTTAACTTTGATACTGTTCATTTTTTCATCGAGTTTCATTGTGATAATCCTTTAATGGGCATGATTAGGAGAGTTACCGCCACCGTCTATAATGGATCCGGTTGCGGTTATATTATCGTTTACAGTGAATGGACCATTTACGATGAAAGCCCCATTTAATATAAATTTTCCAGTCTGCACAGTGTTGGCTTTTTTGATTTCACTGCCCTGGCCTCCGTCATTACCTGTCTGAGAAACATTACCTGCCAAGTTAATAATCGGGGCAATGATATCGGCACCATTGGCAGCTTCAATAATGGCTTTGTTTCCAGCCTTAACGGATGCGTTATTGTCAACGGCCAGGTCAACATCACCCTTAATCAAACCGGATAATTTATGAATTTTACGGTCATACTCAATGGTAGTCCCATCGCTATAAACAGTCCTGCGAATATTTGAACCACTGGCCGGAGCCGGAAAATCATCCCAATAGATAGCCGGTATGACAACACCAAGGGCGGGATCTCCGCAAGGACAGACAAGCAATACCTGTTCTCCCGGCTCCGGTGCCCAGAAATCTCTATCTTTTCCGGCCCGGCGTGTGACCCAGGGCAAAGGGGCTGTGACCAGGTCACCTGCTTTTACTATGACCCGATCACCGATCAATTCTTTAATTGTGCCGATGCGGATCATGCCCAGCATACGGCGTTCCAGCTCTGCTATTCTGTATTCAAGATCCTGCATCATTTACTTTCCCCGATGAGCTGGTAATCATCTTCATGACCCTCCCCAATATCCGGAGCAAAACCAATATAAAGCTTTGTAGGCATGGGAAAATCTGTTTTCCAGATATCTTCTCCCAATCGTACCGTTTGCTGCCATGAAACCACCCAGAGAGCTATGCCGATCCGATCTATTTCACCGCTGTAAAGGTTTTTAGCAGCTCCTGGACCTGCCGGATGCACCAGATCTGGTATCCCCCAAACCTGATCGTTAATCCGTGCAATAAGCCCCTCCACCAAATTCAGGGCAGAAACTGCCCGGGGCAGCTTTCGTTGATCTATAGTAGCCACAAAGGCTGCCATGGATACGGGCAGATCCTGTTCCCCGGTACCAGTAGCAACAGCTTTTCCCGTTGCAATGGGTGCCACATAAATGGCGGGGGCTTTGCCAGATATCCGCTTAAGCTCTTTTTTGTCGAACCTGCCTCCGTGGGGTTTGCATTCTTTGAGATCCGGAAAAACAACCTTGAAATCAGCACATACGGCATTCAATAAATCATTTAAAATCATGCTGCCTCCGTCAATTGATCATCCAGCCAATCATCCACCAGAGCCAAGACATCGTCCTCATTTTCATCGGATAATCCCAAATAAGCCCGGGCCTCAATGGGGATGCCCACCTCTTCTCCGCCAAACTGGTGGATAGCCCCATAAATTAAATTGGTTCCCACGACCAATTCATCTTCTCCAACTTCAAAAGTGATTGAATCCAGGAGATCCCCTTCATTTTCCAGAAGCTTTTTACCACCTTTCCTGGTGGCAGCGTAATTATCCGACCATTCTGCCCAGGCGCTGCCTTCAGGATCGGTTTTTTCACTTTCAATGCGTCGGCGGGTCTGGCTTTCGACCTCGGAACCCACAAGATCCAGGAGTTCACCCAGCTCAAGTTCGGCTAACCGTTCCAGCCGTTCTGCAAGCCGGGCAAACTCCCCATCTATGACAATGCCGACGCCTGCCATCTAAAGACCTGCCATAGTGCTACGGGAA
>JAAELK010000403.1 GCA_024226935.1 Desulfobacteraceae bacterium
AAGGTAAAATTTTCAAATAAAGAGTCTAAACAATGTATAGGTAATTGAATCCCAAGGCATTGAACGGCAGAAAGCATTTTTATATTCGATATCTTATCTGAGACAATAGATTTTGCACTTGTTCCAAGCAAACTTATTCCAACTTCAATATCGTTCAGATATAAATCAATCTCAGTTTCTTCATTCCCATAATGTTCCCTGATATCTGCAATCTTAACTTTGATGCTGTTCATTTTTTCATCGAGTTTCATTGTGATAATCCTTTAATGGGCATGATTAGGAGAGTTGCCGCCACCGTCTATAATGGATCCGGTTGCGGTTATATTATCGTTTACAGTGAATGGACCATTTACGATGAAAGCCCCATTTAATATAAATTCTCCAGTCTGTTTAGTATTGGCTTTTTTGATTTCACTGCCCTGACCACCACCTGAACCAGCTTGAGAGACATTTCCGGATAAGCTAATAACCGGTGCAATGATATCAGCACCTTTGGCAGCCTCAATAACAACCTTGTTTTCTGTTTTGATAGTGACATTGTTATCAACTTTCAGATTAACGTCGCCTTTAACATTGCCAGAAAGTTTATGGGTTTCCCGGTTATACTCCAAGGTGGTCCCATCACTGTAAACTATCCTGTGAATACTTGCCTCACTGGCCGGAGCCGGAAAATCATCCCGATAAATAGCCGGTATGACAACACCCAGGGCGGGATCTCCGCAAGGACAGACAAGCAATACCTGTTCTCCCGGCTCCGGTGCCCAAAAGTCTCTATCTTTTCCGGCCCGGCGTGTGACCCAGGGTAAAGGAGCTGTGACCAGATCTCCTGCTTTTACTATGACCCGCTCACCGATCAATTCTTTAATTGTGCCGATGCGGATTATGCCCAACATACGACGTTCCAGCTCTGCTATTCTGTATTCAAGATCCTGCATCATTTACTTTCCCCAATGACCTGGTAATCATCTTCATGACCCTCCCCGATATCCGGAGCAAAACCAATATAAAGCTTTGTAGGCATGGGAAAATCTGTTTTCCAGATATCTTCTCCCAGTCGTACCTTTTGCTGCCATGAGACCACCCAGAGAGCTATGCCGATCCGATCTATTTCACCGCTGTAAAGGTTTTTAGCAGCTCCTGGGCCAGCCGGATGCACCTGATCCGGTATCCCCCAAACCTGATCGTTAATCCGTGCAATAAGCCCCTCCACCAAATTCAGGGCAGAAACTGCCCGGGGCAGCTTTCGTTGGTCTATAGTAGCCACAAAGGCTGCTATGGATACGGGCAGATCCTGTTCCCCGGTACCGGCGGGAACAGCTTTTCCCGTTGCAATGGGTGCCACATAAATGGCGGGGGCCTTGCCAGATATCCGTTTAAGCTCCTTTTTATCAAACCTGCCTCCGTGGGGTTTACATTCTTTAAGATGCGGAAAAACAGCCTTAAAATCAGCACATACGGCATCCAGTAAATCATTTAAAATCATGCTGCCTCCGTCAATTGATCATCCAGCCAATCATCCACCAGGACCAGAACATCGTCCTCATTTTCATCGGATAATCCCAAATAAGCCCGGGCCTCAATGGGGATACCCACCTCTTCTCCGCCAAACTGGTGGATAGCCCCATAAATCAAGTTGGTTCCCACGACCAATTCATCTTCTCCAACTTCAAAGGTGATTGAATCCAGGAGATCCCCTTCATTTTCCAGAAGCTTTTTACCGCCTTTCCTGGTGGCAGCGTAATTATCCGACCATTCTGCCCAGGCGCTGCCTTCAGGATCGGTTTTTTCACTTTCAATGCGTCGGCGGGTCTGGCTTTCTACCTCGGAACCCACAAGATCCAGGAGTTCACCCAGCTCAAGTTCGGCTAACCGTTCCAGCCGTTCTGCAAGCCGGGCAAACTCCCCATCTATGACAATGCCGACGCCTGCCATCTAAAGACCTGCCATAGTGCTACGGGAA
>JAAELK010000404.1 GCA_024226935.1 Desulfobacteraceae bacterium
TTACAGTGCGAACAGCCTGAACCAGTATGATCAGATCACAATCGGGACACAGACCGAAACCCCGGAATATGACGAAGACGGCAATATGACAGCATACAAAGGCAGAAAAAACATATACAGCGCAGAAAACCGCCTGATCTCATCAGAACCCGAAATTAAGGACTCAGGCAAAAAAGTTGAATTTGTGTATGATTACACAGGCAGGCGTGTGAAAAAGACTGTTTCTGTATGGAACGGCTCATTATGGGATACTGAAGCAGAAAAACGTCTGATAGTATCCGAACCCGAAATCAGCAACTCCGGCAAAAAAGTTGAATTTGTGTATGATTACATGGGCAGACGTGTGAAAAAGACAGTTTCTGCATGGAACGGCTCATCATGGACAACCGAGACAGAAAAACTTTTCATTTATGACGGATGGAACATGATCTGCGAAATCACAGTTCCAAAAGATCAGCCGGGTCAGCCAGCAACAGAAAAATATTTTGTATGGGGTCTCGACCTCAGCCAGTCCCTGCAGGGCGCAGGCGGCATCGGCGGACTTCTCGCATCACTTGACAAATCATCTCCGACTGTGTATTATTATCTTTATGATGCCAACGGAAATGTGGGGCAGCTTGTAAGCGCAGACGGGAGCATTGCCGCCCGTTATGAGTATGATCCTTACGGAAACGAAACTGTCGCTGACGGTACTGAAGCTGTCAGCAATGTATACAGATTCAGCACAAAGTTTTTTGATGTGGAAACGGAGCTGTATTATTACGGGTTCAGGTATTATTTGCTCGAACTCGGACGGTGGATCAGCAGAGATCCGATTGAAAATATAAAGCTTTATACATATATAGAAAATAACAGTCTTAATAACAAAGATTATCTGGGCATGTATACAATTGCTGAAGCTGTAGCTCTGGAATTTCCGAAAGAAAAACTTTTCAAATATCCAGAACCTATGGAAAATAATTTGAAAGCTAAGGCTCTTAGAAAAAAATGGCATGAAAAATATAACTTAACTTTTCAAAAAGTATTCGATATTTGGCATAAATGGGAGAAAAATAGAGGAAAGTGGTGGAAAAATTTGCCTAAATGCCCAAACAGATTATGTCTGATAAAAGGTAAAACACAAAACCCTGATAAAAATAAGTGGGAAAACCCAGGAAAACCTAGTTATGCAGAA
>JAAELK010000405.1 GCA_024226935.1 Desulfobacteraceae bacterium
GACAGTTATCGGATGAGAGAAGAGAAACAATAATTATAATTTAGCCGGGCTGGCAGTTCAAAAATAGTGATCTGTCAGTCTTTTTTAACATACATTTTTAAACCAGGGACTTTATGACATTTTCACACCCCCGCCAACAATTTATGGGTTTGCATGTATTCCAAAGCATCTTCATTGATAACGAAGTCTTCATATCCGGCCCTTAATAGTTTGAGAAAATTAATTCTGCTCTTGCTCTCTGTGCTTTTAAACCATGCAAAGTATTCATTTCCGATATGGGTACAATAGCCGTTTTTCCCATTATGGCGTGCGCCAGTGTCGTCAACATTTATATAGCCTGATAAAGAGAGACCCGTTGTTAAAATCCGATCTTTCTCATCATGGAATTCAGACTTACCGTGTATGATAATGTTGTTGATTTTGCCTTTTGAAATATCAACACTGATTTCATTAAGTTGCTCCAAGATTAGGGGTTGAGTTACGTGACATCCATAATGCTGATATAATACAAATGCCTGTAAATCAGGTCCGAAATGCCCCGTCACATTTTGGGGTAATTCAGCCGTGATATATTTACCAGAAGGTGTTTTCCAACGTCCGCGTCGATACTTGATATTCCAATTGGTAAAAATCAAATCCTGAACGAGATAATCTTTATAATCAATAAATGTCGAACCTTTAGGCAAGTTGAGAGGATGCAAGTTTTGTTCTTCATGTACGACAAGAGTTTTACTCTTTGATTTCTTTTTTGGCTTTGTTTTCAGTTTTTTAGAAGATGGTTTTGTCCCCTTCTCAAGATTCGATGGCTTGATTTTAGGTTTGGCTTTCTGCCCTTTGAGCCTTGCAATCTCATCTCTTAAAACCTGAAGTTCTTCTGATTGCTGTTGGATGAAATCAATCAGCTTGATCACCGTTGGGGATATTTCTTCTTTTGGAAGTTCCGATATAAATTTCTTAGCATTCATACGTTTGGTTCTTATCACTACAGAAAACGATTATCTACATTTTTTTCAGCTACCACACACTTTTTGGGATCTTACTCAGAAAAAACGCTTACGAACGCTAAAAGACCTGGATAGATGTGCGCTGGCATTAGCTGAAGTCTGCGCATTAATTCTAAATGAAAAAACTCAAGACTCCCAATTGAGAGGAACAATTTTTTCTCAGATTCCCAAAGAAAAGCTGGCCGAATCGATTACAACCGTTAAAGATCTGGCTCGTCCATATGACGACAATTTTCATGATGAGCTGGTGGCACAATATGGCCGTGTTCGAAGATTTTTACCGAAGCTACTCAACGATATTATTTTCAAGGCTGCGCCGGCAGGAGAAATCACCCTACGAGCATTTAATTATATGGTTGCCATGGGTCTCTCTCGCAAACAACTATTGGATGAGCCACCACTTGACATCATTACCAAACCTTGGAAAAGATTGGTCTTTGACAGTGAGGGACGAGTGACCAAGCAAGGGTATACGATGTGTTTTCTCGATAAATTGCAAGATGCCCTCCGACGGCGGGATATTTATGCCGAAAATAGCGGTGTGTGTCAAGCAAGTTGTCGCCTTTTCCTAAAAAGATTTCTCAGCTTCACCGCAAAATCTCCTCATGAGTTCCGACGGGTCATTGAAGCCCATTCTCACCCATGAGAAAATTTTGCTATTGTGTCGCTACTTTCA
>JAAELK010000406.1 GCA_024226935.1 Desulfobacteraceae bacterium
GACAGTTATCGGATGAGAGAAGAGAAACAATAATTATAATTTAGCCGGGCTGGCAGTTCAAAAATAGTGATCTGTCAGTCTTTTTTAACATACATTTTTAAACCAGGGACTTTATGACATTTTCACACCCCCGCCAACAATGATCTTGGTTCACAGAAATCTCCTGAAAAATCTGAAGGAAGCCTGCTATGGAAAGGAATCAGTTTTGAAGATGTCTTGACTTTTGTAGAAGATTTTAAATTTCATCAAGCCCTTGGAGAAGACCAGGTGGCATTTCTTAAATATGCCAGAACAGTTTCAGATAAGTACCAGAAATGGGATGTGGCATTCATATCCCTGAAAAATGAAAAAGTAGAAAAAGATGAAATCATTCCAATGGCAATACAGGAAAGGCAGGTCGGGATATCGAACACAACAGAAAAAAGTACCAAAAAAAAAATTAAATACCCTCCTGGAGAACCAGGATGGTATGTGGGCAACAAACAAAGAATATCGGGTAAAGGAGTTGAAAAAGTCGGTCTGGATGTCACACAACTGAATGAAGCTGACAAGAAGGCACATGAAAACAATAGAAAAAAGCCAACAGATGTTGATTTCAGAACAGTAAGAGGCACCCCGCTTCTCATGCTTCATCTATTGGATCTTGTTGATAAACAGAACAATCCTGAAAAAGAAGTTTTGTGTTCTAAGGTTCCAGCACTTGGGTTTAGCTTTCCTTTCACTGGCGATACCCGTTCAGTAGATTACATAGTCAATAGAGTCTGGATAGCACAAGATATGTATGATCACCCTGATGAGGAAGATGATAATGAACTATAAACAAAACATTCCTTGGAGAAAAATCCAAACGCCACCTTCTGGATTCTATACGCTTCGTGTATCTCCTGATCATCCATTTGATTTTTTCTGGGGTAAAGATCCCAATGACAGATTTCTTCTCCTTTTAATTATTTCTAAGGATGACTGTGACTACTTGATTGAGAATCCTGTAAAGCTCAAGGGAATTTCTACAGATGTAAAATTTTTAGGAGATACAGGTCAACACTGGTTTGTTTTAGAACTGAACGATAAGGAAAATGCAGATATTTTTTATCACCTTTGTAAAGACTTGATTGATTGTACGATGGATATCAAGGAGAGAAAAATTGCTATAAAGCTTATAAATTCAAGACTTGAAAGATGGCGGTTTTTTCTCAGCAAGTCAAGATCCAATCTCTTATCGGATGCTGAAATTCAGGGTTTGTTTTCTGAATTGCTTTTTATAGAGAGGTGTATTGAAAGTGGAGTAAATGAAAAAGAATTAATAAATGGGTGGCAAGGGCCTTTAGATGGTCCTCATGACTTTGTGATGGGAAATCATGCTGTAGAGATAAAATCAATTTCAACGATAAATAAAGGCACAGTTCGAATTTCTTCAGAAAACCAGTTGTTTAGCCATTTAGATAATTTGTTTCTTCATGTTTTTTTTCTTGCCAAACATCAAAACTGTTCAGATGGGAGATCTCTCAATCAAATAGTCGATGAGATTAGAGGAAGGCTCTCAGTCCATATTACAAAAGATGTTTTTGACAGGAGACTGGCTGAAACTGGTTATATAGAGGTGAATTATTATGATAATCCATGCTTTTTGCCTACTAATCAAACCACATACAATATCACTGAAAAATTCCCAAGAATAACTCCAGAGAAACTTGCCAACGGATTGATAAATGTTTCCTATGACCTTATATTGAACACGATTACTGATCATGCTTGTGAATTTCCTTTTCAGGAGAGATATAACTATGAATGAAGAGCTTATCGAAGATTTTTTCCATGACCTCCGCCAAGACACCCTTGCTGATTCTGAAGTAAACAATGACTTTCTTGAAACAGAATTTCTTACCACCTTATCCACTGAACTTGAAGAATCCGGAATAATTGAAGGTTTCGAAAACTGTCATTACAGAGCTTTGAGAGGAATGAGAGTGGATGGGTACTGGTTTAGGGATGGAGGAAGTGTTCTTGATCTTTTTATATTAGATTTTGAGAATAGAGACTCTTTAAAATCACTCACTCGAACTGATATTTCAAGCACCTACAAACGCCTTGAAAATTTTTTTATAGGCAGTGCTGAGAAAAAATTATACGAATCCCTTGAAGAAACATCTCAAGGGTATGGTTTAGCTATAGATATCTGGGATCGTAAGAAAGGTTTCCGCAGGATCAATATGATTCTTATGTCAGAAAGAAAGTTGAGTGAAAGAATCAGTAGTGTCCGGTTAGGTTATTGCAAGTAAAACATATTAATTTTATAGATAATATTGTTATTTTATTGTTGACAA
>JAAELK010000407.1 GCA_024226935.1 Desulfobacteraceae bacterium
CTCTGCGTGGGAATGCAGGATATAGCGCTCTGCGCGGATTCATAACTCAAATTCAGGAAATCATGAATGCTCCCGTTTTAAGCTCACTTAAGGCTCTTTTTTTTAACATACTCATGACCTCGTTCCCACGCTCTGCGTGGGAATGCAGGATATAGCGCTCTGCGCGGATTCATAACTCAAATTCAGGAAATCATGAATGCTCCCGTTTCAGAGGAATGTCAGGAGAATTTTCAAATCAATGAATGATCTTCATTTGTTGAACATCTTTCAAAGCTGATATGCATTGAAGATATTTAAAAATGTATGCTGAACCGCCGTTATTCATAACACCCGGGGTGCCTGCCGGATATGGAAACTTCGAAGTTGTACGGAGACGGGTCTGCTTATTATTTTTTCTTGATTTTAACTGAAATCTGTATTATAAGATATCTTTACATACGGATTCCGCCAACAGACAAGATAAGTTTCCTGGGAGTCACCAATTTTAGGGGGGATTATGAAACTGGCAGAACAAATATGTTATGCGAGAGAGCAGGACAGTCCGTATATTGGAACTGCGGAAGATATTTGTCCTGAAGAGCGGCCTGTTTCGGAAGACGGGCTGCGTGTCTCAGAGGAGGAGTACTGGGAGAAATACTACAATCATCCTGATTTCGCTTATGAGTGGAATAACGGGATATTAGAGGAAAAACCAATGGCAAATTACCTGAGTTCCGAAACGTACCGCTGGTTTGCATCGGTGCTTGAAGAATATCTGAAAGCCAATCCTGTTGCAAAGCCGGTATTCCTGGATATCGGTTTCCGGCTGGCGCTGCCCGGAAAAACGAGTATCCGCAAACCGGATGTTTCCCTGATTCTTAATTCCAATCCCGTTGGCATTCACGGGGGGGATTCCACGTACAGAGGCATTTTTGACCTCTGCATAGAATTCCTGTCAGATTCAAAACAGTCGGAAATTGACCGGGACACCATAGTTAA
>JAAELK010000408.1 GCA_024226935.1 Desulfobacteraceae bacterium
AGAATATAAAGCTATTTACACAGAGTACAAAGGAACACGGAAAGTTGAAAATTCCCATCGTGTCAGGATTGCTATAATTAAAGGTTCTCTATATTGTATTTTTTTGACTGACAGTAAAATCCATAAAAAACCTGAAAAAATAGAAGTGCAGCCGGACCCCATGAGAGTACCAAAGTTTATGGAACGACCAACCCACAAAGCCCCGGAGCGCACCAAATTTGATGATATGAACGACAGTCTTAAAAATGGTGTTCAAACAGTTTCGGCCCCTCAACTTTTCCCCACGCCTGACGATCTGGCACAACGGATGGTAAATTATGCCGGGATTAAAACCGGACACACTTGTCTTGAACCAAGTGCCGGAACCGGCAAACTTTTGGATGCTGTCAAAAAGTTAGCGGTTGAAGCAACTCAAACGGCGGTTGAACTAAATTTTAACTTATGTGATCGCTTAAAGCTAAAAGGGTATGATGATATTCGTCAATGTGATTTTTTAACCTGCAATGGTGATTTAGGGGTTTTTGATAGAATTATAATGAACCCTCCTTTTGAAAAAGGCCAGGATATCAAGCATATAAAACACGCTTTAAAATTTTTAAAATCGGGTGGTCGGCTTGTGGCTTTATGTGCCAACGGTCCCCGGCAGGC
>JAAELK010000409.1 GCA_024226935.1 Desulfobacteraceae bacterium
CAATCGAAAGAATTCGGCAATTACGAACGAAAATTTTAAATGAACTATTTCAAAGTAAAGATAGCTCAGGACCGCCAAAAGGCAAAAAGTGGAAAAAACATAAAAAAACAAGTGCTGCAAAAACCTAACCGGACATCACTGGTTTTTAGCCTTAAATTTATAAAAATTTCTGGATATCATTCCAATATTTGCTGCCCAAATGGCTGTTACCAGTCTTTGGACACATTTATACCCTTGCTGCCCGTTTTTTGAATATGTTAAACCCTCTTTGTATATTGAATGCCACTTGCCTGAACCAGATATCAACATGATTTTTGTCTATGGTTGTAAACCTGGCCCTTTGCCCAGAACATGTTGGAATCAGGTGCAAAGATTTTCGAGATCAAGGAGATGCTGGGCCATGACACTATTGAATCAACAAGGCAATATCTGAGTATCCATACATTCCTGATGAGGAGGATTTTGTTTGATGAAACCGTTTAAAAGTTTTTTAAGCAAAGAACTGGAAGCCTTTATCTCCTATCGAAAAGGCCTTGGTTACAGCGAAAAGCACATTAAATACCAGCTTCTTGTTTTTGACAGATATGTAAGACGGCAACCAGATTCTTCAAGGATCTGGCAACCTCAATTTTATATAAAATTTAGAAATGAGATTAAGCTTGAAACATCTACAGTAAACATCACCCTGTATGCAGTGCGATGCTTTTTTGAGTATCTGAGACGAAAACAACAACACCTCAACAATCCATTAAAAGACGTTCCCTGTTTGCCATTGCGAGCATTTATCCCTTTTGTATTTTCACCAGAACAGGTTGAGCAGCTATTGGATGTTGTATGCTGTCGAATCCGGCATAAACAACGTTTTTTCATAAAAGACCTCAGTGAATATATAGTGATACTGCTTCTGGCACGATGTGGTTTGAGGATAAATGAGCCCCTTCGTCTAAAAAAGAAGGATTATCGGCCTGGTGAAAAAACAATTTATATTGAGAAAACCAAGTTCAAAAAAGATCGCCTCATCCCAATACCCAGGTCTGTTGCAGAACAGATTGATAATTACTTATCAAGCAGGGCAAATCTGATTGAAAACGATATCAATCCATATCTGTTTATCGGAAGGGGGAAAAGTAGGCTTGGCGATCATCGTATTCGTTTGATTTTCCATGATGCCGTACGACAAATCGGTATTAACAGTCCTCGGAAAGTTATCGGAAACACCATCTTTGGAAGGCCGACACCACATAGCCTAAGGCATTCTTTTGCCATCAACACATTAAAATCAGCTATTGCCCGGAAACAATCATCCCAAAATGTGTTGTCGGTGCTTGCTGCCTATATGGGTCATGTTGAATACCGTCATACCATGAAATATCTGAGAGTGGTTGATGCCGAAAGCAGAGCAAGCCTGCTTAATTTTGCAGGTACCCAGAGGGAAGAGTCATGAGGCTGACCAGTTATATCATTAAATTTTTTGATCAATACCTGCCCCATATTAAAGGATGCAGCCTCAACACTATTAGAAGCTACCGGGACACGATATCTATTTTTTTACCATTTGCTGCCGGGCATCACAGGATAAAAATAGATTCATTGAAGCTTGAACATCTTACAACTAATTTGATTTTGGAGTTTCTCAACCAGCTTGAATCTTCTCGCACCAATACGGCCAAAACCCGGAATCAACGTCTGGCTGTCTTGAAATCCTTTGCCAAGATGGTTCGCTTTATGTCTCCGGAAGAACAGAAATTAACGGATGCCATCCTTGCCATTCCCCAAAAGCGCAGCCAACGAAAATTGATAGGATTTTTGTATCCCCAGGAAATCTATCAAATTTTTAACATAGTAAAAATGACTCAAAAAGACGGGTTCAGAAATTACACCCTTTTGCACCTTCTATATGACACCGGCGCCAGGGCAACGGAAATCGCCACACTTTAACTGGATTATTTTGATTATGAAAACAGGACACTGGCTATCCTTGGAAAGGGAAATCGGTATCGACAGATTGAACTTCTTTCAAAAACAGCTGAACTTGTTCACCAATATAT
Source organism: Desulfobacteraceae bacterium (assembly GCA_024226935.1). Lineage (GTDB taxonomy): Bacteria > Desulfobacterota > Desulfobacteria > Desulfobacterales > Desulfobacteraceae > NBML01. Next base: position 2,049 of record JAAELK010000409.1, read on the forward strand.
TGCCGGGTACCGCCGCACTCCCACCTCCCTTTTTAGAAAGAATTTATTCATCAATCAAAGAGGAACTGCCCTGACACGCCATGGCATCAACTGCATTTGTAGAAAATATCTTGACCGTGTTTTACCTTCCAAACGAATAGTTCTGATGCATCCTGTTCACAGCTTCAGACACTCCTGTGCAGTCAGGATGGTCTCAGAAGGAAAACCCATATCCGAGATTAAGAATCGCCTGGGACACTCTAATGTTCAATCCACAATGGTATATCTACAATTGGATTTAAATCAAAAGCGGCAATTACAGGAAGATTTTATCCAGTTCACCCGACAACACCTTAAATCCGATCCTAAAATAGACGAGTTGATTCAATGGGAAAACAAACAAAATATTCTTGAATGGATAGACAACCTTTAGATATCCTTCGGGTCCTTCAAAGGCACCTTGAGGAACGCACAGGAGCAGATTATTATGTTGAGTCTTTTTTTACAATTTTGTCATATCCTTGATAACTTACTGTATTTTAAAGTAATATTAATTTCCATACTCAAAGCCAGCTAACGCACGACTATCAAGGGCATAGGGTGACTCACAACATAATGCAAGGATACTTGATTCTCGATAGTTAAAAAAAAGCAGGGCTGGGTGTTTTAGGTTTCTGGATTTTTCTTATATCATGACCAAGAAATAGGATAACTCTATCAGCACCATCCGGAAAGCGTAACTTCTGAAGTCGCTACGCTTTCCGGTCTGTATGTATTCAATTATTGGCAATGAAGCAATACTATTGCCGTTATTAAGAGGCAGGCATTTAAGCCGGGATTATACGGGAATTTTCGGTCAGGCACTATTTATATATAAAAACTGTAAAATCCCATTCGTAATAATCTTTTTTAATAAACAATAAAGGTGATAACTCTCGGCAAAAATCTATTATTTCTTTGGGATCTGCATGATGCCAAGTATCATCTCTATCCGGATATTCACTATTTAAAAGATTAAAACCAACACCCACTTTAGCCAAATCAAACATCTTTTTGATTGTTTTAAAAACCCAATCTTTATGATTATCGATTGGGAAACTCATTAAACCAGAAGCCAAAACATAATCAAAGAGAGTGCTGTTTTCGGCACTATGAATATTTTTTGTCTGGAATTTTGCCTCTGGATACTTTTCCTGTGCGCCCTTGATCATTTCCTCTGATAAATCCCACCCCTCATAAATCGGATTGACCTTTTGACGATTAAGAAATCCATATAAATCTCCTACACCACAGCCTATATCAAGGACACTTTTGTTATTGATATCACCAATTTTAGCAAGGATTGCAAAACGGAGCTCTTGACCTTCAGTAGAATTCCAATGTAGAGCTAGCGGGCTATCAAAACCATATTTTATAATCTGTTGATCGTAAAACTCTTTTACCTTTTTATAATTAGTACTCATCATTCAATTCCTATCTTTTTTTTAAAAAAAATTTAACGATTGAAAATAAACACTTTATGTCTTTTGTCAAAAAAGCGCTAAATTTTTCAGCAATTCTCGGTCACGCTTAATCCAAAGCAGCAACCTTTGGTTCTGTTGCAAAAAATAATTGAGGGCATAAAATCCCTACAATGGAGAAATATTATGCAGCAAGAGCAAACAGCTCATCAATAAATTTAATCTGCTTTTCAATCTCTCCTTTTTTTATCCCCTCAATTTGTCCCTTTCTAATCATGTTCATCATTTCAGATACGCTCTGACATCGCCTCAGTCTTTAACATGTGTACAAAGGGGGCTTAAAACCGACTTCAATCGGCCTTGAAGCAGGCATAAGGTTTTTGTTAATATGATTTTACTTAAGGCACTCCACTGCACAAGACATCGCCCCTTGTGGTGCCACAGACCCGTGAGCCGAAGACGGGTTTTGCACGACAATGTCACGCCAAGATTGTTGTTTTTGTACGCTGGTGGAATATTCGCCCTCCATTGTGCTGGGGTAGTCAGATAAAACCTATGATACCCTCCAAAATCGAATTATTCATGATCTTTCATATTTTAGGCTAAATATCAATTTTTTAAAAAAATAATTACAATTAAGCATTATTATCCTAGGGGCTGTTTCCAGGGCCAACGCAAGTAATATTTACAAAGTTTCTATGCAGTTGCTAACTGCATAGATCATTTGAAAATGACCTCCTCCAGGTATTTTAGGTCCATTGCTGCATTCAGTCTTTTTGTTTTCACGCTTCCTTTGAATGTTTTATTATTCCGTAACCGTAATAAATTTAAAGC
>JAAELK010000410.1 GCA_024226935.1 Desulfobacteraceae bacterium
CTTGGTTGTTATGAAATTTTAAGCCGGTTGTTTTATAAGACGTCTTTGCAACGCTACTGTGAGAGGTTAACGTGACAAGCTGAGCCAATGTGGAAATCCAACGATAAATGGTTGATCCGAACAATGCCCGGCCACTATCCGGATACGAAGGTACGCCATCATGGGTCATTGCCGCCGTTTCATATGTCTTTTGGTCATCATTAACATAGGCTCCTCCCCATATTGAGTGGGTAATGACTCTGTGATATGACTCATTTGCAATTGGGATCGGCTGAGTTTGGGCAGTTAAATTTAGGTCGTTAAAAGGGAGTTGAAATGGACAAGAAACAACTGTTTGAAAATGCGTTATCGATAGCATCACCATGGTATATAGACCGCATGGAATTTGATTCAGAAAAAAAACGCTTGGATATACACATTGATTTCGAACGGGGTGCAACGTTTCGCTCCAGCGATCCGGCCTACGAAGGCGAGTTTAAAGCGTTCGACACAAAACCAAAAACATGGAGGCATTTGAATTTTTTCCAACATGAATGTTACCTGCATTGTCGAACTCCACGTATTAAGCCAGACTCCGGTAAAATTGAGTTGATTTCACCACCCTGGGAGGGAAAGCATCCTGGTTTTACACTCTTGTTTGAAGCCTTGATTCTGGAACTTTGTACCCATATGCCCGTCAATTGTGTTTCGAGGATGATTAATGAGAATGATGGGAAAATTTGGCGTATGCTTGAAAAATATATTGATATTGCACGCCTTAATGAGGATTTCTCTGAGCTTGATTCCGTCGGTATGGACGAAACAAGTCGGGCCAAGCACCACCAATATGTCACCTTGTTTGTCGACTTGGATCAGAATCGAACCATATTTGTAACTGAAGGTAAGGGGAACGAAACCGTTAAAGAATTTGCAGATGATCTGGAGGCTCATAACGGGGACCGTAATAATATAAAGGATGTGAGCTGTGATATGTCTCCTGCCTTTATAAAAGGTGTCAATGAAAATTTACCTGAGGCCCTGATTACTTTTGATAAATTTCATATCCTTAAAATAATCAATGAAGCGGTGGATAAAGTCCGACGTGAGGAAGTCACTTCTCAGCCCCTATTGCTTAGGACAAAATATGTTCTTTTAAAAAATGACGAAAATCTCACTGAAAAAGAGAGGGAAAAGCTCGAAAAGTTATCTTTGCCGTCATTGAATCTTAAATCAATTCGTGCACTTAATATCCGCAACAGTTTTCAGGACATATATAAAGCACCAACAGAGGAAGGTTTTGAGACGTTACTCAAAAAATGGTATTTTTGGGCTACCCATAGTCGGTTGGATCCAATCATCAAGGCTGCTAAAACCATAAAAAATCACTGGGACGGTGTTATTGAATGGAAACGGTCCCAGATCAATAATGGTGTGCTTGAGGGACTCAACTCCGTTGTTCAAGCAGCGAAAGCAAAAGCACGGGGTTTCAGAACAACAAAATACTTCAAA
>JAAELK010000411.1 GCA_024226935.1 Desulfobacteraceae bacterium
TCATACTTGAATGGTAACACGCCTTGTGACATACTCTGTTGCACCCCGTTGATGAAAGGTTTTTTTGGTCGAAAACATTCTATCTGCTTGATTCATCAAGCGCAACGGGGTTTTTCTTTTTTTAGGTGGTGGATTGGGGTTAAACAACCCGGAATCGATCTCAACAATTATTTTCAAAATTCCGGTTTTATCCAGCTATGGGCAAAATATTTCTTCCATTGACAAAATACAAATTTTTGAATATATTCCCGCCATTTAAATGGAAAATGTAATATAAAAAATACCCATATCGGGATAAGCTTCCCATTGCTTAAAAGCCCTTCAACTCAATCGGCTGATTCGCAGGTGATATCCAAAACACAATAAATTATACAAAGAAGAATAATTTGAAAAAATATCCGGTTCCACTCAAAATTTTAATTACAATTTTAGCCATGCTTTTAGTTGGATCAATTTTTTTATGCTGCCCAAGAAAAGAAAATTTTGTTCCTGAAAAAACTGTATTAAATAAAAAAGAACGATTTCGTGTTTTAATCGTACCAGCCGTAAATGAAGTGTATACCGATCTGATGGCACAATATCAAAAGGTATCCAAATCGATACAATCGGGCAATGACAATAATAAATTTGAAGCGTTAAGAAAAAAATATAAAGTATCAACCAATGAAGAGTTATTGATGGCTCTAAAACCTTCTCCCCAAAGTATCACCTTGGCCCAGGCAGCCTTAGAAAGTTCCTGGGGTACATCAAGATTTTGCACCGAAGCAAATAACGTGTTTGGTGTATGGTCATTTAATAAAAATGAGCCCAGAATAGCAGCCGGACGAAAACGGGGAAATAAAACGATCTGGATAAAAAAATATTCGTCAATTAAAGCTTCAATCCAAGATTATTATCTTACCCTGGCCCGGGGCAGTGCTTTTAAAAAATTTCGAAAACAAAAAATGGAGACCGACGATCCTTACACATTGGTAAAGGATTTAAACCATTATTCGGAACAGGGCGATGAATATGGCAAACTACTTTCATCAATCATCAGATACAATAAATTCTATATTTATGATCATCGGGATATGAGCAAATCATAAAAATGGTTTTGCCGCAAATAAAATCTATTTGCGGCAAAACCGTTGGGACATCCTTTAATTTAAGAAAATATTCTTAACAAATATTTTGCTCTAATCAATTGATCTAATCAAATTGGTCAATCAAAGGGATAAATTTTTCTAACATCTATTGGAACATTTTCCAATTTATCCAAAGCCAACTGTACTTGGGGGGTAATATGGCGATAGGTATCGATAAGTGCCTGGGCACCATTATAATCACCTCGGAGTTCAATTAACAGCAACTTTGAAGCAAGGCTTTCCACGGATGCCTTGAGTGCTTGTTCATCAAGGGAGAAAAAACCATCTTCTCCCAACACAAAACCGCCGTTTTCCAGGTGATAATTCAACTGAATTGCAACGCCGCCACCGTGGGCAGAACCGATGCCAAAACGTATGGAACGAAACATTCCGGCAAGATAAGACGCATAAAGAGAATCTTTAAGTCCTTCGGGCATTGGGTTATCCGGCAGCTGCATCAACGAGTGGTTATTAAAGATGGACAATACATCCGCCTGGCACTCTTCGATTGTGGAGTACAATTCTTTGAGTTCTTCCCTGACGGTTGTCTCCTTACCATCCACAACAATGTTTCCAGGACCAAGGCCATGACTCAGTTCATGGACAAGGGTAAAATTAAAAAAGCCGTCAAAACTTGGTTTATCCCTATCTTTAGGATCTAAAATCACATCCTTGATGGGAACTAAAACACCATTAAATTTGGCTTCCAGCATATTCTTGAGCATTACATTTTTTGATCCTACATTGTCTCTGACCCATTCATCATTGGGCAGATTAAAGGCAAGAGTTGCAATTCCGGATCTGGCATCGCCCCCGGAATAAACTTCATTTACCACTTTTATGGGAGAGGATAGCCCTTTGGGAGTAAGATCATACCCGTCGGGAAGGGGATAATTTTCCACCAGATAATCCCGATATTGTTCAATTACCTCAAGCTTGGCTGTTTCATCCCTGTCCACAAGGGTTACAAAAGATTCAAAGGCAGCCTTATATCCAAAAATCAGATCTTCATAGGTTTCGTAGGGACCAATAACCACTTCAATATCCCCGTTAAGACCGATCCAGTCGATATCACTTTCACGATAATCGTTTGTAAAAAATGCCTCTGCCCGGCTCCGTAAAAATTTTGCCAGACTCTCGTCGGAAGTCAGTCTGGCGGCTCTTTTAAGAAGTCTTGCAACAACTTTGAGTTCTCGCCTGAAATAATCTGAATAGGCAATTGCCTTGAGTTTATCACCACAACGCACAATCATGGTAAAGGGGCTGATAAAATCCTGCTCATCATCGGGATTATTTAAAATCCAATCATTAAATTCGTCCATGGTCATATCGGCGGGATAATAATTGGCACCAAGGGGTTTGGGAGAAGAAAGATTAATAAAAGGCTCATCTTCATTTAATCTATCCCAGGGACCTTGCATGACCTTAAAATAATCATAATAAATTTGGTTTGGTGTCCCTACAAATTGCTTAAGTTCACGAAACATTATTGAACTATCTTCATAATTTTGCTCTCTAAAGATTCTATCAAGGATCTTGGAAGCCCTGACAAGAAGCATAAGAACTCTTTTTTCACGTGGTTCAAGATAAGAGATATCCGGGTTCAAGATTAAAGGAGCAAGTTTTTCCATCTGGCCTTCCACATAATCCACGGGCGCCAGACTATCAATAATACTGTCTTTATCATGATGATGACCGGCAAATGCACAGGCACCCGATACCATGAACATTCCAAAAATAAGGGCTAAAATTTTTAGGGATTTGATCCTATTTTTCAAAATTCTACCTCCATGCTAATAAATTATTGAGATATTTATCCTCATAAACCCGGAATCCTGCATGAAAACAATCCAACAAGATCCCGGATTTTGCCTAATTACTCCAGTTTAAAATTTCATCAATAACGGAAACAGCAAGTGTATGATAGGTGGGACGGGCCTTTTGATAAACTTCCAAAGCAAATTTATGTCCATCATCCGTTACGGCCAATGCCTTGTATAAAGGCCTTATCAATTTAAGCCGGCCGATATTCAACAAATAATCTTCCAGACGTTCGTAGGCAAAATCATAATTTTGTTGAATGGCAATAAGCAGCCAGGCATGGGCAATTTCATTATTAGTGGATTGGGTAAAAGAAAAAGCACTATCCAATTGGGTCAGCTGGGATTGATTCAGTTCGTCGGGCATGGTATTCAAAAAATACAACCATTGGTGTACAACCCAATTTGCCGTCTCAAGTTCCTCTGCAGTTTTTTCCCCGGCAAGCCACAATTGTAGCTCATGGGTTACAAGTTCAAAGGCGTCAGATTGCGGTATGGGAGTGCTGTCTGGCATTCCTGGCTGGTAAACCCACTCTTCGATAGTACTCCACTCTACTGCATCGGGCTGTAGATCAAACAATTGCTCCTTGAAATAGGGTAAAAAATCTTCCGTGGTAATACTCTGGAAAGAAAAATGTTCAAAATAACTTATCAAAAATTTATCAAAAATTTCCCGACCATAGCTTTGATCCAGAAAAGTTAAAAACAATTGACCTTTAGTATAAGGCACTCCGGTAAATGCATCATCGGGATTTCGGCCCTGGAGATCTATGGCCAGAATCTGGTCTGCCTTGTCAAGATTTTCTAAATCCTCCATCAGGCCCTGGTACCCTAAAACATTTTCCATTGCTGCCCGGTCCTGCCCATAAATTTTTTCCATGATCCGGCTTTCCACATAGGATGTAAAACCCTCATTGAGCCAGAGATCGCGCCAGGTGGCATTGGAAATCAAATTACCAGCCCATGAATGGGCAATTTCATGGGCTATAACATTGACCAGACTTTTATCACCGGCAATTATGGTGGGGGTAATAAATGACAATCTGGGATTTTCCATTCCGCCATAGGGAAAACTTGGCGGCATTATAAGGATATCATAGCGCCCCCAGAGATATGGACCATAAAGGTTTTCCGTGGTTTCCACCATGGATTCAGTATCTTCAAACTCAGCCGCGGCCGCATCCAATAAAGATTCTTCCGCAAAAACCCCCGTTCTTTCACCCATGGATTTAAACTTTAAATCTCCAACAGCCAGGGCAATGAGATATGAAGGTATGGATTGCGGCATTTCAAAATGATATATGCCGTTGTCGACTGGTGAAATGTCATTTGAAGCACTCATCACCGCACGCAGCTGCCTTGGCGTCCTGATGGTTGCAGTAAAAGTGGTACGCACCTGGGGGGTGTCCTGGAGGGGTATCCAACTGCGTGCATGGATGGCCTGGGATTGTGTAAACAAGAAGGGATAAACCTTTCCGGCAGTCTGTTCAGGCTCAAGCCACTGTAATCCCGATGACTGGGGGCTGGTTGTGTACTCAATTTTTATTTTAGCCTTTTTATGGGCTACCATACCGGGAAGCTTGATAGTCAGAGAAGACCCCAAAATGGCATCGGATTCCCCCAGTCGATAATGAAGCCTTTTGGGTTTATGTTTCGGGGTAATCAGCATTACCTTTGATATGGCAAGATCCCGTGTGTCAAGGACAAGCTCCAACGGCCCCTTGTGTTTTTTTTTAACAACATCAATATCCAGCTCTACTGTTCCGGACAATTGTTTTTTTTCAAAATCCACGGCAAGATCAAGATCAATATGGGTAACGATGACTTCATTTGGATTGGCATAGGAATGATAATCATCAACAGCCATCGTTTCAGCTGCATTTAACCCGGTAAAACTTAAGAAAACGAACAAGACAACGAGATAAACTCTTCTCATTTTTCCTCCTTAATGTTGATTTAATCGCACATTGCACCCCAAAAAGGCACCAATATATAAAGCTTCAAAAAAAGAAGCCATAACAACAATCAAAATCATCTATCATTGGAGATGGGGAATATACTTCAAGATTAAATCCAGGCATTTTATGAACACAGGATCGCCTTTATCACTATTTAATCTTCAATCCCACCAGACCTTATAAACATGGTCTCGAAATAGTTAATAGTGTAGGAGCTTTCTTTTGTCAAGGCAGGTCTGGAAAAATTTTTGAATCTCCATTACAATATGAAAGTTATTCACCACTTGCGGAGCGCCGTGGGATAGAAATCACAGCCATTTATAAAAATAATCCCCATCATGCAATTATATTGCAAGCTCTTGATTCTTTCACAAACCCTGTACAACTGTCCAATTCTCAAACTATTAAATAGATATGAACTTTAATATCCCTTTGATATTCCCCTCAGCCAGTAATCACCGCCTTATCCCAAAAAGACCTTAAACCGCATTTTTTAAATAATTATAATTCAGAATTTTCTCCAATTGCTTTTTTATAACTTTTCCTATAAGCCTTTACTACTTTTTTGTCCCACTATAATCCATGCAATGGAAGGAGCGGAGCTATTTGCAAAATAATTTAAAAATCTATTTTAAACCATGATATCAGATCTTGATAATCTTCAAATTGCAGTGGTATCCAGCTATAAAAATTGAACATAATTATGAAGAATGAATAGGATCCAAAAGAATGTTTAGGACAACAGGCAGAAAATATGCTTCATAGCGACCCACCGTAAAAGTGTTTGAAATATGATATCTTCGATAAATACCATAAAACAACTATCACAACATGTGGCAGGCTATGCTGTACACAAAAAAAGTTACGGAAAAAAATGAACTTCAACAAATTGATCAAAATACCAATTTTAGTATTCGCAATAGCTACTCTTCTTGCTGGATGTAAAAGCAATATTATGGTGGAGTCTCCACCTATATCTTCAATAAACAACAAAAAAGCACTTATAACATTCATGCTTCCGTCTTCTATTACAGACTTAGGTCCCTCAGGCATGAATATAAAACCAACCGAATTCAACCTCTGGGATAGAGATAAATTTATTGGGGCTATCTCAAAGAAAACTTTAGTGCAATACTTAGCAGAACCAGGTGAACACGCTTTTTTTGTTCGAGGTCAAAATTGGTCAATTATTAAAGCAAATTTAGAAGCCGGAAAAAAATATTATGTCATAGTTAATATATATCCAAGATTTGTTAAGCATAGTGTAGCTTTTCAAGTTGTAAAACCAGGCAGTGAGCAGATGGAAATCAGCCTTCCAAAATGGCTCAATCGTCTAACTCCGATAAAAATAATTCCTGAAAAGTATGATAATTATGAACAAAAAAGAAAACAAAATATTCAGCGGGCTATTAGGAATTATGAGGCTGGTAGAGCTAAATATACTTTACTTGAAGCAAAAGAAGGTATCTAACACTTATAATGACATAATCGGGTAGCCTGGGTTTTTAATCCCCCAGCCCTCAACACCCCGCAAGCGGTGCCGCACATGGCAGTTCATCAAGTTTACCTGGCCATAGCCGGGAACTGGGGCGGCACCGCATTAGATTTTAGGAAAATAAATGGAAAAACCAATGAACAAAGCCTGTTTAAAATTTCTATTAATCATATCATGCGGTCTATTAACAGCATGCGCTAGACCACAAACAATAAATCAGCTCACAGAACTAACTCCCGAAAAAGAATTCAACTATTCATCGAACTATGAATGCATATACAGCAAAACATTGACAAATGTTGTTGCTGTTCCTTTCGTATCAGGAGCAGATGCTTTTCTCGATCGAGACAAAGAAAGGGCTTGGTTCTCAACACATTTTTCACTCTTACTCATAAAAAATGAAGGTGAAAAAGGCACAAACATTCAATTGTTTCGCCACAAAAGAGGTGCCGCCTTTGGCCACCTAAACGACGTAGTCGAATACCTTGCAAACGATCCTTGTAAAAAAGAAACTAACAACATCATTTTAGAACCAGAAACCCGAAGCATGGCGAAAGTATTTTTTTATAGGGTCGGTAACGGCAAACACTTCAGCCCAAAAGGACTCCATGTATATTGCAACGGAAAAGAACTATCCGAACTCAACAACTATCAATACAGCAGTCACAGCTTCAAACCAGATAAATATAGTTTTTCAGCAAAATGGGATTTGATGAAAAAGCCCCTATTTGAAGGCATAAACCTTGGCAAAAAAACTATAGAGATAGACCTAAAGCCCGGCGAAATGTATTTTATCAACTACAAAATTATTCAGGACTATCAAAAAACAAGTTCCACTGAAAGACAGAGTATAATCGGAAAAATACTTTCTAATAAGCACATGGAATCAGCAAACTTTGTGCAAGAAGCAAGAAATGTAGCTCTTCAAAAATTGAAATTATGCAAACCTGCAAAATAAATATCATCAAATAACCGGTGGTTTTAATCCCCCAGCCCCCACACCACCCGGCATGCGGTTCCGCACCGGACGGTTCACCAAAGTTACCGAGCCGTAGCCCTTGCACAACCGACCGGGCTTACGGCGCTGCTTTTTTAAAAGTCTTCATGATAACAATTTTACTGCTTTTTCAACCGGTTTCGGTTATTCCGCCCGGTGGGTGAAGGGCAGCATTAACAATAAAAGGAAGTATAATGTCAAATGTAAATTTTATTGATAATCAAGATAAAACAACTTTTTTCCCTTTCATTCTCATTGATAACAGGGATTCTGAATGGTCTGACGTTCGTCTGTCTTTCAGTGATTGGGAATGGTTCAAGGAAAAATACGGAACTGATACAATTAATGACTATTATATTAATGGTTACGGCATTCAAGGATTGGTTTCAGCTTCACGTATAGCTGCAGGTGTTGAACCATTTCCAGATGGTATGGATCCAAACTCAGAAGGTGACACCTGCTACTTTATTTTTGAGGAACTTTCGGTCGCAGTAGAAACGGCCAAACTTGCTTGCCAAATGATTAATAACCTAAATAATATTGAGAAAATGACCATAGCTGCGAGAAAAAACGACTTAGAAGAATAATATATAAAAAACATTAAAGTTGCGAGCCATCTCGAAAAAACCTGAATGGTTGTATAAAGGTCAATACGATGAAAAAATTAATATTTCTACTATCATTATTCCCTATGCTTTTGGGTTGCAGCACAGTTGAAAAAAGGGTTTATTTTTCACCCGAAGTGGAGCAACAGTTTAAAAAAGGCCCAAAAAAGCCTTCTTGCGGATGGGCTAACTTTGGAGGCCTGCCGGATGAATATATCATTTCAAAGGATAGTTCCGAGGTATCTATATTCTCGATGATCCAGTTTTTAAAGAAAGAAGGCTGGTCAAGTCGATGGTATAATATCACTCCCTGAGTCATATCTCATCCATTCGATTGGCCAGCCCTGCAAA
>JAAELK010000412.1 GCA_024226935.1 Desulfobacteraceae bacterium
TCATACTTGAATGGTAACACGCCTTGTGACATACTCTGTTGCACCCCGTTGATGAAAGGTTTTTTTGGTCGAAAACATTCTATCTGCTTGATTCATCAAGCGCAACGGGGTTTTTCTTTTTTTAGGTGGTGGATTGGGGCCTTCCCCACAAATCAGGATGCAGCAGCTTTTTTACTGCCCGCCTGTTTTTTGTCTGGCTTCTACTCGATAGTTTTTTATTTTATTATCTTTCATTTTCTTCAGAAAAACAACCATCTCCTTTTTCACAATGGGAGCCAACATAAACAGCCCTATGATATTGGGCACGCAGACCAGGAAGACAAGAGCATCGGATATATCCATGATGGCGTCCAGGCTCAGGACAGCACCAAAGGCAAAGAAAACACAGAACACGACATTAAAAATCAGAGTTCCTTTTTTGGTTTCACCAGCCAGGTAAGTTACTCCCTTTACACCGTAATAGGACCAGGCAAGGGCAGTGGAAACCGCAAAGAGCATCCCGGCAAAGGCGAGCAAATAGGGGGCAAAGGCAAAGTGACGGGCAAAGGCAGCAGAAGACATCTGCATCCCCTGGAGGCCACTGTTGGCAAACTCCGGAACCGCAATCATGGTGGTCACCACAACAAGGGCGGTGATGGTCTGGATGATGATGGTATCTATAAAAGGCTCAAGCAGTGCCACAAAACCTTCGGTGACCGGCTCGTCGGTTTTTACGGCAGAATGGGCAATGGCAGCGGATCCGATACCGGCCTCATTGGAAAAGATGGCTCTTTGAAACCCAATCAGCATGACTCCTAAAACCCCACCGCCAACGGCCTGGGGATTAAAAGCAGTGGTGACGATCAGGCGTAGGGCATCTCCAATGTAGGCCCAGTTCAACAGAACAACCGTGATGGCGATGAGCAAATAGAGACCGGCCATGAAGGGAACCATTTTATCCACAACCTTGGCAATACTTTTAATCCCCCCCACAATAATACAAAAAATAAGGGCGGAAAAGATCAGACCAAAAAGCCAGGCTTTATCAGCAAAAAAACTGTTCCGGCCGCCGGTGATAACCAAAAACTGCATAAAGGCCTGATTGGACTGGAACATGTTCCCGATACCCATACAGGCAATGACGATGCCTGCGGCATAGAACATGCCGATACCCTTGCCAAATTTGGGGAACCCCCGCATTTTAAAGCCCTGTTCCAAATAGTACATAGGACCACCCGAAACAGACCCGTCCGGGTTTTCCCGGCGAAATTTGGTGGCCAGGGTACACTCCACAAACTTGGTGGACATACCCAAAAAGCCTGCGATGATCATCCAGAAAACCGCACCTGGTCCACCCATGGCAATGGCAATGGGGATACCGCCGATATTACCGATACCCACGGTCCCGGAAATAGCGGTACACAGGGCCTGGAAATGGCTGATTTCCCCATGGGACTTGGGATCTGCATAATCCCCCCGGGTGATTTTGACGGCCAACTTTAGTTTTCTGATGTTAATGAACCCCAGGTAAAGCGTGAAGAAAATAGCGGCCACCACAAGGTAAAGCACCACCACAGGTGCCTGGACCCCGAAAAAGGTGATTTGGTAAAAGACGATATTGCTCAGGATTTTTGCGATGGGAAAGAAAAAGGTGTTGATTTTTTGATGAAAGGTATCGGCCAGGGCCGTCCCTTCCATCAGACCAAAAATCAGTATCGTGTATGCCAGCGTGTACCACCTGACCAATCCTTTGCCTCTGTTCTTTAAACTGGGTATCATTTTAACGTCTTCCTTTTGAGGGTAATGGGCTTTTTTAATGCGGATTTCTCAGGTGCTCCCGGTTATTCCCGGATTTAATATTAAGTTTTTCCGGTGTCATATCAAGCTCCGATGGAAGGATGTGGGAACCGGCAGGAAGAATATCCCTGCCGGATAGACAGTGTTAACCTCTAAAGAAAGTTGTCAACCGGGGTGTAGTCAAGATCAAAGGCTTGCGCAACTGCCTTATAGACGACAGCGCCGTTAATCACGTTGGCGCCCAATTTAATTTCTCTATTGTCCTGCATGGCTTTTTTCCAACCCTTGTTGGCAATCTCCAATGCATAGGGAAGGGTGGCGTTGGTCAGAGCTGCGGTGGAAGTTCTGGCAACAGCGCCGGGCATATTGGCCACGCAGTAGTGAACAACACCTTCTACTTCATAGGTGGGCTCTGCATGGGTGGTCGCTTTGGAAGTTTCAAAACAGCCGCCCTGGTCAATGGCAACATCCACAATTACAGAACCTTTTTTCATGGTTTTGAGGATTTCATAGGTAAGCAGCTTGGGCGCTTTTGCACCGGCAACCAGAACCGCACCAATTATGACATCAGCCTTGGCAACCAACTCAGCCAGGATGGCAGAATTGGACATTACAGGAAAGCAGTTTGCAGGCATGACATCATCAAGGTAGGCCAGTCTTTCCAGGTTGGTGTCCAGGATATAGACCTTGGCACCCAGACCGCAGGCCATTTTGGCTGCATTGATCCCCACAACACCTCCACCGATAACCACAACTGTGGCAGGCTCAACACCGGTAACGCCACCCAGAAGAACACCCATACCGCCCTGGGGCATTTCAAGGTATTTTGCAGCTTCCTGGGTCGCCATACGACCTGCTACTTCACTCATGGGAACCAGCAGGGGAAGAGCGCCGTTATCTTTTTCAATGGTCTCATAAGCAATGTTTACAGATTTGGCTTTGATCAGCGCCTGGGTCTGCTGTTCGTCAGCTGCCAGATGCAGGTAGGTGAAAACGATCTGATCTTCACGGATCATATCATACTCGCTGGGCTGGGGCTCTTTAACATGCATGACCATGTCACATCCGCCAAAAACTTCAGCAGGGGTATCGACAATGACGGCACCGGCTGCAACATACTGTGCATCGGGAAAACCCGCACCTGCACCTGCATTTTTTTCAACCACAACATCGTGGCCGTTGTGTTTCATAGCAACTACACCGGCAGGTGTCATGCAAACTCTATTTTCAAGAACTTTGATCTCTTTTAAGACTCCAACTTTCATTTTATATCTCCTTTAAGTGACTGTAAATATAGCATCTGGAAATGAGACGTCCAATAATATTTTTTTTACCCAAATGTCTTCTGGATAGCGGTTTCAACTGCGGCTACAATAATATCCACCTGGTCTTTGGTAATGATCAGGCTGGGCGCCAAGTTCATGGTGTTGTTCAGGCCATGGAAAGATGAATTGGTCCGGCCAACGATCACGTTCTGGGCCATAACATTGCCCATGAGCTGGGCCATCTGGGATTCTGTAACCGGCTCTTTGGTAACCTTATCCTGGACAAATTCAATCCCGGCAAAAAGGCCTTCACCCCGGACATCACCCACGCAATTGTATTTTCTCAAGGCTTCAAGTTTTTCGATCATATAGGCACCCACTTCAATGGTGTTGCCCAGCAGATTCTCTTCCTCGATGATCCGTGTGCTCTCCAGGGCTGCGATCATGGCTGAGGTACAGCCACCATAGGTGGAGATGTCACGAAAGTAGTTGAGACGATCTTCTGGATCGGAAGGGTCGCAGAGGAAAACATCATAAATTTTTTGTTTTACAACCGTGGCGGAAAGAGCTTCATAGGAAGAAGCAAGACCCTTGGCCATGGTAATAATATCCGGGTCCACGTCATAGTGCTCATGTCCCCAGAACTTGCCGGTTCTACCGAATCCACAGACCACCTCATCCATGATCATCCAGATATCATATTTTTTACAGATCCCCTGGAGGATGGGATAGTACTCGGGTACAGGCTTGAGGATGCCGCCGCCGGCTGTTATGGGCTCAACGATCATACCACCGATGGTCCCGGGACCTTCCTTGAGGATAATATCCTCAACCTTTCTGGCGCATTCGATATCGCAGTCACCATAGTTTTTTCCATGGGGACAGCGGTAGCAGGCGCAGTGGGGAAACTCCACAAAACCTTCTAGAAAGGGGCCGAAGCCCTCTCTTCTCTGGGCCTGGCCTGTGGCGCTCATGGCGCCGATGGTGGTGCCGTGGTAATCCCGGTCCCTGAACATGATTTTGTATTTACCCTTACGATCAGGGCTGATTCTGGAGGCCTGACGGACAATTTTAAAGGCTTTTTCATTGGCTTCGGAACCGGAGTTAGAAAAATATACCTTATCATGGTTGGGCAGCTTTTCTAAAAGTTTTTGGGCAAATTTGATGGAGGGTACATTACCAAAAACCCCTGCAAAATAGGGCATTTTCTTGAGCTGTTCACAGACGGCCTCTGCAATGGAGTCTCTTCCATAACCCACCAGGACACTCCAGACACCGCCGGATGTGGCATCCATATATTCACGGCCTCTGATGTCGGTCACCATGATGCCTTTGCCCTCCACAATGATCATCTGCTCTGCTGCATCAAATACCCTATGGGGCTTTAAGTGATGCCAGAGAACATCCTTGTCTGCCACCACCATTTCTTCTGTATCATAAGCCAGCCAATCTTTTTTATCTATCATGGGTCACCCCCCTCATTCTTAAAAAGTATTCTGAATTTAAAATTTGTAAATTTTTGTCCGGCAGCCTGGAGGGCCCAGACTGCCGAATGATCATTTCTTAAGAAATGGGTCTTATTGCTGTTTCATGTCAGCTTTGTCAATGCCTGCAACCGATACTGGTTTTTTCATGGCATCTCGGCGGAACGGTTCGCCCAGTTCCATATTGGTCATCACTTCAATAAAAGTTGTCTTGCCTTCCTCCATCTGAGCCTTAACTGCTTTTTCAAGTTCGAAGGTCAGCTCGTCCATGGTCTGGACCTGAACACCATCAACCCCGGATGCTTTTGCAATACCAGCGTACATAGCTTCTCTGTTCAATTCGGTACCCACGAAGTTATCATCATACCAGAGGGTAGTGTTACGTTTTTCAGCACCCCAGTGGTAGTTACGGAAAATCACCATGGTGATGGCGGGCCAATCTTCACGACCAACAGATACCATTTCGTTCATGGAAATACCAAAAGCACCGTCACCGGCAAAGCCTACAACGGGAACATCAGGCTTTGCTACTTTGGCGCCGCAGATGGCGGGAAAACCATACCCGCAAGGTCCGAACATACCCGGGGCCAGGTACTTACGACCTTCCTCAAAAGAAGGATATGCGTTACCAATGGCACAGGAGTTACCGATATCAGAAGAGATAATGGCTTGCCTGGGAAGAGCCTTCATGATTGCACGCCATGCCATACGAGAAGTGATCTTTTCGGGATCGGTTTCACGAGCACGCTCGTTCCAGGTTGTTCCTGGATCATCATCTTCGTGATCCATGGTGGCAAGCTCTTTTTCCCAGGCAGACTTGGTCTCGGCAATAAGGACAACTCTTTCTTTGCGCCCTGCATCACCTGCAGTTTCGGTTAACTGGGCCAGGATGCTGGTGGCAACTTTCTTGGCATCACCTGCAATACCGACACTAACGGGCTTGGTCAGACCAATGCGATCGGTGTTGATGTCAACCTGGATGATGGCGGCATCTTTAGGCCAATAGTCAATGCCGTATCCGGGCAGGGTCGAAAAGGGGTTAAGCCGCGTTCCCAACGCCAGAACAACATCAGCCTTGGAGATCAATTCCATACCGGCCTTAGAGCCATTGTATCCAAGGGGACCGACACACAAGGGATGGGATCCGGGGAAAGCATCGTTGTGCTGATAACCACAGCAAACCGGAGCACAAAGTTTTTCTGCAAGGGCTTTGGAAGCCTCAATGGCATCACCTATGACAACACCTCCACCGTTAAGGATGACAGGAAATTTTGCATTGGAGAGAAGATTGGCAGCCTTGGCAATCGCGTCTTCACCACCTACAGGACGTTCAAACTCAATAATAGCCGGCATTTCAATTTCAATGACCTGGGTCCAAAAGTCACGGGGAATATTGATCTGGGCGGGAGCAGAGGCCTGTTTAGCTTTAAGGATAACCCGGTTAAGAACCTCTGCAATACGAGAGGGATGAAGCACCTCTTCCTGGTATGCTACCATTTTTTCAAACACTTCCATCTGGGGCACTTCCTGGAATCCGCCCTGGCCCATGCTCATGTTGGCGGCCTGGGGAGTAACCAGAAGAAGGGGGGTGTGGTTCCAGTAAGCAGTTTTAACAGGTGTTACAAAATTAGTGATCCCCGGGCCGTTCTGGGCAACCATCATGGACATTTTAGCACAAGCACGGGTGTAACCGTCCGCCATCATACCGGCGTTGGTTTCATGTGCGCAATCATAAAATTTGATACCCGCCTTGGGGAACAAGTCTGAAATGGGCATCATAGCGGAACCGATGATACCAAAGGCATTATCAATACCATGCATCTGCAGAACTTTAATAAAGGCCTCTTCGGTAGTCATCCTGATCTTGGTCATTTTATATCTCCTTGATGTTGGGCTATTCAATTATTTTGATAGTATTCATGTTCCTATCATCCTCTGATATCTGATATCTGATATCTGATGTATCAGATATCAGAGGATGGCGTCAATCAAAATCAATACAAAAAATAATAAAGGCGGCAAATATAATACCAAAGCCCAGAAAGAGAGAGCCCTAGGGATAAAAACTCTTGCCTGGATTAACTATTGCTTGAACGAAAACTTGCCCATCTGCCGCGTTGCTGCAAAAACTTGCCAAATTATAGAATCGGGCCTCATGTACTGGAGTACACTCCGGTTTCAAGTTTTCTTGCGCCTTACATATGGGCAAGTTTTCATCCAAGCACGGGTTTTCGCTCAGCCACTAGCTAAAAGTCAGGAGCCGCCCTTTTTCATGGAAAGGGAGATACGCTTACGTTTAACATCCACTTCCAGCACCCTCACCCGGACCTGCTGTCTGACAGAGATAATCTCGTTGGGATCCTTGACATATCGGTCAGCCAGTTGACTGATATGGACCAGGCCATCCTGGTGAACCCCGATATCCACAAAGGCCCCGAAAGCCGTGACATTGGTCACGATTCCAGGAACACTCATGCCGGGTGTCAGGTCGGTAATCTTATGTATGCTCCCGTCAAAGGAAAATGACTGGAATGACTGCCGGGGATCCCGGCCCGGACTTGCCAGCTCATTAATAATATCAGTGAGGGTGGGCAGCCCCACGGTCGGAGTAACATAGGATGCCAAATCGATTGCCGCAACCCCTTGGGCATTATGCAGCAATTGTTCAATTTTACAACCCTCCTGTCGGGCCATCCTTGCCACAATATCATAGGACTCAGGGTGAATCCCGCTTTTATCCAGGGGATTCTTCCCATTTTGGATTCTTAGGAATCCTGCGGCCTGTTCAAAGGCCTTGGGTCCCAGTCGCGGTACCTTTAAAAATTGCTTCCGATTGGTAAAGGCACCATGCTCATTTCTATGGGCTATCATATTGGCAGCAATTTTAGAATTAAGACCTGAAACCTGGGCCAGTAAATCCTTACTGGCAGTATTGACTTCCACCCCCACCTGGTTAACACAGCTTTTAACCACATCATCCAGAGCGTTTCTTAAAAGTTTTTGGTCCACATCATGCTGGTATTGTCCCACACCAATGGATTTAGGATCTATTTTCACAAGTTCCGCCAAAGGATCCATAAGCCGCCTTCCAATGGAGACCGCTCCCCTGACCGTAATATCATGATCTGGAAACTCTTCTCTGGCAATGGCTGAAGCTGAATAAATAGAGGCCCCACTCTCGTCCACCATGACCACCTCAAGGCCCTTAGGCAAAGAGATCTCCTTGATAAAAACTTCAGTTTCCCGACCGGCAGTTCCATTACCAATGGCAATGGCCTCAATTTTAAATTGTTCCACCAATTTGACAATAAGCTGCATCGCCCTGGCTCTGCCCTTATCATGGGGAAATATCACATCATGGTGAACAAGTTTACCCTGGGAATCCAAACAGACCACCTTGCACCCGGTCCGGAATCCAGGATCTATGGCTATCACCCGTTTTTGCCCCAGGGGGGCTGACAAAAGCAATTGCCTTAAATTTGTTACAAACACGGTAATGGCCTGGTCATCTGCCCCAAGCTTCAATTGCCCCAGACTCTCTTTTTCAATGGATTTAGACAACAAACGTTTATAGGCATCTTTAACTGCCAGTTGCACCTCAAGGCGAATCCCAGGATGGGTTTTAGACGGATGCCTGAGAACAAACCGTTCCACCACGGTAATGGCAAGATCTTCCTCCGGGAGGAGATGGACCGTAAGAATGGATTCATTTTTCCCCCTGAGCATGGCAAGCACCCTGTGGGAAGGGGTCTTAAATGCTGGTTCAGACCAGTCAAAATAATCCTGAAACTTACTCCCCTCTTCCTCTTTTCCCTTTTTCACCCGGGAGATAATCCGGGCCTTGGAAAAAAAGAGTTCCCGGACAGCCGCCCTGACTTTTGGATCTTCATTAACGGTTTCAGCAATAATATCCCTGGCACCTGCCAGGGCCTCTTCCACAGAAGAAACCGACTTATCAGGGCAGACAAATTTTTGAACCTCGGATAAAAGATCCAGCTTCTTTTGGGCCAGGAGAAAATCAGCCAGGGGTTCTAAACCTTTTTCCCTGGCAACCTGGGCTCTGGTTCTTTTTTTAGGCCGATATTTTTCATAAAAATCCTCAAGTTCGGTCATGGATGCTGCCTGGTCAATAAATAGATTCAGATCCGGGGTCAACAATAATCTTTCCCGCAATGACTTAAGAATAGATTCTTTCCGGGACAAAAGATTCTTTAGAGTTTGAACCCGATCCCGGATATCGGCAATGACCACCTCGTCCAGGGAATCTGTCATCTCTTTTCTGTAACGGGCAATAAATGGAATAGTACACCCCTGATCCAGTAAAGTTATAACAGCATCCACTTGTTTTTCCGACAACCCCAAGTCACATCTTATGGTATTTATTATATTCATCCGCTTTAATTACCCAAGCAAGGAACTAAAGTCAAGATTTACAAGATATAATCATTTTATAAAAAATAAAGGGTACTCTTTTAGCGTGTTACCATTGAAATTTAAGGTAAATATATGTATTCTTAACAATATCTTTTTTCGCAACTTCTCAATAAGTGCAGGGAAGGAACTATATTGAAAATTGGCCTTCCATCTTCATTTTTATCAGATTTGGCAATAGCGGTATTTGGTTCTTGTTTTCAATACGATCTATGAGA
>JAAELK010000413.1 GCA_024226935.1 Desulfobacteraceae bacterium
CCACCATTTCCATGATCAACCCTTCCTTGCTTTTAAAGTAATGGATGAGCAGTCCTGAGTTGACTCCCATTCGTTTGGCAATTTTGCCAATGGTCATCCCCTTAAAGCCCTCTTCTTCAACGACTTTATAGGTGTGCCTCAAAATTTCCGGTTTTCTAATGTGTGATATACTTTTTCGACCCATATATATTTTATGCCTTTTGTTGATTGTTTATATGCTAATTAATATATGGATTTATGGGTTTTTTGTCAATTTTTTTGTTGCCCCTTTGTTGGGAGCAAATGAGTTGTCCGCTTTTGTAACACATAAACTGTCCTGTTATTATGAAAGCCAGAAAGGAGGCCTTCATGAAACGGGCGCAAGTGCTACAGGAGATTCGGACTATGGAATTTGAAAGAATTTACACTGGTTGGAAAACCAAGAGTTTGACCCAGGAAGATGCAGCCAGAATTCTGGGTGTTTCAAGCAGAACATTTAGACGCTACATAAATCAATATGATGATGATGGGATCCAAGGCCTTTACGACAAAAGGTTAACCCAAGCATCACACAGGCGAGCCCCTGTGGATGAGGTGTTCGACGTCTGCACTCTTTATCGGCAAAAATATTCTGACTTCAATGTTAAACACTTTTTCCGTTGGTATCAGAAAAAACATCACGGGAGTCGCAGCTATACCTGGGTTAAAAACACCTTACAAACAAATGGGTTGGTGATAAAAGGGAAAATAAAAGGAGTGCACAGGAAAAGGAGAGAACGTTCACCTTATGCCGGCATGATGATTCATCAAGATGGTTCAACCCATGAGTGGGTTCCCGGGAAACAATGGGATTTAATCGTGACCATGGATGATGCCACCAATGAACACTATTCCATGTTCTTCACTCAAGAAGAAGGGACAGCCAGCAGCTTGAGAGGCGTTCGAGAAGTTATTGAGTCCTTTGGGCTCTTTTCATCGTTTTATTCAGATCGGGGAAGTCACTACTGGTATACGCCCAAGGCTGGTGGAAAAGTGGACAAAAAAAATCCTACTCAATTTGGAAGAGCAATGGCAAATCTGGGTATTGAAATGATTGCTGCCTATTCTCCAGAAGCAAGAGGGCGAAGTGAACGTATGTTTAAAACGCATCAGGACCGACTGGTTAAAGAACTGGCTCTGACTGGCATCACAAATATGG
This sequence comes from Desulfobacteraceae bacterium, assembly GCA_024226935.1. GTDB lineage: Bacteria > Desulfobacterota > Desulfobacteria > Desulfobacterales > Desulfobacteraceae > NBML01. The sequence continues at coordinate 1,178 of JAAELK010000413.1, forward strand.
AAAAAGCAAACCAATACATAAATGAGATCTACCTACCTAATTTTAATGATGAATTTGTAAAATCTCCTCCAGAAGAAGGAAATGTTTTTGTTCCATGGTGTGGAAAAGAAATCAGGGACATCCTTTGCGAACAATTCAAAAGGACAGTTAACAATGACAACTGCGTGAGCTTTAAAGGGGTGATATTGCAGATTCCATCCGATCAGTATCGTTGCCATTATGTTAAAGTACGGGTTCGGGTTAATCGGTATGATGATGGGAGTCTGTCTGTTTTCCATGGGCCGCGAAGGCTTGCATCGTTTAATGAAATCGGGGAAATATTATCTCCAAAAAAAGGCCAAGCTGCATAATTGATGAGAAAGGAAGTATGCCAATTGTATTTGGGGGCCAGCCCCCAAGCCCCCGGGATTTACCGCATTGTGAACCAAAGCATGAAAAAGGGCAGTGGTATTTCACACTGCCCCATGCTTCAGTTACTCGACTTGGCGCTCAGGTTGCTTCCCAGCATTGCCTTATCCTCCAGGTGAGCAGAGTGATAATAGCATGACCATGACTATAACCAAGAATAATTTTATGAAATTGCCCTTTACATTATGATCTTCATTATGGCAAAACCGGACAAATCACGTGCTACAAAAACCGGACATTTCTATTTGTCACCAACACCCGAAAATCAATTGATTTGTTATCTTTACTCTTAAACCATTTTCCTGATAATGTTCATTTCTGAATTTCACCCAACGAAGCTGATTAAATATCAAACAAAGGACATCTGAAAGTGAATAATAAAAACATCCCATTCCAAACCATTGACTGGGCACAAATTCCTAAAACAAAA
>JAAELK010000414.1 GCA_024226935.1 Desulfobacteraceae bacterium
AGGGCAGTTTCATAGTTAGATTCCAGAATCTTTGTCATATCATTCAAGTTAGCTGCCTTCTCATTTTTCCCGCTGGGTATTTCAAAGTGCTCATCATCTCGATCTCGCACAAGAAAGACATAGGCATCAGGTCCATCCTTTGCTATAATCAGCATACCTGCGGCAGCAAAAGCATTCGACGAACAGAAAATACAAATAAGCAACAAAATACCCAATAGGGAATATGTACGACAAAACCGTTCAGTGTTATTAATCATCTTAAGTCTCTCCTTTTACAATTCCGGCACTCCTTTTCATTTAAATTGAATAGTTAAACCAAGGCACAATGTTTTCATCGTAAATAATTAATCTTAGGCCCCCTATCGGTCGCACAATCTATCCTTATTTATTAGGCTTCAAGTAAACTATTGTTTTACCAGTTGAGGAATAATAATGGCTGCAACTATTCCAAGTATCGCTAAGCCAATTGATATTAAAGAAATTATACCAACAAATTTCCAAAAAGATTTTTGATTTGCAAGAGCTTTTTCCATCTCTTTGACTCCACCCCCGTCTACCAAACGACCAATTGAAGAGGCATACCTGAATAGAAAAAGTGATGGAAAAAAATATAAAAGGCCAAAGACAATATTCATTAACCCAGTTAGAATCGATGGTAAAAAAGAATTTGTGCCAATCGTTTTAGGTAAAAAAAACATGTTTGCAATACCAGCAATCACCACAAAAACGATGGATAAAAAGCCGAGAACAGATAAAAATCTAACCCACGGTTTGGTTTGACGCAGTGAAAGCAACATTGATTTCGTAGGGCTGAAAGTGGATGGTTGGTTAAAAGATTCAATAGGTAGCTCATTTTGTTGGGTCATTTCTTACTCCTTGTTTTTCTCGATTATTGTAAAGTGTCAAATTTTATTGATTACGCTATGGGCCTAAACCATGTTGTATCATCAATATCCAACGCCGGGAACAATTGATCAAACACATCGTTACCCAATAATTTTTTCACACCGGACAAGGCTGCTAATACGATTGAGGGGGAATCAACCCCTTTTGTGAATCAGGTTGATGGACAGGATCGATCTTTTCAGAAAAATTAGTAACCCAGGTGTGATCAAGATTACTGACAATAGGTATAGAGTTTTGACTCAGAGGCCTCTCCCAAGCATAAAGTGTTACATCAGACATAGCTTTCTCCTTCAATTGTTATGTAATTTCACCACTGGACTAATATGATTACAGTGGACTACGCCCTTTCCAAGTCACATTATTGTTGCTTTTACACAATTATAAATTTTATCTCCGGCAATATTGCGAAGCTTTCTTGTGACATTTTTATAATTATATCTTTTAATATCATTTTTGATATTTTTGAATACGCTTTTGGTCATCAAAACTTTATACTGGGGTTTTTTATCTTTGTCTTTTATTGATCCTTGTAGCCTGCATGCCACATTTATTGGCCTTCCAATATATTCAACTTGTTGCTCCATGATAAATCTTGCTAATGTTCCCCTGTCTATACCAAATGTCAAACCAAGTATTGCTGGAGTAGTTTCAAGAAAATCATCGGTCAATTTAGATATTTTTTTTGAAAATATAATTGAAAATTTTCTGATAAAATCAAAAAGATCTTCTCCAACACAGTCGTATTTAAAAAGAAGAATCCAGCCATCCCCGGTAAATTTATACATTTCGTAGTCGCAGTCACCAGATCTTTTATTAAGGTATCCTTGCATCCAAATTAGCAAATCCCGCCATCTTTTTATATTCTCCGAACGCAGTAAATCTTCCAAAATATCTGAAGAGGAACATATATCAAAAGTTAGAACTGTATGTTTCACTTTTTTTAGAGGGGATTTTCTTTTTGTCAAATCAGGTATCTCCTTTTTGGATAGCTTTCAGGAACTACTTTTGACTGCAAAACAGATCAAACAGCTTTGGGATCCCATTGACAGGAGTATATGTTCCAGATCCTGTCGGAATATCTTGCTGTACGAACATTCTTTTATAAAAATGATCATCGAAACGTCCTGTTCATTTCAAAAGAAGGGGGTGTTATTTTTAGCTTTCAAGAGTTACGTACATGGCCGAAATACAAGTCAGACATCACCTTTGAAAGCCAATACGCCTATGGACGCAGGTTTTCAATAAAACAGTCTATTGATCGGATAAATTCATACTGGGGTCAATATCATGCTAACGGGGGTCAAAGTTGGACGCCAAATGACGTCCTTGTTATCCATTATTTCAGGCGGATCCCATCGGCCTTGTGCAAGGTAATGCGGCCCTGTTTGTAAAGGCTGCCCACAGCCCGCTTGAATTCCTTTTTGCTCATGGAAAATGCGGCTTGAATCTCTTCAGGACTGCTTTTGTCGTGGCAGGGGCTGAATCCGCCATTGGCCTCCAGGACCTCCAGAATTTTCCTGGCCGATCCTTCCACAGAGGCATATCCCGGCTGTTTCAGGGTCAGGTCCACTTTGCCGTCCTCCCGGATCCTGTGGACATATCCCCGGGACCGATCCCCGATGGACAAGTCTTCAAAGGTCTCGTTTTTATAGAGCATCCCCGGACAGGTGTGGTTAATAAGGGCAGTATAGCCAATGGGGGTAATACTTTGGATGATAAGATCTACAGCCTCTCCGGCAGCAAGAGACAGAGGCTCCCCGGAGCAGAGTTGGGTCATCAAAGTGGACCCATAGATCCGGTGTGAAGATTCATCCAGACAGATCTTCACCAGATGGGTTTCACCAAGCTCCATCCGGCTCTCCTGTTCACTGCGGGGAACCAGAAGGTCTTTTTCCAAGCCCCAGTCCATGAAGATGCCGAAGGCAGCCGTGTCCTTAACTTTGAGGGCCACAATATCCCCCACCACTCCGGCTGGTTCCAGGGTGGTGGCCACGGGCCGGTCCTCGGAATCGTTGTGGATAAAGACCCGGATCTTCTCGCCCACAAAAATGTCTTCTGGCACGTATTTATTGGGCAAAAGTACCCGATCCCGGCCAAAACTTAAATAGACCCCGTAATCGGAAAAATTTCCCACGGGCAGGTCGTGGAACTGACCCACCACAGCTTCGGGATCCTGGGCCAAAAAGGGATGGGATTGTCTGGAGGTGGATTGTTCTTGATTTTTTTTCTGGGATTTCTCTGCAAGTTTCCAGGGGTTTGTTATCTTTGACATATGTCTTCCTTGTGGTTAGTTGTATCGGGCCATCATATCATATCAGAGCAGACACCACCATACCCGAACGAAAACATGGAAATTATATTTAGCCATTCAGATATTAAAGACTTAGATTGCGACTTAGCTTCCTTTCCGAGAAGCGGTTTTATTCAATGCTGCAAATCACCGGCGGCAAAAAACAAAGCGAGGAATGAACGGCACTTTTTTCCGTCCGAGTGCATTTGCTTTGTGATTTCAATAAACCAGTCAGGTGTAAATAGAAAAATGTTACAGATCATTGCTAATTGATTTTTGTTGGTTTTTCAACAACAAGACATCATAATCAGGAGATGTATATAGTAAGATCGCACTTTGAATATAGTTTTCATCTGACATTAGTTTTAGATAAATCGTATTTTTGTCATACGCAAGAAATGCCTCCCTATTTGGTAAGGTATCAATTGCTTCAAATTCTTTCTGAGTCGAAGATGAAGAAGGGTTACCATATTTCTTAGCCAGCCCGTTAACTAGGCTAAGAGCAACATCAACAGAAGGTACAATGGCAAATCTCAGAAACTTACCGTCTATAAAAAACACGGCAGCCTCTACTGCCTCATTACCAAACATGAAGTCATCACAACCATAAAACTCTACCCCAACCTGACCAGACTCACTCTTTTCTAAAGTACAAACATTGCTCGCAATAATTTGTTTAATAGACATTCCAAATTTTAGATTTTTATATCCATCCACAGCTGTCGCTATTTGAGGTATAAACATTGCGCCTAAAAATGCTGATAAAAATATAAATCTTCTAAATTTCATCTTTTGCTCTCCTTCTTAATTTGATTTGATTTGATTCTTAATACTTCTACCATATGGCGTTTTTCGTCTCTTTTTTTTCCCTATCGGGCAAACAAACTCACACTTTCTACAGTATTTTATTAAAGATTGTTCACCGGCACTTTTTTTACCGCTTTTAGAAACGTCTTTTTCCATTCGTATATTGCAGATTTCTCTATTATAAGCGCCATCCCTAGCAGGCAGATCTAAAAAATTATTAATTGATTCAAATAATGGCACTTTCTTATTCATGGCATTTTCAGGACAAACCCTTCTACAATATTCTTTGCAACCTGCACAGAGATCAAACGCAATAGGACCAGTTGGTTCTAATTCTACATCAAGATACAGCGCCCTCAATCGGATTCTGGGGCCGTATAACTTAGTCACCAGCATATTGTTCTTCCCGATACAACCCAATCCGGCCAGTACCGCCGCATCCTTGATAAAGATACCTCCCTTTTCAACATAATAATGAAGTTTTCGGGTATTCACTTTCAGATTGTTTTCAATCTGCTGTCGGGTCAACTTCATACTTTCAATCAACAGTCGATTACCGGGGGTTCCCCTACCGTCCCACCAGTCAAGCTCCGGCTGTCCTTCAGGGTGTGAAAGGCCGATAACGAGTACAGATCTTGCTGAATCCGGCCATTTGAATAAATATTTATTCGAAAGGGTATCATCATCTTTGACGGTGCCGATTCCTTCATAATTTCCCATTTTCGTATATATCAGGTGGGAGGAGGACGATTTAAGGGCTTGCGTGCTTGCAATACCCGCAACAGTAGCTCCGTTTTCAATAGCAATTTCAATTATCTGTTTTCCAATTCCCATAATCAAAGCCTTTTTGCCTAATTGCCAATTTTTATGCTGAAAAATAACAATTTTGGATTTTTTATCTTCATGCAATTTTACTATCGCATGGTGTTTGTTCAAGCCATATAACCCGCTAATCAACCGCGCTGCTTTTTGCATCAGCTAAATTAGCGGCGTTGGACATCTTGTTTAGTGTCAGGATATAATTCATCGTAAATATCAAGGGCTTCAGTCATTGAGAAATATGACAAACCCATAACAAAAAGTGTAAAAATTATAAAAGGCCAAAGAGAATATTAATTAATCCAGTTAGAATCGATGGTATAAACCTGGCCCTTTGCCCATCATCATGAAGAACCAACGATTTTTTTCTCAAGTTCAATGATTATTGTATTTTGGTATTGCCCTGGTACCACAGTGTAAATTCCGGAATATGTATCATATCCTTTTGCAACCAAAGTCAGTTCGTATGTCCCGCCCGGCAGCCCGAAAAAGAAAAAAGTCCCTTTAGATGAAAAATCCTTTGCTGATAGGTAATGCTCTGAATCTTTGTCCTCTTCCTGTAGGGGAATCAGGGTGCGATGGACCTTCCCTCCACTTAATGTGACGGATTGTATCTTAATTTCAATATCCGGTTGTGGAGATTCACCCAGTTGAATATCACGTTGTCCATGTTTAACAACATATCCGCGAAGAAAACCTGTAGGTTTTGAATTTTCCATAACAGCAAATGGGACATCGAATCAATGGATGATCCCGACGGATAATAATAAATCCAAGGCTGATATTTATCGCGGTCGATACCTTCAAAAAAAGCCCACCAATTCTGGGGAGACCCTACAGCACCGTGGACAAAAAGGATCGGAATTTTTGCCGAATCATAGGCTTCAAGAAAATAAATATTGCCACCGATTTCCTTAAAAAACTCTATACCACTCCAAAATCCTTTTTTCCCATATTCATCCGAAAACAAAAAATCATCCATTTTGACTATTGCACCAGGGCATATTCATCCCATTGCTCTAATAATAAATATTTCATAAATTTTTAACTACCTTAAACCATTATTGTCATTTTTTAAATGGTTTAAAAGTAGGTTCGTAATATATATTTTTACCTTTTGTACTGCCTTCTCCTTTTTGAAAAATTGCTTGTTTCGGACAATAATTTACACAACGCATACATTGTTCACAGGTTTTTGCCCATTTTGGTTTATTATCTACAATTTGTATACTGTCAGTTGGACATATTTTTTCACACAACCCACAAAAATCACAGGTGTCATCCGTTCTAAAATTTCTCCACAAACTACTGACACCTATCCATTTAAACAAATAATAATCTTTATAAAAACCTAATTTGCTATACCTGGGTGGATAATTAAAAGCATGATGGTGTCGCACACTATCTAAAACATCTTGTGCTATTTTCATTGCTTTTTTGACACCAATGTTGATTATCAATTGAGCCTCATCTTTTGGTGGCGGATTCATCGATACGATCCAATTTGAAGGCATATGAATAACTTCGCTATAAGTTATATTAAGTCCCTTCTTTTTCAAAATTTCAGTGCTTTCTTCAACAGACAATCCAGCCTCATCTGAGTCACCAGCTGTAATCAACACAATTGTATTGATTGGCCTTTTAAATTCAGGCAAATCTAATAAATATTTCCTGCATATTCGTGGAATCCCAAAGGCATAGACTGGAAAACAAAATCCAATCAAATCTGTTTTTTCGTTTATATCAGATGTGTCTGTAATAGAAGAAAGAGTAACTTTATTGCCGTTTTGAATAAAGATTTCTTTACACGTATCTATAATTTTATACGAGTTGCCGGTTCCAGAAAAATATTTTAATTCTATATTCATAATAGTTTTTTCTTTCTTTTCATCAAAAATTTAATCCGGGTTGCAATTGCATTTTTTTCAAAAAGTTCTTCTGTCCACCGCGCCACCCGAAAAATATTGCCGGTACCACTTAAAACGTAGAAAAATGAGGTATCAAATGTTTTCATTTCATATCCTTCTTATTTCACCAATAAACAATACCATATTTTTCGCTGTAATTTATGAACCCATAAGTGTTCATAAAAATTAACGATGGACGTCACAGGCAATAGTATGCCGACCGCTGCTTATCGTTTATAAATCAGCTCTTTGATTTTAAGGGAATACAAATATCAAATATCCACTTGCCTTCGGGATGATCTGCAGCACTTTTGTGGTAAAGCTCATAGCAGGGTATTTCATCACATTCGTAACCTCCATTGACAAGCCACTCAAAGGCATCTTCCCATGCCTGTTGAAAACCGTCATCCTGAATTTCGAAATGGCAGACGGCATAGAGACCGCCTTTAATGGTTTGGATGTCAACAGGACCTTTTGTTGCGGTCCCATAAGGTACACTGATACAGGCATCAACACGACATTTCTCAGGAGGGGTAACATCCGGATTGTCCCAATAGACTCCAAGCATCACGCCAGAAGCCAAATACCCCATCGGACCAGCCCACTGCATTAATTCGTCAAACGCTTGTTCACATGTCTCTTTGCCGTAAGGCCCCGTCTTGCGAACATAGGCAACATGATACTCCGGCATCTCTCTGATTTCTGCGTTCATTGTGTTTTTCCTTTCATAGTTTATTAAGTTCATAAATTCAGTAGTAGAATCATACATTACCTGGAGGGAAAATGCGTTTTCTCCTTTGCCAATTTTGTTTCCAATCTTGCTTTTTCGATATTTTGAGGGTGTTGTATTGAAACACTTCCGAAATGCTTTCGCAAAATTTTGAGAACTTGAAAAACCACATTCCATTGCAATTGTAGTGATATCTTCGATTTGATTGGCTAAAAGACGATTTGCGGCCATTTCAATTCGCAATCGACGGGTAAACTCAGCAATGTTTTCTCCGACTACGACCTTAAAAATCCTGTGGAAATGAAACATGGAAAAAGAAGCCGCCTGGGCAACCTCTTCAAGGGACAGATCTCGATTAAGGTTCTGGCTAATGAAGTTCATTGCTTGGCACACACGCTTTCTGTAATCCATCGCGGTGTGGTGCTTTATATTATTTTTTTGCGCATATTGCATTTTTATTTTATATCATATCCATGGCGAAGTAGCCCCCAACGGTCAGGTGCGGCGCTGGCTTATGTCAGGCATTTGCAATTGTTTTATGATGTTTTTGAATGTCTTCATTTTTAGGGTTCAAAGACAGGCACCGTTCTAAATTTTTTTTTGCCTCACCCACCTTTCCCGTTTTATACAGTATCCAACCTTTAGTATCCAAGAACAAAGAATTATCAGGTTGAAAATCCAAAGCATAGTTAATCAAATTTAGTGCATCTTCAAGTTTTATATCTTGATCTGCATATTCAACAGCTAATTCATTGATAAGCCATAAATCATTTGAATTATTTTCGAAAGCAACCTTAAGAGTATTCAAGCCTCCTTTCAAATCACCACTCTCTTTTTGCATTCTAGATAAAGCGATTTGAAGATCAGCTTTTATATAATAGCACAAACTATTTGATGACATATTGATAGCTCCATTAAGTTTTTTAATAGCTGAGACAATGTCTCCATTCATTTTAAGGGATAAAGATTCGATCAACCCTTTTTCCATAGGATCTTCGATTTCAGAAACAACCCCTTCTATCAACTTAAGAGCTTCATCTTTACGACCTAAATGTGATAAAATTTCAATACAATTGAGATGAATCTCCAAGGCATTTGGCTCATGTTTTAATAATTGTAAATATGCTTTCAAAGCCAGCTCAGATTCATTTAACAACGCATAACACCATCCAATTTCCGATAGTGTTTCATAATCATGTAGATTAAATTTTAAATATTTTTCAAAATATTTAACTGCATTTTTGAAATCTCCAAGGTTAAGATAACAATACCCAAGATAATACCAATTATATTTCGAAAAACTTACATCTTGAAGATTATATGAACTTTCAGATTTTTCAAACTGTGATATAGCTTTTCTATAATTATTAAGCTCAAAATGTATTTTACCAAGTCTACTATAGTAGCTCTCTGGTAAAGTAGGTAAACTCCAGAAAACGATATGGTTCCAACAGAGTTTACAATAAAGCATTATTGTTCCACCTGATCAGCACACTGTATGAAAGAACTTCCCTGATTGTTACC
>JAAELK010000415.1 GCA_024226935.1 Desulfobacteraceae bacterium
ACAAGGCCTGCAAGTTATCCATTTGTTAAGGGTATTGCGACAGGGACCAGCTGGCATCACAGATCACACACTATGGGCAACCGTGTACTGCCGGTACGGAATATCAAATAGAATTGTTGAAAGATTTAAATCAAATATTAGAAAGACTTCTGGATTTTTTGCACAACCAAGGTGAGTTTAATATAAATTAGATGATGAGCGCTGACCCGACTTCAATAACCGGGGTTTTACTTGTCAATGATAATTGATAACTCCTATACAGGTCAAAATGTTTGGGCAGACTAATCCCCTTTCAGGGGGAATTCAAAGCCTGGTCTTCCGGGCCAGGATGTTTACATATAAATTCTAAAAAAAGGGAGTAATAAAAATGAGAACATCACAAAATGTTGCATCTGCAATTCAAGAATATTTAGAAGATGTTAAATCCAAAGTTGCTGCAATCATCGATTCAAATGGAAATCCAACACAAATTCCAAACTATGATGATCTTTATGAAGCGGCTGGTAAATTGGACACAACCGAGAATCCAATGCGGTTTATGAATATCATACATTCTCTTTTAGGAAGAGCTGGAAATATTGGTTCCAAAACAATCTCTTTTGATGGAAAAGTGCCAGAGTACTATCTTAAATTTCCAGAAGATCACCGTATGCACGGTAACATGGGAAATGAATGGTATTGGATCGGTTGTCATCTGGATGTAACAGATGAAAACAACAATAAAGGAAAACTCTCTATTCTTGACACCATGCAAAAAATTCGAAGCGTGGGAACAGATACTCAAGTGAAATACAATTGGACGGAAGAGCAAGTTTGTGTAACATGTAATATTGCAACGATAACCACAAAAACGGATAGTGGAGACACCTGTTATTTCAGGAGGGGCACAAACGAGCAATGGCCTTTAAAAGGGGGGGGATCTTCTTTTAGTACAGTAGGTGAACCATTTTCATTTAAGGTGGGACCCGATTCATTTACAGGTTCAAAAAATGTCTTGCCATTACGGTTAGTTGTTGATGACGGTGATAACATGCAGATTGATATTACTTTCACTAATACAGACAAACTGAATTTAAAAACATCCTTTTTCAGACAAGGTAGCCCGGGCAAATTCGGAAACGGAGGAACAGGAATAACCTCTCTGCCCACACCAGGTATATATTACAGCTGGCCTCAAGTGAATGTTACAGGAACTGTTTGTGTTGGCGGACATTCTTACAAGGTCAATTCAGGAACAGGCTGGATAGACCATCAATTAATGATGACCTCCATTTTAGATTCACAAGGGAAACCAGATCCGCAACTATTTGCAGAAACTTCAAAGAACCGCCCTTATAATGGTTGGCTATGGCAGTATTATAACCTTGAAAACGGAAACTCATTCACAGGAGCGGGATTTCTCCAAGGCAGTATGCCAGCTAATCATATAATTAAAATGGTTTATGGCTATTTTTTGGAGCCCAATGAACAAAAAGAATGGAAAGCAACCTTTATTATGGGTGATCTAAGATTAGAAGACCCTCAAAACTTCCCATCAATTTGTGGCAACTCCCATACTACACCAGTCACAATCCCAATTAAAAGAGGTTACTCGAAATTAAAAAGTGTTAATAATTTGCAATTACTTGAGTGTCCAATTTCTGGGCAAGCCACACCATGGTGTAAAGATGGATCGTTTAACAACCCGGACCAAAGCTTATGTACAGAATTTCCAGCCGACTTTGTAAGTGATACTCCAGAAGATCATCCTAACGGAGTAGGATATTTGGAATCGGTGGGATTTGAAAAAGTTGATCAGTATAGGTCTTATGCATTAGGAGTATTAAAAGGATTTGTTTTAGGAGAAACGAAATAATTGACCTGTAACGAATGGCTATGCCATTTATTAATGGAAAGTTCATGTTGATGGAATTGTTTGAGAAGTTCACTATTAATTTTGATCTGGCTTTCAAGTTCCGGGTCGGATTTAATTTGAAACCATTTTTGAAACAAATTAAAGGAGGAGTGCATGATTAAAGATAATGATTATATTCCAATGGAGGAGTTGACAAATTATCATCAACAAATCGTGGAAAAATATAAAAACCTAAAACCGGAAGAAATCGTAGCTAATCCTGATAACACAGCTTTAATGGCTTTCAACGGTTATTATGCAATGGAACATGCCAAGGGTGCTTTTTTCACAGTAGACACAAATATTTTCGTGCAAGCCGGATTACCTCCTATTCATGATTTAACTCTTTTAATATCATTAGATGGAAGAACGTGTGAACGATATGAGTTTACTGGAACATTTGATGGCGCTAATCTAAAACAGGTAGAACTTGGTGGGATTAATATTGATTTAACATTTTTAAGAGAAGACGCAGGAAATGGAAACGTTGCCTCATTCACCGGAAGCATTACGCCAAATCTACAACCTTTAGTAATTGTGTCAGGGTCAACATACAATAATCCAATCCCTCTTTCTATGTATAAAGGGGTATATTGTATTCCTCTATATCTTAGTACGAAAAAAAATGCAGAAGTACCAGTAATGGAAATCCACGATAAATATAAACTTTCGTATGACTACGGTACGAATGATGGTCATTTGCAACCAGTTCCAGCATATACATACAATATGAATATGTATTTCTTTTCATTCAAAACGGCGACCCAAACTATAAAGTTAATTATGGGTACTGCTTGTGCAGGAGGCTTGGTAGCTAACAATATGATTGTCGATAATTCAACAAACCATGTGACTTCAAGATCAATACAAACAATATTATTTCCCGAGGTTGAGTCATCAAAGGAATTGCCCAACATTATGAGCGGCGAATTGGCTAAGTATAGCGGTTATTATAAAGTCCCATCAATTGCTAAAAATGCGTTTGTTTCGATTCAGGCAGAATATGTAGTTTTCGTAGATGGCTTTCTTGAAATTAATAAAGTCTTAATTGGTGTGTCATTAGATGGTATTACTTCAAAAGGTTACTCATTTATTGCTGTAGACGATATGAAATTTGAAAATAATACATTGTCAATGCCAAACCAATCTATAAACATAACATTCAATCGGGGGTATGATTCAGTAAATGGATCACTCGTAACGATTACTGGATCGGTTATGGGTCATCAAATTGTAGATGGTTACACGCTTTTTAATCCAGTACCTTTATCTGGATTTGGCGGTGCTACTATGACTAATGCAAAAAATGATGCATTAACGGTAGTGAGCGATACTGAAGTTATTTATAACGGCACTACCATGAAAAATATTATTTATGTTCCAATCATGTACATTTTAGCAAATCCTGCGGATAAACCAACAACAGAGATGTCATTCGGTACCGATGGACTTAAAGGTAATACGTGTATTGTTACCGATCATACGGGCATTTGCGCTGTTTATGCTATTCCATAATGGGGCACGCGGCCCAAACGCCCTCATCGGACCTGGATTGTAAAAGGAGAGACTTAAGATGATTAATAACACTGAACGGTTTTGCCGTGCCTATCCCCTACTGGGTATTTTGTTGCTTATTTGTATTTTTTGTTCGTCTAATGCTTTTGCTGCCGCAGGTATGCTGATTATAGTAAAGGATGGACCTGATGCCTATGTCTTTCTTGTGCGAGATCGAGATGATGAGCACTTTGAAATACCCAGCGGGAAAAATGAGAAGGCAGCTAACTTGAATGATATGACAAAGATTCTGGAATCTAACTATGAAACTGCCCT
>JAAELK010000416.1 GCA_024226935.1 Desulfobacteraceae bacterium
ACAAACTTAATCCAATCATTTTAAAAAATAAAAAAGTTATGCTGAACATCTTATTTCTCGCTGTAAGTCAGACACTTCAGAGCTTTGCAAAAGACCCACAATGGCGACTCAAAGGACAAGCCGGATTTATATGTGTTTTGCATACCTGGTCACAAAAACTGATTGATCATTTTCATCTTCATTGCCTTATTGCCGGAGGAGCCCTTTCTTTTGATAAAAAGCGATGGGTTGCTTCAAGGAGAAAATTTATGTTCAGGGTTCAATCTTTATCAAAAGAATTTAAAAAAAGATATTTAGACTTATTCGAAAAAGCATATTTAAACAATGAGTTGTACTTCCCGGGGCAAACAGCAAAGTACGAATCAAAAGAAGAATTTGATTTTTTGGTTCAGTCTCTTTTTAAAACCAAATGGATTACTTATGCTAAACGTCCATTTGCTGGTCCCGAGCAAGTTCTTGAGTATCTTGGTCGCTATACGCATCGAGTCGCCATATCCAACAATCGCATCAAATCAATTGATAATAGCCAGGTCAGTTTTGAATATAAAGATAGGACTGACAATGATACGATTAAAATGATGAACGTATCAGCCAACGAATTTATTCGAAGATTTTTGCTTCATGTGCTCCCTTATAATTTTATGAAAATTCGATATTTTGGATTTTTATCTCACAGGAATAAGAAACGGGCGATTAAACTAATTCGGAAGTTCATTGATCCCGATGCTAATTTACCGAAGAAAATAAAAGAAACCGTTTTTGAAATGATGCTTCGGTTAACAGGTCAGGACATCACGTGTTGTCCAAAATGCAAAAAAGGGAAAATGATGATTATTAAAGAGCTGTCAAATCAATATTTGAACTCTTCATGATGAGACTCTTGTTGAATTCTGTTCATATATAAAGGTCGTTTCAATCGACACTGGATAGTTATACAAAAATCAGGAGAACAGATTTCAATCCAATGGATTGAAGTGAAAAAATGAAAAACATTTGCAGAAAATATAAAGACTGTGGCCTCAATCAAAGAATAAAATATTCAACGTTGCTGCCTTACAAGTGTTGTAATCCCAAACCCAAAAATATAATCCCCATAGGCTGAACCCAAATACGCCAGTTCAGTTCTTCATTTTATCACTCATTGCAAATAGTTGGAAAAACAAAAATCATCGACCGATAAAGGTTGAATATTTTGAATTGATGTGATGCTCGATACTGCAATGATGATAAAACGCTTATCTAATTATCTAAGGTTCATCAGGATATCGCGTACTTCGCATCAACAGTAAGTATCGGTGCCTTTGAATTATAATGAAAATTTTAAGTCTTGAAATTAAGGAGTGGACA
>JAAELK010000417.1 GCA_024226935.1 Desulfobacteraceae bacterium
AAACATATTTTTATATAAAAATCGTCGTTTTTGAAGTTTACGATTCTTGGGTAAAATTAAACATTGGGATGAAATCCGTCATAGGGTTTGGTCATTTCTCCAAAAAGTTTACATAATGGAAAATTATCAGACCCAACGATTTTTAAAAAACACAGCCTGGGTCCATGTCCCCCTTTTACAAGCAAATATCATTTCAAAAATATTACAAAAAACGGCTTAATTTGCAGAAAGATAGATCTTCTATTTTCTAAGGTTTTCTGTCTTTTTCGGGTTGTCAGAGTTCTCAGGAACAAAAAACGGGTGTAATTAAATTTTTTGCCGGGGAATTGGTTGCACATATTTTTTGTATCCTTGAATATTTTGGTCCCCAGGGATAGTTTTGACAAGGATAATGATACTTGAGCGGGTGGCATGTTTGATTTTCTTTCTTTCGGACTGAGCACGGTAAATAAAATTCTATGAGAATATTTTTAAAAAAAATGTTCTCTTAGGTTTATATATAAAGAAATGAATATAGAATTAGCTCAGATTTCTTCTATCCTGCTATTAGCTGGTGAAGAAAAAGATTTGGAAAGATTCAAATCAACAAAAATAACTTTCCTTGTTGATTCATTAGATGATTTTTATAACTATTTTTTAGAAAATGGAATAATCATTTTAGAAAACCCTAAGGAAGTTCCAACAGGTAAGAATATGCGAATACAACATCCAGATGGATCTATAGTTGAATACGTTGAACATACCCGCTGAGATTCCACCAAAACCACAAGTTTTTTATTGAATAGTCACCATTTCCTATCTTTACGTCTTTCACACCACTTATAAATTGATCAATTTGGGATGCACCCAATTCGAACTTTAACTTGCCTTGGAGATTCATAATTTCCCAGGCATCGGAACTATTGCTTCTTTCTATTATTAATTTTTGTTCAGGTAATACCTTTTTCTTGCAACCAGGTACTCGATGTTGATTTGGTGTAGGATGGTTCAATTTTAATGTTCGATAAGTACCTAATTCAGCACTGGATAGCAAAGTCAAAAACTCAATTAGTGAATCACAACCAAGAGAATCTCCTGTGAAGTGCCAACCATGATAATTACGTGGATTATCATGGTACTTCCAAATATAGATTTTCCCTTTTTGTTTCCATTGATTAATATTCATATCGATTAATCAGCTAACATTATGTTAACCGAGTCCGTAAATCTTTCATAAATTGATAGCTAACCGTATATCATACGACTATGTATGATATACGATGTGGATATTTTCTTTATATCTGCCGAATTCCATACCAGTATTCGGTAAACGAGTAAAGGAATTTCATGATTTTTGTTTTGGTAAATAAACCATTCAGGAGTCAAGTATCCTTGCATTATTTGAAACAATTTTTTGCCGGGGAATTGGTTAAATATATTTGGTTCATCAGGATATCGCGTACTTCGCATCAACAGTAAGTATCGGTGCCTTTGAATTATAATGAAAATTTTAAGTCTTGAAATTAAGGAGTGGACATGACCATTTTCCTATTTTTTTGTATTAGCCGTACAAGAATGGA
>JAAELK010000418.1 GCA_024226935.1 Desulfobacteraceae bacterium
TTCAAGAAGAAGAAAAAAATATAAAGAAAATTGGTTATTTTTTTAAAAAGGGAAGAAAAAAAAGAAGAAAACGCACTTTCAAGCCAGGAGGATTATTCCATTATCAGATCAAGGCTGACACAACAAAATTTATTGAATGATTTACCCAACCCATATCGGGTCATACGTTAATGGGATTGACAAATACTTGAATTTTTGAAATATAAGAGCAGTTTGATAAACCCTGTAAAAGGAGTACACTTTGACCGGAATAAGTGAAATTCTTGTATTGATCCTGCTGATTGCCGGCATCCTGATTCTTCCAAGAATGTTTAAACCAGCTCCCAAACAAGTCCAGAGAAAAAAATACAAACCCCTGTCTAAATCAAAAAGAACCGGTGTTGTTATATCCATCCTGATTCTTATTATCGCAGTCATCGGGTTAAAACCATGGAATGGCAATCTTATCCTTTTTATCTGCATCGGTATCATCCCCATAGTTCTGGCCTGGGCAGTGGTCTGGATTATGGCAGCACAAAACCAATAACCCTTTTTTTATTTTTTCTCCTTTCTTCCG
Organism: Desulfobacteraceae bacterium; assembly: GCA_024226935.1. Taxonomy (GTDB): domain Bacteria; phylum Desulfobacterota; class Desulfobacteria; order Desulfobacterales; family Desulfobacteraceae; genus NBML01. The sequence continues at coordinate 557 of JAAELK010000418.1, forward strand.
GGCCAGATCAGGCCCTCGACCAAATCTCATTACTTTTAAAAAAAAGCCATATTAATAATATATGCTATTAGTTCCATTTTTATTGTTGACACGCGTCAATCCATGCTTATTTTATCTTCAAATGGTAATTAAACATAAATAGTAATAGCGACAATAAAACCAGGAGGATTCCAATGAGACTCGTAAGATACAATCCCTTAAACGAATTAGCAGCATTGACAAATTCCTTTAATGATTTTTTTACAAACCCCCAGGCAAATGGAGAATCAAAAGACTGGTATCCGGCAGTGGATATTCTTGATCAGGCAGACAGCATTGAACTTAGAGTGGACCTGCCAGGCGTCCATAAAGAGGATATTGCAGTAAACATAGAGGAAAAGCTTTTAACCATCTCCGGCGAAAGAAAATCTGAAACCCCGGAAAATGAAAACACTTTTTCCCGCAAAGAGTGCATTACAGGCTCTTTTAAACGCAGTTTCAAATTGTCCGATGATCTTATTACAGATGAGGTGGATGCAGGCTTTAAAGATGGTGTTTTAAAAGTCACCTTGAAGAAAAATAAAACCAAGGAAGAAGTAAAACAGATCACTATTAATTAATGATGATCTTCTCCCCAAAAAAAGAGATCGCATCCCGGGATTATAACCACCCGGGATGCGATTTTTAACTGCTAATGGTGAGGCTCACCACTGTCATTCATGGTATCCATGGCTGACTTTACAATGACAAAGGCCATGCCAGCGCCTAGGATGGCAAGAGAATACCAGAGCGCTCCAAAGAAAATAACATGGGCAATATCCCAGACCCATTCAAAATTAAATGGAAACATAAGTTTTCTCCTTTTCGTTTATTGCTCAAGCTTAGTGTGATTGAGTTCACGTTCCTGGGGAAACACAGGCAAATACCTATAGGTAATAGCAATGAAAATAATACCATAGGCAACGGGTAAAACGGTGGTGGCCACTTCCTGCCAACTTGGAACATAAAGAGCCCAGGTATCAAAGGACATCACTGGAACTGCCATGATCTGGAGCACCATGACCCATCTATTCAGACAAACCCCTATCACACCCAAAACGATGGCGATCCATCTTGTTGTCGAATTTTCCCGTGTGCTCTTATTGAGCAGTAAAATTCCCGGAATAACACCACAAACAACTATTTCGGTAATTAAAATCCAATATCCATAAAATGAATTGTTTGTATAAAAATGAGACATTTTAAAACCAAGACTGGGAGCCGTAACATATGCCCAATAAATGGTATCGATGATTTTGGCAATGATATAGGTGGTAATCATCCAGCCGGATATCTTGGCCAACAGATGAACCACATTATCTTTAACCAGTTTTTTACCCGTAACAACTTCTGTTATCCAGGTCACAAGCAAGGTAAAGCAAGGACCAAAAGCCGCCGCAGACCAGGTAAACAAAAAAAACGTCCATGGCCAGATCAGCAGTCCTTCCCTGACGGCAAAAGGACGACCATACATGACACCTGCCACACCACCAAGAGATCCCTGGTGAAAAAAGGACAGAAAAGCCCCGGTTGCAGCAAAGATAGCCATCACCCCATGCATGTTATGGGCAAGATGCCGAAAAAATGGCACCTTGTTGGCCTGGCGGTTTTCCAGAAGATTAGGGATAAACTCAATGGTCAATACCGCAAAATAACAAGACAAACAAAAGGCCACCTCGGTGAGCATGGAATGGACATTTGCATGCCAGAAAATAAACCAGCCACGCAGGGGCTGTCCAATATCAATGGCCAGGATCAAAAGAGCAGAACTATAACAGATAAAGCCTATGATCACAGCAAAATTAATGATATTTTTCAACTCATCCACGTTAAAAATATATTTCAATAATCCAGTGAAAAATGCCCCGCCCCCAACGGCGATGACAGCAAGATCGGCCCAAATCCAAAGGGCAAACCCGTAATAATCGTTCATATTCGTCTGGTTCAAGCCTTTAAACCAGCAAAGAAACATGGCATAAACGCCCCAGAGGGCCACGGCTCCAACGATGCAAATTCCGATGGCAAACTTTGGGAATGAACACCGATCAGCGCCTTCAGGTATTAATGCAGAATCCATATTTAATTACTCCTAGCATAGGTTTTGGATATTTTACTCATTTGGATGACGATCCATGATGATTCTTGACCTTATCCCATTCACCATCAAGATAGTTATCCCCGGCTTTTCTGACCCATTCACGCTCGGACAGGTAATAGATCTTGGTGTTGGTACCCAGACGCTCAAGCAGCCTGAACACCTTTGGGTTTCTTGACTTATCAACCACATATTTATTCATGGGATCGGGATGGGGATCAGGTTTTACAATCTGATGAACCATGTGGGAAGGATCATTCAGATCCCCAAACACAATGGCCCCGGCAGGACAAGCTGTTGTACAGGCAGTCTGGTATTCACTTTCTTCGATATCATCCCGCCCTTCATAATAAGCCTTATCCCTTGCCGCCTGGTATCGATGGTAACAAAGACTACATTTTTCCACCACTCCCCGCATCCGGGGGGATACGTTAGGGCTTAAATATTTTTCCTGACCCGCGGGCCATTCGGGATCCCACCAATTAAAATACCTGGCATGGTAGGGGCAGGCTCCCATGCAGTACCGGCAACCAAAACACCTTGTATAAATCTGGCTGACAATGCCTGTGTCATAACCATAATCTGTTGCAGTTGCGGGGCAGACGGAAACACAGGGAGAATGCCCGTGTCCACCTTTTCCAGAGCAATGCTGACAGGGTCTTGGCAGATAAGCGATCTGGATATCAGGAAAAGATTTCCCATTGGTCAGCTTATAAACACGCATCCAGGTAATACTATCCTTTTTTCTGGACTCATCCTCCTTAAACGGAATATTATTTTCCGACATGCACGATACCATGCAAGAACCGCATCCCGTGCATTTGTCCAGATCAATAACCATTCCGAACTTATGTTCTTTTTTATCTTGTATCATCAGAACCTCTTAAGATTTTTATCCATGTAGTTTATACCTTGGAAATTTTAGCTTTTATACCAAAGGCAGCATCCAGTCCTGAACCAGACTCAATTTGCGGGCCTATTAAATCATTTACATTCACACCCTTGTTGGAAACAAACTTATTATCAAAAGTATGACCAAGACCTCTTACCATCCCTAGGACACCCGGCATGATTCCTTCATTAAAATTCACTTTCACCCTTGCTGCCCCCACGGGAGTTGTCAAGAGCGCATCACCACCATCTTTAAGTCCCCTGGCGGTCTGGGGATTAATTTCCACAACAATATCCTTGCCGATCAGAACCTTATCGGAAACCGTTTTAATGGCAAAGGGAGAATCCGCCGGCATTGCTCCCAGCAAACGCATATTGTCGATGGGAATCAGTGTCAAACCAAAATCACCCTGGGCCTGAACAGTTGAAGGATTAGTGGCAAGAAAAGTAAAATCAACATCGGGAGGTCCTTCAAAAAACTCTTTGAAAGGCTTTGGGGGTACCAGAACATGTCCATTTTCAGACAAAGAATCCCAGATACCTGCAGTCACATCCCCAAGACAGTCGGCATAAGTTTCCCAGTCAAAATTTTGAGCAATGCTTCCCCCAAGGGCCCGGGCTAAAAAGATCAAAGCATCTCCAGGATCCTTGGTATCAAATACAGGCTTGAGAACCGGCCGGATCAAACCAACGACATTCTTTGTAAGACCTGCTTGTGAAGGCACATCTTCGGTCCGCTCAAGAAAGGTATTCATCGGCAAAATCACATCCGCTTCCATTGCTGTTTCATCCAGAAAGGATGAAAAACTGACTACAAAGGGAACTTTTTTAAAGGCCTGCTTCACCCGTTTGGGCTCGTTTAAAGAATAGCAGGGGTTAGCATTGTATACAAAAAGAGCATCGACAATCGGTTTTCCGGCTGCATTGAGTTTTGTCACAAATTCATCAACGGAACCAGCCAATTTTTCTTGTCCGGCACCAACTTCTGCCACCCCATCCAGGATGGCTTCGGGAAATGACAAATAGTCATTTTTGGCCATAACAAAGGCACCGCCCCTTTGATTCAAATTCCCCACAAGGCAGTTCAGGGTATGAACAGCAGCAAATTCCTTCAGGCTCTGTCCATTTCTACCCCTGCCCCTTCCCGGAATAGCCAGAGGCCTTTTTGCCATGACAAACTGCCCGGCAATTTTTTCGATGTCAGCAACTTTGATTCCACAGATGCCCGCAACCTTTGCCGGTGCATATTTATTTCGCACCATTATGGCAAATCTATTAAAACCGTCTTTAAAAGTGCTGGAATTAAATTGATTATTTTTAATCATCACAGCACAGATACCAAGGGCAAGATCTGCTTCAGTACCTGGCTTAATGGGTATCCATTTATCGGCACAAGCTGCAGTATTAGATAACCTGGGTTCTATCTGGTAAAGCTTGGCACCTCTTTTTTTTCTGGAAGCATTGGCTTTAAAACAACTCACAGGAGACCCCCACCCCTCTATCAGACCAGCTCCAAAACTTAAAATAAAATCTGAATTTTCAAGATCAAATCCAAGGGTATTACCATTGCCGTGCAAGGTTTGTGCGGTCAATTCCAGACAGGATTCAAGGCTTGGCATGGTATAAAGATTGGGAGAGCCAAAGGCGGTTAAAAATCGGTCAAAAAGCTTGGGAACCGACCCTTGGGTCTTATCGGTAATACAGGCAAGCTTTTGAGGGGCTCCCCCTTTTCTGATGTTGGCAAGCTTGCCTGCCACCAGGGTAATAGCATCCTCCCAGGAAATTTTTTCAAATTTATCACCCTTTTTTATCAGGGGAGTTTTTACCCGGGCAGGATCATACAGATACTGGAGACCCGCGATACCGTGAAGACATGCACCACCGTCATTAATCGGATATCCGGCCAGGCCTTCTATTTTAACAGGTCTATCGGCTATTTTTCGAACACTGATACCACAGTTTCCAGGGCACAGGTTGCACACCGAACTATCATAGGATACTTCGCCATCAACTGGAACAGGAGTCCAAGGCCAGTTCTGGGTCCAGATGGAAGAATCATCTGTCAGTTTCAACCCAACAGGGGAAACCACAACACCCGCAACTGCGCCAAGTCCCAATCCCAAGAAGCTTCTTCTATCAACTTTCATAAGTTAGTCCTCTATAAAGTTTGAAATTCTTGTGTTTTGAGGCGGCTTACTTGTGACACTGGAAACAATAACCCTGTTGGCCTGTTTCTTTTTTGTGGCACACAGCGCAGTCATCCATCTTCATACGATCCCAGGAATGTTTTTTAATTCCCCAGATGTTTTTACCCCAGATATCACGACTGTAACCGGTAATTCTGTTTTCTTCATATGGCCTTGAGGTAGTAGACTCCCCAATGGGGCCATGACATGTTATACAATCCATACCAGCCCCGTTAATATGGGCGGCATGGGAGAAAAAGACACAATCTGGCTGTTTTGAGTAAACAAGCCATGGAACCTCTTTTTCCTTTGCCACATATTCTCTTGCAAAGATAGCTTCATCTTTGGTTTCACCCATGGGCTCATCCGTATGGCATTCCAAGCAGGATTCCATCGAAGGCAGCCCTGAAAAGGTACCGTCTTCTCTCAGGAAATGACAGGTTTCACAATCACCGACTTCTGCAACATGAAGCTTGTGATCAAAATTAAAAGGTTGCTCTTTTTTAGAATAAAGCAACTTGGGAAAAAGCAGCCAGCCAGATAAAAAGCATACCAAAAATGCCACCATAAAAAAAATGACCCCAAGCCCCAGGCCTTTGTCATCTTTTGGATCATCGGCAGTGCCTTTTTCCACACCCTCCCCAGAACCATTTTCAGCTTTGTTTTCTATTTTACTCATGAAAACTCCATCAATGTTAAAATGTTGATGTTACTTTAACCAGTTAATCCGAGGTCAGCCCCGGACTTATTTGCTTTGCAGACAGCAGGCTTTCAGCAGATCCGCAATAATGTCCAGAATGTCTTAATTTGCGTTATTCTATATTAATATCTTCTTTCCTTGTCAAGACAAATTAGGGATAAACCGATGCTCCCCATTATCAACTGCCGTGCTGGGAGAGTCTATCCATATAAAAAAAGGACATATCTTAAATTTTAGGATACGCCCTTTTTTACTAATTTTTAAATTGCAGAAAAACTCTCTTTAAACATTCTTAAAGAAACAATGCCTGGCTTCCACCCTTTTTATCCATAGCTGTGAAGACCTGAAAGCAGGTAATTCACCCCAAAATAGGTAAATAGTACCGCGGCAAATCCAAGAATGGAAACCATGGCCAGCTTTGCACCATGCCAGCCCCGCATCAGCCGCAGATGCAGAAAAATTGCATAAACAAACCAGGTAATCAGAGACCAAGTTTCCTTGGGATCCCAGGACCAGTATTTACCCCAGGCTGAATTGGCCCATACGGCCCCTGTAATAATACCAATGGTCAGAAAAAGAAATCCAAATACGATCATCTGATAGGTCAGTTCATCAAGCATCTCCAAAGACGGCAACCGACTAAAAACAGAAGAGGTGTTTGAATCCCTGGGTTTGAAAAAATAGATAAAGCTAAAACCGAATGCCAGGGCAAACCCTGCATACCCAAGAAAACAGCTAATAACATGGGCAATAAGCCAATTGCTTTTAAGAGCTGGAATCAAAGGACTGATTTTATCACCAACACCGGAAGCAAAAGAGGCATAGGCAATGGCCAGAAAAATCAAAGGAGACACAAAAACCCCAATACTTCTTTCCTTATATTTTAATTCAACAAAAATATAAAGAACAGCCACTGTCCAGGAGAAAAAAACAAGGGATTCATACATATTGGAAAAGGGTGCATGGCCATATCCCATCTGATAGGACTCCACCCACCTTAAAAGTATTCCCGTTGTATTGCCTAAAAAACCCAGGACAATCACCCAGAATCCAGCCTTGGCCAGCACCTGTTTTTTAAATGAAAACGACCCGATATAAAACACCGAAGCCAGTGCATAAATAAAGGTAGTTATTGATAATATATGAGAACTATCCATGGACATTATTTATCCTTTAATATTGTTACAATTTTTTTTATTTTAAACATCATGCCATAATTGTTCCGGTTAGCTTTCCCCGACACCAGGACACTTGTTACATTCTGATCCGATTTTTCCATCTCAATAAAATAGGATTGATGGGAGATAAAAAAGGTGATCCAGCACCCAAGAATCATCAGGATAAAACCCGTGTACACAAACCAGATACCCGGATCCTTTGTGACCTGAAGTCCTGTATAATACCGCTGATCAAATTTCTTTACAATAAAGGAAAATTCTCCCTTTCTCATTTTGTCGAAGGTGGGAAATTTTGTAGGAAGCGCTACCTGAAAGCCCTTTTGCTCTTTTAAGGTTACCTTCCCAAAAAAAGTTCCCCCCAGGTTATGCCCCCTGAATTTAAAATTGGGCCCAAAACCTTCAAATTTAAAAATTCCAGCATCCCCGGGCAATGTGACTTGCTCCCCAATTTTTAATTTTTTTGTAATGCTTTTTTGGGTAGCATTATCCACAATTTCAAACAAGGCATTATCAGGAGCTATCGTACCATAGGAAGCCTGAAAAATATTAATCCCTTTATATCTTAGGGGATGATTCACACGGATATCCTTGGTAAAACTTTCTTGTCCATTTTCAATTATGGTCAGATTGGAACGAAACTCTTCCGGGGCACCCGTGTCATAAAACCTAACCTCAAATTCATTACATTGGATAGAAAAAGGAAGTTTAACAGGCATCCTGGTTCTGGTGGTAAAAACAGTATCGGCCCTGGCTCCTTCATCCAGGCGCAGGTTTGCCTTGAAACCAAACATTGCTCCGATCAGCGCCCCCACCACCAGCAAAAGAATACTGGCATGGACCACATAGACACCCAGGCGGGTCCACCGCCCTTTTTCAGCATAGAGGACACAGCCTTTTTCAGTTTCTTCGTAGAGGACCCGGCCCACCTTTTTAGATAAAATCCCCCGGCACTCATTGGACAAAAGATCAAATTCTTTATCTGTAGTAAAAATTTCCCGGTTTTTAAGTGACCTGAATCGATCCCGATTAAACCTGACTTTTTCCGGAAAAATAGTTTTCCAGGTCAAAGAGAGCCTTTCAATTGAACAGACAATAATATTAATACATAGGAGCAACAACAAAAATAAAAACCACCAGGCATGATACATATCATCAAGGTTCAATACCTTAATCAGGTTGTAGAACCCGGTGCCATAGAGCTTTACATATTGATGGGGAGGGCCGTTCTGGAGGACAATGGTTCCGATGATGGAAGTAGTTGCTAAAAGAACCAATGTATAAACGGTTAATCTGACCGAACAAAAAAACATCCATATCTGTCTAGGTAAACTTTCTCTTTTTTTCAAATTTTTTTTCCACTAAAATTTTATTTACGACGGCAAAGCCGTTGTTCTAGTAAAACGGCAACATTTGAAGTATGGTCAAAGCTTATGTTGACAGCCTCCTTAATCACATCGAGGCTACCCACAATAATCACCTTTTTCCTTGCCCGCGTTACCCCGGTATACAAAAGTTGTCGTGTGACAATGGGGGACAATTTTTCAGGAATAATAATCAGGACACAATCAAATTCCGATCCCTGACTCTTATGAATTGTCACTGCAAAGGCAGTATCATGGGCCGGAAGATCCAGATACCGATATTGCCGGATATTACCCGCAAAATCCCTGAACCCTGCCTTTATAACTCTGTTTTCTTCGTGAACAATCCCGGTATCCCCATTAAAGAGTCCCCTGTGATAGTCATTTGAACTAATCATCACAATTTTTTTAAAAAAGCGCTTTCTTATATCAAAATTAGATTGGGACCGCAAAATCTTTTCACAAAAATGATTAATTTGTAATGTTCCGGCCGCACCTTTATTATGGGCGCAAAGAATCCGGAAGTTATCCAGCTTGTCCAGACCGCTTAAAAGATCGGTCTGCTCTGTCACGGATGAGTATCCCCTGACAATATATTTTTCAATGATCTGCTCAATATTTCCTTGATTTGCCGTCTCTTCAAACCCGATATCAGGATATTGAGCATGGGACAAAATATTTTCCATTGTGGTAAGATCATTCCGGTTAATGGCCCGGGCCAGATTTTCAATACCTGTTTTTCCCCTGGACCGAAAATTATACTCCAGAAAAACCAAGTGAGAACCAAGCCCTTTTACCCTGCAGATATCATTAAAGACAGCACCAGCCTGCACCGGAGACAATTGATTTTTATCCCCCAATAAAATCACCTTTGCTTCCGGAGGAATAGCTTCCAATAACCTTGTCATCAAAGCTATATCAATCATGGATGCCTCATCCACAATCACCACATCAACATTTAAAGGGTTCTTTTTTGTATGAAAAAAACCATTGAGCCCTTTTAATGGTTTTAATACCGAATGAATGGTACGACCATCCATGAGCCTTGCGGCTGCCTTCCCCGTAGGTGCTACAGAGATGATTTTTGGCAAACGTTTTTTACAAGACAGGGCATGCAAACCCAAAAGAGTAGTGATCATTGTGGTAATATGTGTTTTTCCGGTACCAGGGCCGCCTGAAATCACCACAAAATTATAGGCCAGCACCTTTTGAACGGCCTGCCTTTGTTTTTCCACCTGTTCAAGATTCTGCCCCGAAAAAAGAGGGTCCAGATGTTTATGGACAAACTTGTCATCCATTGGCGCTGGTAATCCGGCCATCCGGCTGGACAAATTATCCACCAGACGTTTCTGGAAATCATAATATCTGGATAGATATAATTTGCCGGTCACATCCAGAACCAGGGGAGATGCCTTTGCCGAATCCATTGGTTCGCAACCCACCATGGCAGCTCCTGCCAGGGTACTCTCCCACTCTTCAAAGTCAGGAAAGCTGATACAGGCATCCTGTTCAACAATATTTAGACTGGTCCCAGCTTTTTTTTCCAAATCCAGACAAATATGCCCATCCGCCAGGGCCTTTGACACCAGAGCGCAGGACGCAAGGACCAGGGGCGTTGTTTCACAAAATAGATCCGCCATGGTTTTTGCAAAATAATAATCCAGATGCGAAACCAATTGAAGATCATTCAAGGTAGAAAGATCAAGTTTTAATTGCTGTGTCATATCCCTATTCCCGATGATAAAATCTTAGCTTTTGTACCAGTCTTCTTTAAAAAAATAAAGATCTGTCTTGAACAAGGCTTTCCCGGAGAATATAAAAACCCAACCTTTCCCTTGGTAATTTCCCTTGATTCATTCCAAAAGATTTACTACCATTGCCACAATTTACCCATGACCGATGTGCATCATTTGCCCGCATACTTAACCCTTAAACCAAACTCAAATTTAAATATGACCTCCCTGAAAATCAAACTGCTTTTTACCGATAGAAAACAAATTATAGAAGACATCACAAAGGTCCTTAACCTCAATGACCTGAATATTTTTTCCATGGAAGTGAAAAACAAAAACCATCAAACACAGATATACATGGAAACCAGAAGTTCAAACAGATCTCCTTCCCTTGAAAAGATTATCAAAAATCTTGAACAGATCCCGGATCTCATTGCAATTTCCCATATAAATTCCATGCCCCAGGAGATCAGAGAGAACAGACTGAAAGTCGTCCTCAACAGTATCAGCGACGGCATCATCTCCATTGACAAAAACCAATATATTACCTTTATCAATCAGGTGGCAAAACAGATGTATGGATGGGATCTGCCAAAATTAACCGGAAAAAAAATTACAGATCTTCCCATGGGAAACCACGACCTACTAGACTGCCTTAAGGGTAGCCCATTCCATAATAAAAAACGTAATATCATAACCCCAACCGGGCGGTTTCAATTTTTTTCCGACGGCATCCCCATCATGGACAGCTCAGGAGAGATCACCGATGCCATAGAAATCATGCGGGACATGAAACAGATAAAGGCATTGGCCAATGAGGTGACCTCTCCGTCCCAGTTCTCTTTTAGTGATATCATCGGCACCTCCGGAGCCCTTATGGATGCTATCTGTTTTGCCCAGAAAATCTCTGTGTCAACCTCGGTTGTTTCCATACGGGGAGAAAGTGGTACAGGCAAAGAACTATTTGCCAAGGCCATTCACACAGAAAGTAAACGACCCGGAAGATTTGTAGCAGTTAATTGCGCAGCTCTTCCCGACTCACTATTGGAAAGTGAATTATTCGGTTATGAAAAAGGCACCTTTTCCGGAGCCGAAAAAAATGGAAAACAAGGCCTGTTTGAAATTGCTGACAAGGGCACCCTGTTCCTGGATGAAATTGCAGATATGCCCCTTGGCGCCCAGGCAAAAATTCTGCGGGTGATCCAGGAAAAAAGTATCAGACGAATTGGCGGATTCCGGGAAATTCCGGTGGATACACGAATTATCACCGCCACCAGCCGACCCATGGAAAAAATGATCCGGGAGAATAAATTCAGAGAAGACCTCTATTACAGGATCAACGTACTTCCCATCCATATCCCCCCTTTAAAAAATCGACACAAAGATATCCTGGCCCTGGCGGATCATTTTTTATCACGAATTGCCAAACAATTGGGAAGCAGGCCGAAAAAATTATCCGAAGCCGCCATGGACAAACTATTCAATCACAACTGGCCAGGAAATGTCAGGGAATTGAAAAACATGATTGAGCGAGGCTCCATTATTTCCGAACAGGACACCATTGGTGCCGATGCCATCCTGTTCGGACATGAAATTGAACAAACCATCAGAAAATTGAGATCATCTCCTGTAAACCTTTTACAATCGGATTCCTTAAAAGAAAAGGTGGGAAAATTTGAAAAAAAGATTCTTGAATCGGCCCTGACCCAATACCCCAGTATCAGAAAGAGTGCCAAAGCTCTGAAAATCTCCCACACAGCCATGATAAATAAAATAAAAAAATACGCAATTTCAATAAAAGATCTCCCCCACACTAAAGAAAAATAATATCCTGGAAGGCGGTTTTTCTTCTTTCCCCGGATACCTTTCTGCGATCCCGGATCTTGCGTCTGTCACGGGTAAAGGACAGGCTGACAATCACCCCATCCCTCACACTTTTTCTTCTGTCATAGGTGAGTTTACGCCGGTCCCTTTTCAATTTTCTTGTAACCACCTGTCTTCGCCTGGAAAACCCACGTATCCTGTAGGGAGAACCAATAGTTTCCCTTCGAATTGGTAGTATTTTATAGTCGAAGACCATGGTGTTTTCCAAGCATTTTTAAGGTTAATATTTAACCCGCTGTACACCTCTGAGATCGTCGTTTTTAACGTATAACTTTAGTTATTTTTTGTTTCTATCATCGATATACTGATGAATTCTCAAAAAGGGAATATAGAGGGAATCACTTGTCTCTATATGATTGACGAGCCAATCCCGCAATTCCAGTATTACCTCCAAAGTCAGGTTATTGACCTCTTCTGCTATCTCTCTTCGCAAACCTATGGAACTTCTGATAAATTGGCGATGGGCCTTTATATGACTGTCAAAATCAGGATATCCTCTTTTCTTCAGGATTTTTTCTTCCCTGGAAAAATAGAGCTTACTAAAATCATTGATATCTGAAATCAAATTAACACACTCTTTGGCCTTCGTGTTTGACTTTTTCATATCGATCAGTTCATTAAACATCTCAAATATCTTTTTTTGACATTCATCAATTTCCTCAACATCCACACTGTATTTGGGGTCCCAGTCTATTTTTTCCGTCCTGCTCATTTTTATCTCCTTTAACCTTTTCTTTTTTTACCAATCCATAGGGTTCCCAAAACAGCTATGGAAATCATCACAGCCGTGATAACAGTAAATACAAATCCATGACTTCCATATCGTGGAAAAATCACAAAGGGAACCAAGTACGTATACAAAAACATGTGAAAAATACCAATACCGACAATACGAATCCATACTTTTTTCATTCAAGCCTCTCCAAAAGTCTAATATGGATATTATCGAACCCACCATTTGACATGATCAAAACAAGATCATTTTCTCTCAATTCCGGGATCAAATAGTCAAGCACATTGTCCGGAGTCTCAAAATGATAGGCTTCCCCCCCCCCGGCCTTGATATCAGCCACCAATTGCTCTGGAGAAAACCGCTGATCTCCAGGGATATCTTTCTTTACGCAGGGGTTACAGATTAAGGTCTTGTCTGCAGCCATAAAGGCCCCAGGATAGGTCTGCTGGAAAAAATGGCGCATACTGGTATTTGTTCTGGGTTCAAACACGGCAATAATTCTGCCATTTTCATAAAAAGGCTTCACCGCAGCCAGGGTTTCCCTGACCGCCGAGGGGTGATGGGCAAAGTCATCCATCACCGTAATACCCCGCTTGACACCCCGGATTTCCTGACGCCGCTTAACCCCCGAAAAAGAGCCAAGAGCTTTTTGTACCATCCCGTCGCCAATACCCAATTTATTTGCAACAGCAACACAGGCCAGGATATTCATCAGATTATGCCTGCCCACAAGCCCTGTTTCGATATCAAATTTTCTACCAGGCCCCGAGATCCCAGCCTGGGTTCTGGCCGATTTTTGAGTATGATCGGCAAAACACCAATCCCCACCCTCACCATAGGTTTCAACCTTTGCCATGGAACCCTCAAGAATCTGATTCAGATTTTCATTTTCCGTGGAAGCAATAATATGGCCGTCTGGTTCTATTTTCCGGACAAGATTCGAAAACACTCCCTTGATATGATCAATATCTCTGAAAATATCGGCATGATCAAACTCCACTCCAGTCATGATGGTGATATAGGGATCATAATGCATGAATTTTGGACCTTTATCAAAAAAGGCCGTATCATATTCATCCCCTTCTATGACCATATAATCACCGGAACCGATCTGAAAGCTGGAATTAAAATCCCTTAAAATCCCCCCAATCAAAAAAGACGGGGAAAACCCGGCTGTTTCAAGCAGGTGAGCCATGATAGATGAGGTGGTGGTCTTACCATGGGTACCAGTGACAAGGATAATCTTCTTGTCTTTGGCAATGAACTGATTCACGGCCTGGGGCATGGACAGACAAGGGATCTTTTGATCCATTACAGCTTGTGCCTCCAGATTTTCCCGGGAAACGGCATTGCCGATAATAACAAGATCCGGCCTGGGAGTCAGGTTTTTTGGATCAAACCCAGTGAAAAGCCTGACCCCTTTTTCAGCCAGAAAATCGCTCATGGGCGGGTAGACGTCCTGATCAGATCCTGTGACCTTATGCCCCATTTCCTTTAAGATACAGGCAAGGGTCCCCATACCGGTTCCACAGGCGGCTACAAGATGTATTTTTTTAGTTTCCATTCTCTTCATCAAAACTCTGCCATTACCGCCCTGGCAGCCTCAATGGTGGTCTCGATATCCCCATTGGTATGGGCACGAGAAACAAAGCAAGCCTCAAACTGGGAAGGTGCAAGATAGATCCCACGGGCCAGCATTCCCTGGTAGAACTTAGCAAACCGGTCTAAGTTGCAGGTCTTGGCATCCTCAAAACTATATACATCCCTATCCGTGAAGAAAAAACCCGCCATGGACCCCAGATGTCCGGTCTTCATGGGAATACCAGCATCGTCTGCTGCTGCCTGAAATCCCCGGATAAGAGAATGGGTTTTTCTATCCAGGTCATCATAAACAGCATCATCCTTAAGAACGGTCAAAGTTGCAATTCCGGCAGCCATGGCCAAAGGATTACCCGACAAGGTCCCTGCCTGGTATACAGATCCCACAGGAGCGATCTGGTCCATGATCTCTTTTCTTCCCCCATAGGCACCCACGGGCAGCCCTCCTCCAATGATCTTGCCAAAACAAGACAGATCCGGTGTAATATTAAAATGTCCCTGGGCAGACCCTCTGGCAACCCGAAACCCGGTCATGACCTCATCAAAAATCAGCACAGCTCCGTGCTTAGCTGTCATCTCCCGCAAACTTTCAAGAAAACCATCCCTTGGGCACACCATACCCATATTGCCGGCAACGGGTTCAATAATAACCCCGGCCACCTGATCTCCCCGTTGGGACATGAGTTTTTCAAAGCCTTCAATATCATTATATGGCAAAGATAAAGTGTTGGAAATCACAGAATCCGGTATCCCTGGACTTCCGGGGATACCAAGGGTAGCCACTCCTGATCCCGCCGCCACAAGCAAGGTATCGGCATGTCCATGGTAACATCCGTCAAACTTGATAATAATATCCCGACCCGTGTATCCCCGGGCCAGACGAATAGCACTCATCGTGGCTTCCGTGCCGGAATTAACCATTCGAATCATATCCACCGAAGGGACCATGTCCACCACCAATTGAGCAAGTTCTGTTTCAAGGGCGGTGGGAGCACCAAAACTGGTACCTGTCTCAAGTACCCTCTCAAGAGCCTTAATCACTTCAGGAGGCCGATGTCCTAAGATCAGAGGTCCCCAGGAAAGAACATAATCAATATAGGAGTTTCCATCCACATCATAAAGACGGCTTTTGTCCCCCCTCTCAATAAAAACAGGCTGACCGCCCACAGAACCGCAAGCCCTGACAGGAGAGTTCACCCCCCCGGGAATAAGTGCTTTTGCCCTATTAAACAGCATATTTGATTGTGAAGTTACCATACGATCTTCCCCCTATATATTTGTATACTGATATTATATCCCTGAAAACCATTGAATATACCAGACCTGTCTTTAAAGGGTCAACCGGTTTATTGCTCCCATTAAAAAATATAAAAAAACATTGACATACCATTGGAACGCTGCTATCTTCCCTGTCGTTCATTAATGGGCCGTTAGCTCAACTGGTAGAGCAACTGACTCTTAATCAGTAGGTCCCGGGTTCGACTCCCTGACGGCCCACCATTAATTTTAGAAGGCTCCTGGCGATATTCGTCAGGAGCCTTCTCGCTTTTCAGCGTTTGCCTTTCTAATTTAGGGTTTTTTGTTTTTTCCGAAAACAAGAAAAAATACAATAAATCTGTAGAAATTTTGCGTACACTTTTGCGTACATTCTGAGGTGGCTTATCACTTAGATAGTCAAGAGTTTTGCTGGATACTAACCTGTAAAACTGCATTAAAAAGGTGCGTACATTTTTTTTTGAATAGAATAGAAATTGAATGAAGATAAAAAAAGCTCTGAAAAAAATCCAGAGCTTTTTTGGGTTAATCTTTTTTGATTCATTAAGCAGGTGTACGCAAAGTGTATGCATTTTATCCTTAGATAGTCACCCTCTCAATCTCATCGGTAAGATGCTGCTCTCCAATACTGGCATAAACTTCCGTAGTGCTATACTGAGCATGACCTAAAAGATCCTGCAACACCCGAAGTTTCCCGCCAGCTTCCAGATACAACCTGGCGAATGAATGCCTTAAATGGTGCAAACTGTGTTTCCCGAGCCCTGCCTTAACCAGATACTTTTTGACCTTGTGAGTTATGGTATCTGGGTGATATTGCCTCCAAAAAACATATCCATCTTTCTCAGGGCCAAGAGATTCTAAAACAACCCTGAATCCAGACCCCAATGGATACCACTTAGAAAGGTGAGTTTTGGTCCTGGTAATGTAATAGCGACCTTTTTTAAAGTCAACATCCGACCATTTCAGACTAACAAGTTCAGACCTGGACCGCCCAGTAATAAGGTATGCCCGAGTCACTAATAAATCATAACAATCATCAATAGTTTCAAATAGCAGATCAATATTTTCCTTATCAAGAGCTTTTGGGGGCCTCTCTTCTGCTCTTTGCTGCTTGCAATACTGAAATGGATTACCATCCATAAATTTCCATTTCACTGCCTGACCAAGAACCGATTTTGAATGCCGGATATAACAATTAATAGAACCTACTTTTAGCCCATTCGATAATTCTTGGGCAACCATTTGATCTAAATGAAATGCTGTGATTTGGTTCAGTGCTAAATCTTTACAGATAAAATTCAATTTTCGTAGGGCCAGTCGATTTGCTTTAAAAGTCTTTGTTGGCTGGGCCTTTTCAGCCCAATCAAGATACTGCTCCATGAATTTTGCAAATTTGATACCATTTTTTTCTTCTTTTCGCTGTTCTCTATTTTTTGTTTTAGCCATGGCTTTCATTGTTTCAACCAGGCTTTTTGCTTTGGTAATATCTGTTGTTTTTAAAGACCGTCTTTTCCTGTCAATTTCAACGTGATACACTTTGCGCCCTGGCACCTTAAATGGACCTCTGATCTTAATCCTTTTCCTTTCCATATTTCTCTTTCCTTTCTTGATGTGTCGCCACACCAGTCAAAGATTTCCACTGATTATGGCGTGATCAGAATAGACCTGCTACAATTTCAGCGGCTTCCTGATCAATGGGTTTATTTAATATCGCGCTCACACTTGATTCTTCAACTCGCCAATGGCCACCCGGAAGTTGACGGCCTTTAATGGTACCACGTTTGATATAATTAAGAATTGTGTCTCGATGCACATCAAGCATCTTTGCTGCCTTAGTTACTTTTATGAACATGATTAACTTACCCCATATTAACTGTTCTTTCAAATCAACTCAATTTAGATAAAAAGAATGTAATCTCTACTATCTTTATTTATAATGTAGATTTACTACAAATAAATATACATACACATAGGCAATTTATCAAGAAGAAAAATACAAAAAAGCCGAAAAAATAATTTCAAAGCACTCTTTATGGGCGAAGAAAGAAGAAAGGTTTTAAGCCTTTTTTAATAACTTGATCACATCTATACTTTTATGATAAAAAAACACCCAATTCATCATAAGAATGCCACAGAGCATAAGGCCCATATAACCAGAGATGAGATTGAACAAAATTAAATACCAATCCAAATATAGAATTAACCATTTTTTGTTAAGGAGATCTACGTGGGAAACTATCCTCCGAATGTAACTTTTTATCTAAAAATATGCCTTGCCGGCACATCAGAAGAACTTGGGATTAAGCTGAGAGAAAAACAGTGGAATAGATTTAGAAATAGCACTGTTAATCTCGAAGGGGGTGAAAAAGTGCAAGATTTTTTTACCTGTGACACAATTGATGGTAAACATATAGCTGTTAATTTAAATAAAATTCAAACTGTAAATATCCTTGAAGAAATATCCATGTATATAGAAGATTCAACTGTCTATCGGGGACCAATAAAAATTCTTTTTCAAGAACGAAATGAATACATTGAAGTTCCATCAACCACTGAGCCTGAACAATTATATGACTTTTTCCATTGTTTAGATAATGGGATAGATTACGCAGGCCAATTCGTCAGTTTTCCCGACGATGATGACGAAGAAATAATAATAAACATGAATGAACTTTTATATATTGAGGCTCCGCAATCATTGACCGACAAAGGATGGGAATTGTGGGCTAAAAATATGGGAATTGAAGATTAGAGAGCAAATCCTTCCGGAAAATGCTTTCAAAAAACTCTCATACTCCCGGATGATTTCAAACGGCTAACCGTTAAAAGATACCAATACAAATCAAAACAGTTTTCTATTAATATCTCCAATCCCCATGCCCCAAAGGCATCTTTTTCAAAAGATCACGGCAACCCCGCCATTTCGGCAGATATTTGTCCATTAATGATTTAAAATGTGTATCATGATTACGCTCGTGCAGGTGGATCAGTTCGTGAACCAGAATATACTCCAGACACTGGTGGGGTTTTTTGATCAGTTCCAAATTAAGAGTGATACGTCGTCTTTCCGTATTACAACTTCCCCATTTGGTTTTCATTTTCCTCACACCCCAATGGCTCACCTCTTTGCCTATAATGGGCTGCCATTTAGCCAAAAGCTTCGGGATTTCAGTTTTTAATTGGTCCCTATACCAACTATTCAACAGATTTTTTTTCTGCTCAGTTCCCACGTCCTTTGTTACAAACATTTTCAGTCTACCCGATTTTAAAGCCTTTATTTCCCCTTTGCCCGGGCGTTCAATCAATTGAAGGCGGTATCGTTTCCCCCCAAAATAATGACACTCACTGGAGATAAACCGTCTCTCGGATTGACGTGGCTGCTCTTTAAAAACCCTTTGTTGTTTTTTTATCCAGCTCAACTTGGAAACAATAGCAAGGCGTACATTGTCATCGGTGATATGTTCCGGTACTGCTACACGAACATGTCCGTCGGGGGGATAGACAGCTAAATGTAAATTTTTGATATTTTTTCTGACGATCTCAACATCAATACCACTGACCAAGATTATTGTTTTTTTTATATTCATTTTAATCATACTCAGATTGATTTTTAATAATTTCCATAACGCTTTTCACATCAAAATTTGTGTCCCATTTCTCCAACTCTTCTTTTACAGCATTTTCCACATGTCGATGTTTAAATTTATTATCCTTCCAATCTGCTTTTTTACTATTTCGGATCACTGCATCCAGTTGATTAACCAATTCATGATTTTTTTCTAAATTATCATAAAGAGACTGTTTCCCACGGGTATCTATTGTGTCAGGATAATCAAGTGGATCACCTGAATTATCCAGGTTTTCCGCAAGTTTTTTTATCTCTTGTAAATATTTTTCATAATTCAATGCAGCTTTGCGACGCTGCTGGATTAACATATCCAGAAGCTCGGACATCTTTTCATAATACTTAGGATTTATGGGGTTTCCATCGATAATTACCTTACGCACATTGTTTTCAATGGTTTCTGCCATGGCTTCCGGGATTTTTTTACTGTCCTTTGGTGTGGGATTCTGTTTTGCTTTTTCAACAATAAGTTCAATCAAACCAAGCTTTTCAAAATCAACAACCATTTCACTGTCTTCTGCACGAAGGTAGGTATCCAATAAACGGCGCATTGCTGGCTCATAGAGCTTCATATCCACTTCATCTTTTGAGGCAAGCTTAATTTCCTGGCGCATTCTGCTAAAGTGTTCAGTTTCCTCTTTTATCGTTTCTATTTCTGGTTCAGAATACCCCGCATCAAGCATCTCATTGGCAATATTTGCATAGGCTCTTACAAGGGCTGCCACATTCCTGTAAAGAGACACCCTTTTTGCTTCATTTGCCTGCAAGTCTTCACTTTTTGCAACATCACCACAAAAATAGCGGATATAATCAATCAGTTCTTTGGGCTGCATAACAGGTTCACATAATGCCTTTGTTGCCTCCCGTGCCTCCTCAAGTTTTTCTTTTCCATTCTCCAGACGATTGGATAAAAGCCCCTTTACGTCCTCTTTGTCATAATTATCAAAAGCGCCACTGGTGTAGTCTGTAATAGAGCTTTCCAGGCTGTGAAAAAGATCTTTGTAGTCGATGATATACCCATAATCCTTATCATCACCGTCCAATCGGTTTACCCGGCAAATCGCTTGAAACAGACTGTGATCCTGCATTTTCTTATCAATATAAAGATAGGTTGCACAGGGGGCATCAAAGCCTGTCAGCAGTTTATCAACCACAATGAGCAGCCTCATCTGACCGGGGTCTTTTTTAAACTGCTCCTTTACCTGTTTTTCAAAAATTTCTGCTTTTTTTATGGCCTCGTCCTTTGGCAGTTCAAAGTGGTCGGAAAGCATCTGCTGATATATTGCGTATTGCTTCAATTTTTCCGTTGAGCCCTCGCCGCTTTCTTCACCTTTAATATCATTGGGTGAAGGCAAATAGCTTGTTACAATGGCAGATTTGCCTTTTAACTCAGTATGGGTAAAAAGCTCATAAACTTTACAGGCCTGGTAGATACTTGAACAGACAAGCATTGCATTCCCCCGGCCATCCATCAGGCGGGGTTTTGTATCCATATCGACCAGAATATCCTGGACGATCTGGTCCAACCTGGACTGACTCGAAAGAACATTTTGCATGGTTCACCATTTTTGTTTGAGGCGCACCTTTGCCATATCCGAAAGACCACGGGTTTTCGTATCAAACCAGTGATCAATTTTCTTTTGTGATGTGATGTACTGGTCAATATCCCTTGCTTCATATTGCAAATCCAGAACAACACCATCGGTCACCGCTTCATCAAACTTATAGGTATGGATAAAGGTTCCAAAGAC
The DNA here is from genome assembly GCA_024226935.1 of Desulfobacteraceae bacterium. Lineage (GTDB taxonomy): Bacteria > Desulfobacterota > Desulfobacteria > Desulfobacterales > Desulfobacteraceae > NBML01. Next base: position 21,586 of record JAAELK010000418.1, read on the forward strand.
TTCGATACTTTTCTGTTTGTCTTTTTTCAACAAAGGAGTACCTGTAAATCCAACGAATAAGGCATCTGGCAAAATCGCCTTCATGGCAGCGTGCAGCTTTCCCGATTGTGTCCTGTGGCACTCATCAACAAATATAAAAAGATTGCCCTTGGGCTTGAAATTGGTCGGTATGTTTTTCTGTAATTCTTCGAGGTATTTTGCTGTACTCTTATCTTTTGTATCACCAGATTTTTTCTTTCCATTCCTGCCAAATTTATGCACAAGAGAACATAAAAGCCAGGGTTCGGACCTATTCAAAGTTCCCAATAAATCAGCGCCGTTTTTACTCCGGTAGATATCTTCATCCACCCCCTGAAAAACGCCCTCTATCTGATCATCCAACTCTGTTCGATCCGTCACGATCAGCACACGAGCATTTTTCATATTTTCCCGGAGCCATTTTGCAACCCAGACCATGGTTAAACTTTTTCCCGAACCCTGGGTGTGCCAGATGATACCGCCGTCATAGTCCTTAAGACGCTTTTGTGCAGCTTTCACCCCAAAATACTGGTTCTGGCGGCACAGCTTTTTATTACCGCTGTCAAAGACAATAAAATTATGGATAATTTCCAGAAACCTCTTTTTTTTACACAGGTTAAGAATATCAAAATCAAGAATGTTATTGGAAAAGCCAGCATCTCCCGCCCAGTGATGTTTTTTACTTTTATCATCTGTAATGGGGTTATAAGAAGGATTCTCCTCTTTCCATCCATAATAATGCTTTTCAGGAGTTTCAATGGTGCCGTAACGCAGTCCTTCGGAATCATTTCCGGCCATGACAAGCTGGACGGTGGAGAAAAAATCACAGATAAAGGTTTTCTTCTGGTTATCAAGATTCTGGCGAATTCCCTTGGCCACCGATACACAAGATCGTTTTAATTCAATCACCCCCAGGGCAATCCCATTTACATACAATACAATATCCGGGCGTTTTGTGTTGACACCTTTTACCGTGACTTCCTGAGAGATGGCAAAATCGTTATTCAAAGGATTCTTCCAGTCAATGAGCCAGACAGTTTTATCACTTTTTCCCTGGCCCTGGGAAACCTTTATGCCATACCGCAAAAGACTGTAAACCTCTTTATTTGCATAATAGAGTTTTTTACCATTGCCCACGGTGGCAGCCTGGCAAAAGGTTCGAATTGCATTATTTGCCATGCCATCACAAACTTTTTGTTTTATCAGCCAGCGGAGAAGAAAGGAGGTTTCAATATTGGAATTCTCAGGCCGATCCTTCCAGTCACCATAATATTCATACTCCAATTGATCTTCAAAGAGTTTTACAACACGATTCTGAGTAACTCGCTCCGTCTGGCCTGTTTTGCTCATTATACTGTCCTTTCTTTGCCTCCGGCGGGTCTGCCGACGGCCAAACTTTTAAAAAGTTTAACAAATGGGTTTTATCTGATTCATACCAACCTTGTTCTCCCTGTAAGCAGCTCCTGCATCATTCCCTGTTTTATTTTTTTTGTTTTGCCAAGGCGTTGCTCCAGGGATTTTATCTCTTTGTCCATATCTGAGAGGGCGGTGGCTATGGCGGTTTGTTCTTCTTTGAAAGGTTTCGCAATTTTAATAAACAAACAGTTTTGTTTGTTCAATTTTGGTTGTGCTGTACCAGAGTTTAATAATGAATAATCCAAACTTTCGAGAAAAAATGCTAAATAATCAATATCAAAACTATCTTTTGGTTGCATAACGTGTGCATGGTTATTCACCCAAAATTTTCCATCCACACGAAATGCTAACGGTAAGTTTCTACTTAGGATGTTTTCACCATCTTCACCAAGTAAGATATAAGCTCCATCAAATAAATAATCATTTACATAATCAACTACACCAGAAGCACCATAATAACGATAGATACCTTTCATTTTTTGTCGATCCCCAGATTTGACAGGCTTTCTATAACCATCTAAAAATATTGCAGCCTCATTAAGACAAACACCCCCCCAATCCTCAGGAATAACCCCAACCTCCGTCTGCTTATAACCGGTATGATTTTCATCAAAGGGGGGGAGCCGTTTTTTGCCCGTGAGCAGTTGTCCCATGGCGGCGGTTTTTATGGCCCGTTTTTTTTCAATCACTTTTGTGATAGAGGTGATAAGGCTATCCACATCGGAAAGAGCGGTGGCTATGGCGGTTTGTTCATCCTTACTTGGTAATGGTAATGGATATGCTCTAAGAGCTGGTAATTCAACACCCGTTTGACCGGATGAACGCCTTGATAACATATCCATCAAACTAAAAAGATTTTCGTTTTGGATAAAATGATAACAGAATTCTCTATCCAATAGATCACATGGTGTAGCTTTTATTAAGGCAACATTATATGCACCTTTAAGTCCTCTAAGAATTTGAAAAATTGGCGGTCCATACCTACCAATCATAATATCTTTTTCGTTACATGATTTTCTTGCTAAAGCTTCAGGGATAAAAGTTTCATATTTGTCAGTTTTATAATCTCTAATTTGAATTAACCGTATATAACCCTCAGCAGATCTAAATCTAAAAGTACTTCTATCAGGTTGTGAGCCACCAGAGAATGAGACTAACTCTCCAACGGTATAAGGTGCCCAATCCTCCGGAATAACCCCAACCTCCGTCTGTTTATACCCTTCAGGGATATCCTGCACTGCCCCACCAGCTACCATGACAACCCCATCTTTTTCAAATGTCCATCCACGGTAGCACTGAGTTTTTCCACTGCTTCGGTTAATACCGACAATGGTTCTGCATAGCGCTCTTCCAGTGTTTTTATCCTATTTGTCAACTGCTGGGTTACCCGCTCAATTTCTCCTGTCACACTGGTTTCCAATGTGGCAAGCCATTTATCATCAACAATCAGTGTTTTACATTCATCAACGCTGAGTTCAGGGTATTTTTCAAAGACCTGTCGGTCTAATTCTTCCCTGGCTGTTTTTACGGCTTTTTTATTGGTGGTCTCGGTCTCAATAAGTTTTTTAACTTTTTTCAAAGCGGCTAGTTCATTAACATCTGTTGCCTCTTTTTGCCTTGCCGTTACGCTGGTTTTGCTTATTTTGCCGCTGTCTGTAAGGGCTTCTTCCAGAAGACCTGCTTCCACGGTATGTTCTTCGATATAAGCTTCAAGCTCCTGGGTACTTTTATCAACAACCCATTGCAGGGTATCAATTTGCTTTTGTTCAGCTTCAAAGTATCGCTGTATTAATAGTGCAGGCGGGATTAACTCTGCTTTGTATTTTACCTTCCCCAATATCAAATCCGGCGTTTCCTTTAACTTCTCCCCTTTTTTTACCACAAGCTCCCGCAGGACTCTTCCTGCTATCCAGCCATCCTGGGCGATCACATATACATCGTCCTGCATCATAAAAGCCCAGTAATCCATGAGAATCTGATACATATCATAATGGTCAAGCAACGCTGCATTGGTGTAAGATTTCAAAAGGCTTTCAGATATACTATGTATGACCTCTTTTGGGACAACGCCTTGGGTCAATAATTTTAAATTTGCACCATCACACCAGTTGCGGAAAATATCCAGGCTTTTTTGGGCAAATGATTTAAACTCTCCATGCTCTAAAATGGTGTTTTTAACCTGGCCGGAGTTGACTAATCCACGACTATACCCCTCTTTTTTTTCTGCAAAGAGAATTGTTCGTAAGTTAGGAAAAACCTTCCAGTATTTTCCAAGCTCTTCTATATCTCTGTCTGGAATACCCCCTGATAAATGGGCACTTAAATCATGGAGGTCTTCGGCTTCTGAACTGTCGATATACCGGGGGATATTAAGATTATACTCATTTGCTTCAATCTCTTTAAAACCCACCATGCGGCTGAAGCCTGTTTTTGTGATCTGATTATTAAAAAAATCGACAATTTTATGGAGATCCTGCTCACGGAGCCTGTTTTTAGGGCCATCCTTCATAAACCCTTTACTTGCATCAATCATGAAGATGCCGCTGTTTTCATTCTCCAAGCGCTCCTTTGCGCCTTCCTTATCAATCACAATAATGCAGGCAGGAATTCCCGTCCCATAAAACAGATTTGCAGGCAGTCCGATAATGCCTTTTATATACCCCTGTTTAATGAGATTGCGACGTATGCCTGCCTCCGAATTCCCCCGGAACAACACCCCGTGGGGTAAAATAACCGCACCTTTACCCGTACTTTTCAGTGAGGCAAGGATATGCAGCAAAAAGGCATAATCCCCATTCTTTTCAGGGGGAATACCATATTCAAAACGGCTGTACTCATCTTTATCCGGTGAAAAACCTGTATTCCATGCTTTAAAGGAAAACGGCGGATTTGCCACGGCAAAATCAAAGGTTTTTAAAGCACTGTTATCTTTTTTATACTCCGGCTCAGCTAAGGTGCTGTGTCCGCCGGGTGCAATTTCCGCATCCGCATTATTATGAAGAATCATATTCATGCGGCAAAGCGCCGTTGTGGCAACATCCTTTTCCTGGCCATAAATACTCAACCCGTTTTTTGCCTCATCGGCAGCCTTTAACAAAAGAGAACCAGATCCGCATGTCGGATCGTACACCGTTTGATCCTGGGTTGTTTCTTTTGTGACCCCCACAACCCTGGCTAAAATACGGGAAACCTCAGCGGGAGTATAGAATTGCCCCTTGCTCTTTCCCGATTCAGTGGCAAAGTTACGCATGAGATATTCATAGGCATCCCCTAAAAGATCATCCCCCTGGGCATTATTACCGCCAAATTCCAACCCCTCGAAGATACCTATGAGCTTTGAGAGACGGTCAACCATCTCTTTTCCCCTGCCAAGCCGATCTTCATCATTAAAATCATTATCCTTGTTTGCAAGCCAGGTAAGGTCATTTTCTTTACCGATACCATCAAGGATAATATTTATTTTTTCCCCAACCTCTTTATCACCTTTCAACTTCACCATATCCGCAAAGCTGCATTCATCCGGCACAACAATCATGGCACCCGGATCACTGATAAATTTATCTGACACATATTTTAAAAATAAAAAGGTTAATATATAATCTTTATATTGTGACGCATCCATTCCACCACGCAGTTGGTCGCAACTTGCCCAGAGAGAGGAATAGAGTTCTGTTTTTTTGATTGCCATGGTTCGTTTTTTACTTCCTTTAAAAATATATTGTGTAACACAACATTTAGTATAATTTTTGTGTCGTATTGATACAGTATAATAAATTCTATTGCAAGCTATTCAGACCGGCAAAAAAAGGGAGGGGGGCTTTGGGCGTTTACTTCTGACTATATAATTATCCTTGTCAAAACTATCCCAGGGGGTCAAAATGTTCAAGGATACAAAAAATATATTCAACCAATTCCCCGGGGAAAAATTGTTTCAAATAATGCAAGGATCATTGACTGTTATAGTGCCGGTCACATGACTTGATACTTTCATCAAAATCATGTAATATAATCACGCTTGAAGTTTATCTAAGAAAAAGGAGGTGTAGCCAAGACAAATCACTTGCACCGAAAGAGGAA
>JAAELK010000419.1 GCA_024226935.1 Desulfobacteraceae bacterium
AACTCTGAAACAATTGGAGATACTTCTTCTTTAGACATTTTGAGGATTTGGCCTATGGTTTTCATGCACTGAGTATAGTATAAAAAAAGGCCAATGTCTAGATTTTATTTAAGATTTCCCCACATTTATTGAGAAGTTGCTATCTACCCATGTAATATCTTGTTTTGCTGAGTAATCACGGGCTTCAACTGCTACCCTAACATTATGACCAGCTACCGTTGAGGTAACTAACACATCAACCTCTCTTTTAGCACTGGAATTTTTTTCTGAAAGTAAAACGCTTTCCTCGACACTGGAATTTGCACCGCTAAGGGCAGAGTAAATTCTCAATACCAGTTTCTGGAAATCATTTGATCTTTTAGGCACACAACCTCCTTGACATCCAATTATAAAAAAAATGATGACAGCTAACGAATAAGGATAGATTGTGCGACCAACAGGGAGCCACAATTTATCCTTATTCGTTATATTCGTTCTAAAAAATTTGCTGGACAAGATATTTCAGAGCACCCTCCATTCTGTATTAACATTAGAGTCTCTACCAAATCACTTAATGCAAAAATTCCATGTATCATATCAATAAGGGCGAAAAGAATGACAGAGGTTCCATTTTGGAATACTCCAAATATGCCCAAGTCTTTGTGAACTATTTCCCGTTTAGACTCATCTTGATGATATTCAAATGAATTTAACCAATCCATAACTGTATCGATCGAAAGAATTTCTCGCCCAGTTGTTTTTAGACGAACTTGTTTTTGCATTATGTTCAATACGAATAAATCGTTGATTCGATCTATTCCTTTTCTAAATGCAGGTTGTGTTAACCTACGTTTCAATAAATTTTTAATTCTATGAAAATAGTATTTTTCTTTATTTAATACGAACGGTCTTAATTTCAAAAGCATCGACCAAACTTCATCTATTTCAATTTTGAACTCTTTCGATTCAAGCTTTTTACCTGCCTCATATTTTATAGCAATTTGCCCTCCTCTTTTGTTCTGGACAAATTTAGTGCTTCTTAACAACTCGACGTTTTGATGAAAATTTAGGATTGTATCCCATTCTTCAGTTGGAATTTCACAAGAAAAGGATTCTCTTTGTTCTGAGTTTGCAATAACAAAGTCACCGGATATTGTTATCATAATGCGGGTACTCCAATAAGAATATAACAAATAACTGTACTGACCAGTATAAATAAAAAACTACTGGCAAAAATGTGTATCAACATTTCTAATCCCTGTAAAGATATTAATCCGATAATAAAATATCTGAATTCAAACTTATAGAATTTTATTTACAGTTCTCAGTCCAAAAGAAAATAAAATCAGACATGTTACCCGCTCAAGTATTATTATCCTATTTCAAATTGTCCAGGAGCCCACAAACTTTTCAGGATACAAAAAATATATTCAACCAATTCCCCGGCAAAAAATCATTTTAACATAGCAAGGAGCCTTGACTCCAAGACGGACAACTTATCTCCGTATAAAGCTGATTCTATAAAATCATATATTATATAACTTTGAAAAAATAGCATAACGTAGTAAGTACTTATATTGGAAATTCACCACAACAACTCAATTAAAAGGAGACAATATGTATGGATTAAGAAAAAGGAAATGGTCAAAGGACTTGATAAAACAATTTTTTTTATTCATTTCTCTCTTTCTTGTAGGTTGTGCAGGACTTCAACCAGTCACAGATACAAATCGTATTTTTCAAAGAGTAATTCAAGCTCCGGGGTATTCCAAGGAACAAATATTTAATGGCACGAAGATTTGGATCGCCGAAAATTTCAACTCTGCAAAAGCCGTTATTGAGTATGAAAATAAAGATGACTGGACAATCATTGGTAATGGTATCATACCCTATCCGTGTACTGGGTTTGATTGCGTAGCAAAAATGAACTGGAAAGTACCCTTTACAATGCGAGTAGATATAAAGGATCAAAAATTTCGTCTGACATTTAGTAATATTCATCTTTCCTGGCCTCCTTCTTATAATGCAACCTTTGGTGCACAACCTGGGTATAATGGGCCAGTTAGAACTCAAGGAGACCTTGATGCTATCAAACCAAAATTTTTGAAATTTGGTGATGCTCTTTTGGCTTCATTTAAGACAAACAGACAAAAAAGTGATTGGTAACAATTCTACGATACTTATACACTCAGTTAAAATAGTTTCACTTTTGAAATTGATTCCTGAACTCAAGTACTATTATTATAAAATCCATAAAATTTTAAAAGTTTAGGAATAGAGAGATGAAAATGAATAAATACCTCTATAATAAATTTATCGCTTGAAGCAGGCGGGTCTTAAATGCCCTGTCCCCCTTACAATAATTTTTTGTAAAAAAAAAGGAGATTGATAATGGAAAAGACGTTTAAACCCGGCGAAAAAGCACCGCGTTCCGGACAGTATGTTATAGTTGGACCTCGTGGCGGAAAAACTGGTGAAGAAAGGACCGTAACAAAGGACGAACCTTTGCCACCGACTCCCCAATCTGGTCAGAAATTTATACTTATTGATCCGACCAAACACAAAAAATAATCTTTTATCAGAAGTAAACTATTTAAAGGCGAGTCATTGTGACCCGCCTTTCTTTTTCTAATCCCAAAAGCATAAAAAGACAGCCTTGAATTATACGTCCCCATTAAATATGATCTAAATCAAGGATTATTATCCTATCTCAAATTATCCCAGGGGGCCAAGATGCTCCAAGATACAAAAGCTATTGGAAACAATAATTTGATGGAGTTCTTCTTGTCTTCTTACTTTAGACACCTTCCAATTGCGCATAACTTTTGCTCTGATCGCGGGGTTCGTCAAAATCACGTGCGCCGATAGGCGTCCTGTGCATTTTTTTGTTATAAGTTTATTTATTTTCAAAGTTGAACCGTACTAAATCTCATTATGTTCTCATAGTTCGTTACATTTTTTTTAGTATTTCGGCTTTTTTTGTTTCAAATTCTTGTTTAGAAATAATGCCGTCATCCAATAATTTTTTAAGCCTTCTTAACTTCTCATCAAGGCGTTTTTCAGTTGATGTAACCGAATTTTGACCGATTATATATTTTTCGGATACATCAATGACTAAATCATTGGTAAATTCGACTATAACAATTTTTTCAACTGGATCTGTAAAAGGTGTGGCTTTATAAGATTTAAAGGACCATATTTCGCTACCATTATCGTTTGTATTTGATTTGAATCTATTACCATACTCCTCAATAACAATCTCTTTTGTATCGCCAATTTTTATTTGTTCTGTAGATAAATAATAAGCGTCACCGTATTTATCAAAATCTGCTATGCCCCAATTTGGCCTAATTGTACCTTTATAAGATGCACAAGACGTTAAAAATATTACCGTGAATAAAATAAAAACTGCTTTCATAACTGCTCCATCATAAATCTATAATGGTTGAACTGACGGGTCGCGCCACAGCGATTGAGAAAGGCGGCTGAGTTGCTCGCGGTCCCGTCCAGTGATTGGTTATGTGGTTATTCAATTGAGGCCCCGATTTTTGGAGTATGGAGAAAAAAAATTTTCGAACCATTCCACATTTGTGATCCTGCTCTAAATTCGAGAGAGGGTATAAGTTCAGAAAAAAGGTTTTCTATTATTGGGAGACCCCATTCGACTTCTTCAAATTGACAAGGGTAATTATCCTCATTTGGGTTTGGTGTATGGAAAAAGACCGCATCCTGTCCAGCATCGTCTTGGTTTAAATATAACCAAATTTGGTGAGGACTATCATAGTTTTGAAGTTGCGACGTGAATTTTTGATAAATTACACAGAGCGCTTCAATATGTTTGAGCCGGAATTTCCAATTGATGTTTCCATAGCCTTTCCAATCAGCATGGTAATGCCACATGTCATACCAGCCATCACTTTCTAATGATGGTGAAAAACTGTTAGCCGTATCGATAAGGTTTTTAAAGTATCGTTTCTTCCCTCGGAATTTTTTCTTTGGAAAGTGCTTCTTACTTGCAGGGAGCAACTTTTCTATCATTATGAATTTTCCTGTAACACATAACGCCGGCGTCAACTGCGTAGCAATCTGGCGGAGTCAGATTGCACGCCCTTGTTATGTGCTTCATATTATATTGTTTCAATTATTTCTTTTACATTACTCTGCGCTTGCTCAAGTACTTCTATAGAGACTCTAGCGGTAACACATGAATGATCATTCGATTCAAACAAATGAAACACATTGGTTAGTAAGTTCAAGCACTGGCCTGGACTAAAATATTTATCAGGGCAACTATATTTTCCCAAACCTGTACTTTTGTTATGGACCCAGTGACGCCTTAGTGTATTCAAAGCCTCTATCTGAATATACAGGTCACTCTCAGTGACATTAGTTTGACCTAGATAAGTTTCTGCTAAATATTTATATCTCACAACAGGCGAACATTGCTTCTCTGCTTTAGTCTTAGATTCCTTTTCTATCACATAATCATAATAAAATGCTTCAAGGGCCATTGCAGTGAACGTTTGAGCAATCAACCAACGTCCAGTCCAATTCGGGCAGTCTACATCTGTAATATCATTAGGTATTTCGTTAGGTTCGTACTTATGAACTAAAAATTTGAAGTCTTCAGCCCAACCATTAGCTTGTAGGATTACAACTCGGAGAATCATCCCGAGTCCACTTTCCCTGATTTGAACTGTTAAACAGCGTGCAATAATGACCCCTTTTTAAGAAAAACAGCGTCGAAAATTGCCCCCCCTGATATAATCCCTTCATGACAAAAATCATGGAGGTCAGGAGGATGTTAATAGTGGAAACGATAGCTAAAATTCGACGGT
>JAAELK010000420.1 GCA_024226935.1 Desulfobacteraceae bacterium
ATATCCCTTCCTTTTTTTTTTTTTAATACTCATTCCTAAAAGCGGGTTCAGTCCCATCTTTTTGAGTTACTTTATATTGAAGTGGACTCAGTTTAGTTTTTAGTACTGAGTCCGATCCGAAAACTGTTTTTTCGGGCGAGCGTTATTAAATGGGCAAGACGAATTTTGTTTTCGTTTCGCCGATTGAATGGAAAATGATTTTTTACAACTATTCAATTTGTACAAGTGGCATCTTTTTTTTCATTTATTGTTGGTTGCTAGCACATTTAAGTGGCTATATAAGGTTTAAGGAAGCATATTCCTTTGTTTTTTTATCCTAAAGCTACTTCCGAGGGCTTATTCACGCTGGTTACATGTTTTTTTATTCGAACCAGATTCATCCATATGGCTCTTGTTAGTGCCCATACTCTGTTTTGGAATTGACCGCGGTATCTTGTTTTGTTGTTCCGGGTATGGAAACAAAGTTGGAATATGGTGGCTTCAACATTGTTCCGGCGATTTTTGATTTCTTTCGGCAAGCTTTCTATTGCTTGTCTGCGTTTATAACAGTCAATTTCGTCCGGTTTAAAATAGCGCCATTTGCCTGACGACAATCTGATTTTATAATGATTGTCTTTATACTCGCTTGCATCGACGGTTTCTCCGGTTTTTCGGTTAGTTATCTCAAGACCCGTTCTCGTCTTTTTAAACTCGAAAGTGCCTTTGGCACCAGATATACCCGTATAATATAGTTTAATATCGTTTGTTTCGCCATATTCACGATTGTCCGATGATTGATATGCGCCATCCATATACGCTTCGTCGATGGAACCTGAAATCTCGACAGTGTTGTCAAGTGCTGTTTGAACATAGTCTTTATCGGCTTTTGTTGCTGGTTCGACCTGGACATCGGTAACTAAATTGAGACCCGTATCATTGCAGGTCTCGGTCATGTTGATCGAATAACCGGTCACGGTTTGGGTATCTTTACGCCGAAAAGCGGCATCCGGGTCATGCGCTGATTGAATGGAACTTGCCAGAATTTCTTTTGCAGGTTTCAGCGTGATTTTTTCTTGATCAAACTGGTACTGCTCGTCCAAGAGCCGTTGGACGAGAAAATACTTGGTGCTATCCGAATCATCGTAACTTTGTTGCAAGCGATAGAGTAAATGCCCGAGTTCTATCAATTGTTGAGATTTCTCTTCCTCGGACAACGGATATACAATACTGTGAGACTTTTTTTTACATAACATGTTCAACTGAAAGCGATCAGTTTCCGTTAGCTTGCTTTTGGCTTCTTTCGATAACGATTTCCAAAACTCTTGCAGGCAAGAAATGATCAACTGCAATCGAGAACAACGAACGATATTGGAACCGATCAACTTGCTGTCCATACGGATTTTACTGCCATCGACACCCATAATTTCAAGTTGTTCCTTTGTTAGTTTTTTAAAGGCCTCTTTAATTAAATCTCGACCGTGATCGATTTGATACTGGTAAACTGCCCGCTTGAATAGATAATAGGTTGAAGGAACCGGAGCTTTGTCGCTTAATTTAACAAATCCGAGCGCTTTCATCACCTGAAGATTGAAGTGAACTTGCTCGTATAATTGTGCATCACTCCATCCAAAACCAGCTTTGAGTGCCATCATGGCCAGCAGAATTCTGATTGGAGCATTGGATCGACCCATATGATGATGGTACAATACGGAAAAATGATTTTCATCTAATTGCTTGGTGACGTATTCGAAAAACTGATTGAACCAGCTGTTTTGATCGTTCAGAATCTTGATTCTTTGTTCATCTAGGTTGAAGTCGAAGCTTCCGAAGAAATCCAATTGATTGTTGGTAGTTGATTGCTTGAACATTTTTTTTCCGATAAGCATTAAATATTATAATGTTTAATTTCAGTATATTATACAGTATCTAACTGATAATACAAGTTTTAAATCTAAATATTTCAACTTTTCTACTTTTCGGAGTGGACTCAGAACTGTAAAATACAACTGATTAAAATATAATGCTCCATCCTATGTCTGGAAACTATATCGTTTATACTAGAAAATCGACGGATGATAAAATCAATCAAAAAAATTCATTAGAATATCAGTTAAGAGCA
>JAAELK010000421.1 GCA_024226935.1 Desulfobacteraceae bacterium
AACCGCAACAAGGGTCAAACTCCGCGTTGTGCTAGTCCGCTCAAAACTAATGGGCCGTCCTGACGCGGGCACGCCGCCCCCTTGTGTATGCACCGCACCTGTATCGTACCGAATGAAGAGTGAGTTGTATGCACAGCACATGCACTGTACCGTACGGGAACGGGGGCCCCACCCCCCCAACCCGAGGCTGTCCCCCCCCCTGGGTGATCTTCGCGCCTTTATCCAACCCCGCGACGGGGTTGGAGGGCAGCCAGCTCTCGCCAGGGGGCAGGGTCTGGGCCGCATCAAGGCCCCCCGCGGCTCGCTTTTTATTAGAGCCAAAGGAGGGAACTGTACCAAGGGTCAAACTCCGCGTTGTGCTAGTCCGCTCAAAACTAATGGGTAGTGACCTGACGCGGGCACGCCGCCCCCTTGTGTATGCACCGTACCTGTATTGCACCGAGTGAAGAGTGTGTTGCTGTGCCATGCCTTGCCTTGCCGCCACTCGTGGGCGGCCGGATTTCCCTACGCGCACTACTGGCACAGTCCCGGTGCCTACCGTCCCGGTCTATCTACCATCGGAGCACTGGGCCGAAGGCGGACAGCATGCGGGGATAGGCCAGGTTAACCCATTGACTCATTAGATAGATGGATAGATCTATTAATAGAGTCAATCTATGTACGCGTAGGGAAGTCCGGCCGTGTCCACCGACATC
>JAAELK010000422.1 GCA_024226935.1 Desulfobacteraceae bacterium
ATATCCCTGACAATAACTATTTTAAGTGGGTCTTTCTCATCCTTGAACCGCTTTTCAAAGCGCTTTTTAACCTGTTTGCTGTATATATGGGGCCGTAAAAGTTTTTTATCTGAAGCGGCTCCGGTCATGATAATTTTAATGGCACCCTTTTCTGGATCTTCATCATGCCACTGGGGCCGCAAATCAGTGATAGCATCGTAGATATGAACACAAATTTCCCGGCTCATACCTACGATCATGGCCTTCCCCGGAATAACGGCATCCCGTTTTTCAAAATGATCAATCAGGTCATCGGCAATCTCATTAATCCTGGGTTCAGCACCAACCAATTTTTCAAGAGCTGCCCACTGGCTTTTGGTTTTTTCCCGCTGATTAACATCTTCTTCATCCTCGATTACCTCTTCAACCTCTCCGTTCAGTGCTTCGATCTCATCTCGGTTGATATCCAGTTTTGCCAGGCGGGATTCATAATAAATGGGGACGGTGGCTCCGTCATCCACGGC
>JAAELK010000423.1 GCA_024226935.1 Desulfobacteraceae bacterium
AAATCAAGATTTTATTTTGCAACAGCAATATTCATGCCATTTTTCATTATAAAAAACTGGATCATCGAGTCTAAGGCTTCTAATTCCTTCAACGCTTTAATAACAGTGGTTTTGAAGTGATCCGGCCGCCTATTTTCCTGACCACACCACACCTTTAATTTTTTAAGAGTGATGATCTGGGGTAAATTGGCAGCATTACTGGACGCATATGTTTGCAGCCATTTAGCCAAGGGGATCTTGATTTCTTTCCGGGCTTCCCAATCAATCAAGCCATACTGCTCTTTTTGGAAGAGATTAACCGCTTTAGGGTTAACCCGAATATAGTAAGCATCTGTATTCTCATCATGGATATACTCATCGATGAGATGTAAAACTACTTTATACTTGCCTGGGACATGCACGAATAATGTACCCTCTGTTAAGCGCTCAAATGCTCTATCAAGCCACTTTTTATCCGTCTTGCCAGCTTTTTTTTTCTTACCAGAGACCCGCCCCATTTCCCTTAAAAAACCATACGGGAACATCTGGATATTAGTACCTAAATCCAGATGTTTAATAGTCCGAATTGCTTGCATAAAAACATCAGAATCTCCGATATCAAGTTGTTGTCCAGAATATCTAATCTCTGCATCTTTCCTGGATGCAATCATCACTTTTTGGTGGTATTTTCTGCGCCCAGGACAAACACTGGCAAATAAAGCACTCCGGGCAATGGCATTGGGCATAGCTGCCTTTCCATTTTCATATTCAGGAAAAAGATTTATTTGAACCGCCACTTTTGCGCTACTTTTGTCCATTAGTACATTTCCCAAAGCCTTATCAAGTGCCGATATTTCCCGAAGGATAGCGCCTTTTTTAGCTTCTGGCACAGATTTCAGTTCCTGATATAGTTCTTTTAGCTGTTTTTTTATTTCATGCTCTTTCATGCTGCTACCCCTCCAAAATAAAGATGGCTTTGGTGGGCATCAGTCATACTTTTCCAATATTGATATTCTGCCGAATTTTTCACGGCTGACGTTGCTGTGTCAAGTATGTACCCTGATTTGTGTAGCGGAGCACATTGACCATCAGGCATTTTCGTTTCATCTATAAAATTTTTTATTTTAGACGGTTTAGAAATTGGTTCAGATATGATAATAGATAGCTTAGTCATGATGCTTACTCCTTTGTCAGTAAGTTATTATGATTAGGCCCTTGGGAGTGTTTCCGCACTTTCAAGGGCTGTTTGATTTTTTTATATGGCTAATTGGTATTTGTCAACCAAACTTATTATAATTCAGCAAGCAAAAATAGAATAATAAACCAATTCTAAAATGAGCCGGTCTTTTTTTGTAAAAGGTTTTTACCTTGAATGAAATGCTTGATCTGGGGGAGAATACTGTTTCTGAGTTTCCAGCAACGAGGGAGATTTGTTTTTCTTATGGAATGCAACAGTTCATTGGCTGCTACCTGTAAAACTGGGCTTGTGGTAGCTGCATTTATATAAAGTGTGTTAGGGGCCTGGGCAATCGTGACTCCCTCAAAATCTACTCTATCTCGGATGGTGTTTTCGATGAAGGTAATTTTTTTGTTGAAGATTTCTGCAATTCTGCTTGTCTGTCGAACCATAGAGTCCCGCACTTGAACCTCTTTGAAGGTTCCTCTATGGGCCTCGATGCCCATCTTGCGCATTGCCAATACCAAACGTCTCGAAGATGGCGTAATAGTGCCTTGACCATATTTTCCCTCCTGTTTTAAGGTTTTCTTCTTCTTGGCAAAGGTTATGCTATCATCTTGCTCGGAGTCAATATCAGGCGTGTTTTCTTCTGACTCGGATTCAACAATGCCCGTTTTAGGTTCAACGAAATTTGTATTCCTAATTGTCCCTATGGATAATGGTCATGAGTTCTTCAAAGTATCAATGACACCAGTTTAAATCTTGATAACCTTTTTTAAGATTTTTTTCATTCAGATAGCTAATGGATTTTTTTATAACAAGAAAATTTTCAATATCTGAGATTGCCTGTTAAATTATAAAAGGTTTAATATCTTTTCAAAACATGTAGTTTTATGGGGAATGGTGTGGGGAGGAGCACTTTTCAAAAACAAAAAAGCCCTCGACAAAATGCCAAGAGCCCTGCTGTTCTAAGTGGTGATCCCACGGGGAATCGAACCCCGGTTTCCGGCGTGAGAGGCCAGCGTCCTAACCGCTAGACGATGGGACCAACAGTAAGGATTGATGTTTATACCGGATGGGGGAAAAAGTCAATTAAAATTATGGGTCAGATCGGTTTTTTTTGTCCTTTTCTGGATCCGAAGACCAGGTAGATGAGCCAGCCCAGGAAGGGGATCAGGGCTACAAAGTGCCATAGGGCCTTGGTCTTGATCGATCCGAAGTCTTTTTTTATGATATCGATCAGGGTCAGCATTGTCAGTCCAAATGCCAGGGCTGCGATGAGCAGGGTGTATAAAATTATATTATCCATGGAAATTTTGCTTTATCCTTCTTTTAATTTATCTGAAATTTTTAACAGGGTGTCCACATAATAGTTGCTGTGATTATACTGGAATAGGACTTCATGCTGACGCTGGCGGGAAATTCCCGGTTTCCAGCCGTGGTGGCTGAGAAAATTGGCCACCGATGAGATGGCGTCGGCATGGCTGAACAGGTCCACCTTGTCATCATTGTTGCCATCCTTTGCCAGGCGGAGGGCATTGGAGGGCATGAATTGAGGAATACCCATGGCTCCCGCATATGACCCTTTGATCGATTCCGGGGCAATTTTTTCCCTGTTTGTATATTTTATTAGGGCCTTGAGTTCCTGATATCCCCATTGGGAACGGGTTTTAACTTTTCGTTCAAATTTTTCCCGTTTGGGTTTTTTGTTTTTCGGGATCGATTTCCAGACAAGTTCCTTTAAATTATCATCGGTCAGGGCAGCCATGGTGGACAGGGTATTGAAGACTGTCCGTTTGCCAAGATAATCACCCAGTTGGGTTTCCACCAGCAAAATTGCGGCAATGACTGTTTTATCCACGCCATATTTTTTTTCGGCCTGGTCCAGGGTTCCCTGGTGGATTTTCATATGTTCCCGGGCTTTTTCAATGGGTTTGGCAGCAAGAAATTGATCATAGTCCAGATTTGATTCGGAATGGATGAAAAACAAGGATACATCCCCGGGGGTAAAAAATATCTTCTCACTGGAAAAAAGGGTGTTGATTTTTTCAGGATCAAAGCCGTCCCGGATCAGGCGTTGGGACAGTTCAGCAAATTCATTTCCTTTTTTTGATCCCTGTGCAAGGGCCTGGGGAAAATTAAAAGAGAAACAGATCAATAAAATGAATAAAAAACCCGGTATCCGTCTGTATGGCAATTGCGAAAGTTTCATGGTGATGATGTTAGCTCCCCTGCTGTTTTGTGACCGAATTTTATATTTATGTTACCGGCCGACACCGATTTCATTTTTTCTTTTTATAACTTATTTTTTTTTATATTGCATTAAAAAAAAATATTCAGGGAATGCCTGGAGATCATGGGAAAGATGACGGGGTCGTATACCGTTAAATACCCGGGGCTTTGGTGCAAGAAGAGATGAAAAAGACGACAGGCCCGGTGAAGGTTTTCACCGGGCCTGTCTGGCAAGTGTTTTTGCCTAAAAAGGGTTAGATATCATAGTAGAGATAAAATTCATGGGGATGGGGACGGCTGATAACCGGTTTGACCTCATTTTCCATCTTATAATCGATCCAGTAATTGATGACATCCTCTGTGAAGACATCTCCCTTGAGCAGGAAGTCATGGTCATCTTTTAATGCAGCCAGGGCTTCTTCCAGGGAGGCGGGTGCGGATTCCATTTCCGCAAGTTCCTCCGGTGGCAGATCATAGATGTTTTTATCCATGGGATCTCCTGGATCAATTTTGTTCTGGATGCCGTCAATCATGGCCATGGTGATGGCGGAAAATGCCATATAGCCGTTGCATGAGGGGTCCGGTGTCCTGAATTCAATGCGTTTAGCACTGGGAGATCCGGAATACATGGGAAGCCGTATGGCGGCACTCCTGTTTCGGCTGGAGTATGCCAGGTTAATAGGGGCTTCAAATCCCGGTACCAGTCTCTTATAAGAGTTGGTGGTGGGATTGGTGATGGCGCACAGAGCCTTGCAATGTTTCATGATACCACCGATGGCATGGAGGGCCATGTCGGACATGCCGGCATATTTGTTGCCGGAAAACAAGGGTTTGCCGTCTTTCCAAAAACTCATGTGGGTGTGCATGCCTGTGCCGTTGTCACCATAGAGAGGTTTGGGCATGAAGGTGACGGTGTGGTTGTGTCTGGCGGCCACATTTTTCAGAACATATTTAAACCAGGCAAGGCTGTCGCCCATGTTTAAAAGAGAATCAAACCTGAGATCAATTTCGGACTGCCCGGCCGTGGCCACCTCGTGGTGCTGGCATTCCATGGCAATACCCAGCTCCTCTAAAGTGAGCATCATTTCCGTTCTCATGTCCTGGTATTTGTCTGCCGGAGGCAGGGGGAAGTATCCGCTTTTGGGGCGGATCTTGTATCCCAGGTTGGATGTTTCGCCTGACCCTGTATTCCAATGGGCTTCCGGGGAGTCGATCTCAAAAAAGGAGGCGTTGGGTTCCGAGGAATACCTGATGTTGGAAAAGATGAAGAATTCTGGTTCCGGTCCCACATAGATGGTGTCGCCAATGCCTGTGCTTTTCAGATATTGTTCTGCTTTTTTGGCAATACCCCTGGGGTCCCGGCTGTAGGCTTCCATGGTGATGGGTTCATGTATGTTTCCGATGAGGGCCAGGGTGGGAATTTTGAAAAAAGGATCAATTTTGGCCGTGGCGGGCTCGGGAATGACGAGCATATCGGAGTTATCAATATTCTGCCATGCCCTCATGCTGGATCCGTCAAAGCCGAATCCATCTTCAAATGCAGATTCACTGAGTTCTCCTATGGGAACTGAAAAATGCTGCCAGGTGCCGATAAAGTCCATATAGCGAATATCGACAACTTTTATTTTGTTTTCCTTTGCCATTGCAAGTACATCTTTTGGTGTCATCTGTCTTATTTCCTTAAGTTCTTGGGTTGTTTGTAATTTAGCTTAGAGAGCCAGATCTCCTGTCTCGCCAGTTCTGACTCGTATGGCCTGCTCCACCGGATAAACAAAGATTTTGCCGTCACCAATTTTACCGGAGTTGGCAGCCCTTCGGATGGTGTCCACGGCTTCTTTCACCCGGTCATCGTTGACTACTATTTCCACTTTTATCTTGGGGACAAAGTCAACTACGTACTCGGCACCCCGGTATATCTCTTTATGCCCTTTCTGGCGTCCATATCCATTGACTTCCGTTACTGTCATTCCGTAAATTCCAATTTCGCTGAGTGCCTCTTTGACATCATCGAGTTTAAAGGGTTTGATGATGGCCTCAATTTTTTTCATTTCGACTCTCCTTTGAATATATTTGTGGAAGACTGTTTAAAATAGATGATTTGATCTGTTCAAGCCTTTCATCGGATAATATTTTCTGATCGTTGTTGATATCTTTGACGTAAAAAATATCCATAACCTGGTCCACTTTTCCTCCCACCATTGCCACATTAACATTTAAGCCATTGCGGTACAGGGCATTTGTAACAGAAAATAAAAGACCTGGGAAATCATAGGTCAAAACTTCAATGATGGTAAAAAAGCTTGATGCCCGGTTGTCGATCCTGACCTTGTTTGTTTCCGGTGTTTTACCCGAAGAAACGGTAAGTGTGGCGGGGATTTTTTCCAGGGCCTTGTCCAGAAAATGATCATCATCAAGGGCGCAGATCAGGTCTTTTTCCGCCTTTTCCCATTTTTCTTTTTCAAATATCAGATCCCGGGGAGGCTTAACCTTGAAGACATCCAGAATATGGCTGTCCCCGAGGGAATAGGCCTGGGAAGCAATGATATCAATATTGTTCAGGAAAAAAATTCCCGCAATTTTGGAAAAAAATCCTGGCTTGTCCCTGCCGCATATGGAGACAGTCCGGATTTTGGCGTTGTTTTTTTTGCTTATCTGCCAGATGAAATCCCTGTCTCCCAGGTTTCGGTACAGATCGATATGCTCAAGGATGTTTTTTGCCGGGATATATAAGAGATATCGTTGGGACATGCTGTCCAGACGGGTTTTGATCGCCTCTTTTTCCAGGCTCTCCTTTGATAGAGCCAACACCTCTTTTTTCTTTTTATCTATGAGTCCCTGGGCTTTTTTTGATGCCAGTTCTCCGGTTTTTATAATTCCCATGGTTTTGAGGAACAGGTCTTTTATCAGGTTCTCGGTCCAGTCATTCCATGCCTTGGGACCGGTGGCCTTGGAATCTGCAACCGTGAGTAAAAACAACATGCGCAGCAGCCGGATTTTATCAATGGCATGGGCAGTTGATACAGCGGTTTCTTCATCAAAAAGATCCCTGCGGGTAGCGCTTTTGGCCAGTAGCAGGTGGTATTGGATCAAAAATAAAATATCCTCTTTTTCCGTTGGCTTGAATCCAAAACGATCCAATATGGGGCCTGCAATTTTTTTGCCGCGTTTTGAATGTTCCTTGCCGGGATCCGATTTGCCGATATCATGGAGGAGGGCTGCCATCAACAGGATATTTTTATTTTTGATCTCTTTAAAAACTTGTGCATAGAGATTGGTTATCGGGGTGGTGCCGGGTTTTTTGAAGCTGTTGATCACCTGGACACACCGGATGGAATGTTTGTCAACCGGGAACAGGTGGTATTGGTTATATTGGATTTTGTTGACAACGGCAGAAAATTCGGGGATGAATTTTTCAAGAATTCCCGTGGAAAGCATGCCGGTGAGGACGTTGAATTCCCAGTAGGACAGAGTCAGGGTTTGTTTGAATATCTTGATACACCTGGGATCTGTTTTTATTTTTTTATCCACCAGGTGGCGAAACTCGGATACAATTCGCATGGCTTCAATGGAAAGAGGAATTTTGCTCCGGCCACTTTCTAAAAATATTTTTAAAAGCAGGTCAGGTTTTTGGAGGATGGCCACGGTATTGGCAAAGTAAAGCCGTCTGTTTTTAATGATAAGGCCTTTTGTTTTTGTGGGTCTGGATGTGGTGACCTGTTTCCTGGTTTTACAATTGGAGAGGATATCTTCAAAGGTGATCTGGTTCAAGTGTTTCAAAAATTCCATTTTGCCGTGGAGTTCGCCAAGAAACAGTTCCACATCGGGCTGGCTTGTTTTGTTTTTATGCCTGAGAAGCTTTGCCATTTCGGTCTGGTATTCAAAATGGAGGGTGTCACATTTGCGTCGGGTGATGTGGTGAAGCAGGTTTCTGATATCCCATATATAGGCCAGGCAGTCTTTGAGGTTGGCATATTCAAAATGGGACAGGAACCCGTAATATTCAAGATCCCGTCGAAATTTAATATTGGATTTGATCTTTGCATACCAGAGCAGGGTGTGGTAATCCCGCAGGCCTCCAAATCCGGATTTAAGATTTGGTGCCACAAGATAGGTGGAGTCTCCAAAATTTTTAAGGCGGTTTTCACCGTGCTCCAACAGGTAGTTCAAGGTGTTTTTCAGGCGTTTTCCCGATAATCGGGATCTAAATTTTTCCATGAAGCTGGAATAGACAAGGGAGGCCCCGCAGATAAAGCGAGCATCTAAAATTGTGGTTAAAATGTCAAACCGCTCAAAGGACATTTGAGTACATTCTTTAATGTTTCTGACGGCGTATCCCACTTCAAATCGGGCATCCCACAGGGGGTATAAAAGTTCCTGGATAAAGGCTTCCACTTCCATGGGTACTTTTTTATCAAAAAGAATCAACAGGTCGATATCAGAATGGAGACATTGCTCTTTTCTGCCATATCCTCCCAGGGCGATAAGGGCAAAGGGGTTACCCGATATAACCATTTTCCGGGCAGAAACGCTTTTTTCAAACATGGTATAAAAGTATTCATCTAAAAAAGAGGTAAGGGTTCCAAGAAAATCTATTTTTTCCCCGGCAAGGAAATCCTTGATCAGTTTTTTTCTTTTTTCAATTAAATTGTGTGCTTCCGGTCTTTCCATGTTCATCGATCCATTCTTTTCTTTGAAAATGCTTTATTAATGACAAATGTAATAAAGCAATAGGCGTGCCAAGACTGGATTGGTAAGGCTTTTGGGGTGGAGGGGCAGGGCTTGGTGGTTAAATTTTAAATTTTAATTACAAAAATGTTGTTAATGATGGGAAGAATCTTTCATTTTTGTAATTAATCTAAAAACTTATTTAATAATGCAGTTGTGGGTGTTGGATAGAAAAAAACCCCAACTGGATATGGAAACAATATCCGGTTGAGGTTCTATATAATGGAAGGAAAATAGATAGATCAGTCCTTATCAATTTTTTCCGGTTCATCTTCCTTTTTTGGTAGTGGTTCCTGTGTGGCTTTTTTGAAGTTTTTAATTCCTTTTCCCAGGCCAGCACCTATTTCAGGTAGTTTGCCCGCTCCAAAAATAATAAGAATAATAACGAGAATCACTATTAGTTCCGGCATTCCGAGTCCACCAATCATATGTATACTCCTATTTAATCATAGCTTTAACAACTTAATTTATAAGCCTAACACTAAGTTTAATTTGTGTCAATCTTTTAGGATTTGGCAATAAAATAATAAAATGCCAATTTTGTAATATTTGCTTAACAATTTTTTTTATTGCAATAAAACCCTTGTGAAATCATCCAGGATGATTCATATATTCCGATAGTCAAAAATAGCTAACGTTAATAAAAAATGAGATGGTTAACAGACCATAATTGAAATTTAAAATTTGTGGAGAAATTAATTGATGAACCAACCCGTTAATAATGAATTCCATGGTGCAAAAAAATATGTTCTGGACAATGAGCTGGCCTCAATTGTCAATATATCCATGAAACTGGAAATGCCCTTGCTGCTCAAGGGAGAACCAGGTACCGGCAAAACCATGCTGGCCTACGCCATTGCCGATACTCTTTCCATGCCCTTGATAACTTTGAATGTTAAATCCAGCATGAAGCTTGTGGAGGCCTTGTATCAATATGATACCCTGACCCGGTTAAACGATTCCAGGTTTGGTGATTCCAAGCGGGATGTGAGTAATATTGATGAGTATATTAAAATGGGAAAAATAGGTCAGGCTTTTTGCGCAGAGAAAAGAACAGTACTTCTCATAGATGAGATCGATAAGGCAGATACCGATTTTCAAGATGATATGCTGGATGTCCTGGATCAGATGCAGTTTGATATTATTGAAACCGATAAAACTGTAAAAACACTCCACAGACCGGTTATCATTATTACCTCCAATGCCAAAAAAGATCTGTCCGATCCTTTTCTCGGGCGGTGTAATTTTCATCACATCGCATTTCCAGACCCTAAGATGATGCGCAAAATTATCAATGTTCATTTTGAAAATATGGATGAAAAACTGGTGGAAAATGCCATAGGCTCTTTTTACAGGTTAAGAGAGCTTGATGCCATTGAAAAAAAACCGGCCACCCGGGAGTTGCTTAACTGGATCAGGGCATTGAATGCTGATCCGGATTTCAAGGCCAAGGACCTTGTCAGGGAAAAAATGCCCTTCCTGGGTGTTTTGTTTAAAAAGAGTCCCGATTATGAACGGGCAAAGAACCTGACATCCAGACGGAAAATGTTTTAACGGGCGGTTATCCATGTTTTTAAATTTTTTTTATACACTCAAGGAAGTTGGAATTCCGGTCTCTCCCACCTCTTTTCTTATATTACAAAAGGCATTGCATCAGGGAAATATCAGTAGTCTGGATGAATTTTACACCTGTGCCCGGGCCATTCTTGTTAAGAGTGAAAAATATTTTGATCTCTATGATCAGGTTTTTGCCCATCATTTTGACGGGGTTCCCCTGCCAGAAGATGGTGGCTTTGAAATTGATGAGATTGCCAGGGGTATGTTGGATGAATGGCTGAAAAATCCTGAACAATTGGCCGATGCCCTTGGAATAGATGAAAAAGAACTTAACAAGATGTCACCGGATGAATTGATTGAGTATTTTAAGAAACGCCTTAAGGATCAGGACGGGCGCCATGACGGTGGGGGCAAATGGATCGGTACAGGGGGATATTCTCCCGTGGGTCATTCCGGGCATCACCCCGGCGGTATGCGGGTGGGAGGAGAATCCCAGAACAAATCAGCGGTAAAGGTAGCCAATGAACGTAGATATAAGGATTATTCCACCAGGGGTCCTTTAACCCAGGCCAAGATGGGGGAGGCCTTGAAGCGATTGCGCAATCTTATCCCTGCGGGTCCCAGAGATAAAATTAATATTGATGAAACCATCAAAGAGACCCTGCGTAATGCAGGAGAGATCGAACTTATCTTTGATCGTGCATTGAAAGATAGGCTTAAGATTATTCTTGCCATTGATAACGGGGGATGGTCCATGGATCCACATATCCAGGTAGTCCAGACCCTGTTTGATTATGCAAGGTCCCAGTTTAAAGAGGTAAAAACCTATTTTTTCCATAATACTATTTATGATTATCTATGGGAAGATCCGGCCCGGTATAAAAAACCCAAAAGTATCATGGAATTTTCCCGGCTTGATCCAGATACCAGGCTCATTGTCTTGGGGGATGCCAGCATGGCACCCTATGAACTCATGGCCCATGACGGCTCTATCCATATTACACAAAGAAGTGGCCGGCCAAGTATCGAACAATTAAAATTTTTGATTAAGACCTTTCCCCATGCGGTCTGGCTTAATCCGGTTTCGGAATCCATGTGGGGATATACCCATACCATCATGACCATATCTCAAATTTTCCCCATGTATGAGCTTTCCCTGGACGGTCTCGAAAAGGCCGTGGAAAAACTGATGTTGAAAAATTGAAATTTTGAGATGCGTTGTTTGGTCCGGCCCGGCTCAGCCCTGGGTGGGAAGGTTATAAAATTTTAAAGTGTTTTCAAAAATAGTCCGGGACAATTGATCAGGATCGGTCTGCTTTATCTGTGCCAGTTTCAGGAGGACCGATTTTACAAATGCAGGTTCATTCCGGCGGAACTTGTTTTTTTGGGGAGCCGGGGTCAGGTAAGGGGCATCGGTTTCAATCAAAATTTTGTCATCGGGGATTAAGGGGGCAATCGTGCGCAGGTATTCCCCTCTTTTTTGAAGGGTCAGAATACCGGTGATCCCGATGTGATATCCCAGATCCAGGTATTTGAACATCTCGGCTTTGGTACCTGAAAAACAATGAACTACTCCTTTTCGGGTTGCGGGCCCCTCGGATTTTAAAATCTCATAAAATCTTCCATTGGAATCGCGTTCATGGAAAATTAAGGGAAGATCCAGATCTCCGGCAAGATTGAGTTGGGAAGAAAAACAGGTTTCCTGGTCTTTTTGTGGGGAAAACATCCGGTTAAAATCAAGACCGGTTTCTCCCCAGGCTTTGATACAGGTATGCTCCTTTGCCAGATTTTTAAGGGTTTCCAGGGTTTTGGTGGAGCAATTGGAGGCATCATGGGGATGGATTCCCACGGAGGTGATTATGCAGGGGTTGTCTCTGGCTATCTCAATTGCCCTGTGTGAGGTTGAAAGGTCAACTCCCACAATCATAATGCCTTTTACCTGTTCTTGTGCGGCCCTGTTTATTACCTCTATAATATCATTTTCATAGACTTTGTCATCAATGTGGCAGTGGGAATCAAATAGTTTCATGCACGGTCTTACCTTTTTTTTTTCCGGTGGGTGGAGTCAGTTTCTTTTGAACATATTAAAGCCTTCACTGGTTGGAAGAAGCCGGGTTACGGGTACAGTGAAGGCTTGGTGTAAGGAAAACTGTTTTGCAGCACTCCTTGACACGAGGGATATATATCAGTAAATTCATTATGAGTCAATTATGGTCATGATAGGCAGTATATAAAATTATGAATGCGGACAAAAATAAAAACTCAATCATAAGGTTGTTCAATGTGAGCAAGCGCTATGGCGCCAAGCTGGCTTTGGATGATGTTTCTCTGGATGTCGAGCCCGGAGAATTTATCTTTGTTTCCGGCCCGTCGGGAGCTGGTAAATCAACTCTTTTGAGGGTTCTCTACCTTGCAGAAATGGTTTCCGAAGGTCAGATTCTTATCGATGGTATGAATCTGTCTCGGATCTCTTCGAGAAAATTGCCCTTTTTGCGGCGCAGATTTGGAATGGTGTTTCAGGATTTTAAATTGATTCCCAGCCGAACTGTATTTGAGAATGTTGCATTGGTATTGGAGGTTGCTGGTGAAAGCCCTAATTTCATACGTAAAAAAGTGATGCAGGTGCTCAGAATCACAGGTATGGAAAAAAAGGCCAATGCCTTGCCTCTTACCCTTTCCGGCGGAGAGCAGCAACTGGTAGCCGTTGCCCGGGCCGTGGTGGGTGAACCCGCTATTATTCTGGCCGATGAACCCACGGGTAGCCTGGATGATAAGGCAGCCCAGGCCATAATGGATTTTTTGATGGAATACCATAAAAGAGGAGCTACCATTCTTGTGGCAAGTCACAACCTCCACCTTATGGAAAGCACGGTCAGGGGGAGAAATATTGTTCTGGAAGAAGGAAAACTGAAAACAATCTCCACCATGCTCTAATGAAGATGAGGTCTATCCTATGATTCGTTTTGTAAAAAAAGCCTTGGCAGATATCCGGTCCAACCGATTTTTAAATTTTATTACGATTATTACTATCTCTCTTTCAATTTTGATTGTCTCAATCTTCATGCTTTTTTTTGAAAATACAAGTCGGTTTATCGAAGTCTGGAATCAGGGGGGGCGTGCCGTGATCTACCTGGAAAAAGATTTTTTCAGGGACAGGTTGCCGGATCTTGAAGCAAAAATTCGTGGGCTGGGTGAGGTTGATGAAATGGTGTTTATTCCAAAAGCCCAGGCCCTGGATAAATTAAAAAAAGAGATGAGTTCCCGCACTCAGTTTTTTAAAACCCTTAAAACAAATCCTCTGCCGGATGCGATTGAAATTAAGATGAAAGCCCATGGCAGTTTTGAACAAATACAATCTTTTGCCCGGAAAATTGAGTCCCTGGCGTTGGTGGAAAATGTGGAGTATGGCCAGGGGTGGCTGGGTAAGTTTTTAAATATCTTTAATTTATTTAAAATAACCGGATATGCCATGTGCGGTCTTTTTTTGCTCATCGCTTTGTTTATCACGGCGAATACAGTACGTTTGGCGTTTTATTCTCGTAGGCTCGAGGTTGAGATCATGCGTCTGGTGGGTGCAACCGAGGGCTTTATTAAAATGCCGTTTTATGTGGAAGGGCTTTTACAGGGTTTTTTGGGCGGGGTGGTGGGGCTTGTGATCCTTCTATGCGGGTACCTGGCCATTGCATCGGGTATTGCAGAAAACCTGGTTACTTATGTTCACATCGATATCCAGTTTCTTTCTGTAAGAGCCATTCTAATTATCCTTTTTTCCAGTACATTTTTAGGTTGGTTCGGATGTTATTTGTCTTTAAAACAAATTTTAAAGTAAACAAAATCAAAATCGGGCTTTGTCTCCTTTTGGGATGCCTTATTCTTTTGATTGCGGATAGTTCTCTGGCCGATAATCGGGTTTTGTTCAAAGGGATTGTAAAATCTTTTAAACTTAATGTCAGAGCAGAACCATCCGAGTTTTCCACTGTGGTGAGGGTCATTGAAAAAGGTGGGCAAGTGGATATCATCGAGGAAGGAGACGGGGTAGGCGGCTGGTTGACCGTGATATTCCAGGGTAAAAAAGGGTATATACGAAATAGACCCAGGTATATCTCTTTGGTGCCTGTGGGCAAAAGTATTAAAACCAAATCCGGTTTGAAAAAAAATAAAAGAAAACAATTGGTGATTGCTTCCAAGATTGCTGCCCAGGAAAAGATTTCCACGGAAGAAAAAAAAGTTGCGGCCTTTTTCAAAAAAGAGATGAAGGTTATTGAGGGGTTAAATGCAATTGATTATGGCCTGAACCAGGCGCGTTTGAGATCCAGGGCCTTGTCCCAGGAGGTAAAGGATCTGGAAATAAAAAATGCAAAGATTCATGAATCCAGGACAACTTTGAAGGCCCAGATAGATAAAGAGCAGGTTTATGCCGGCCAGCGGCTCAATGCCCTGTATCGGATGGGCATGATCGGTCGTTTGGATATTGTGGGAGAGTCGTCTTCCGTCTTTGACTTTTTTTTAACCCAGAACGCCATGAAACAAGTGATTAACTCCGATTTACAGATTCTTGAACAGCAAGCCCGGGACCTTAAAAAGCTGAGCCGCATGGAAGTTAAATTGAGTCAACAGGTGAAAGAAAAGATTGATCTTGAAGCGGAATTGAATTTTCAGATCAGGATTAAGGAAAAGGAAACAAGTAAAAAGGAAGCGATTTTATACGAGGTTCAAGGGAAGAAAAAATTGGCCCAGGCTGTATTGGCATCATTAAAAGTATCGGCCAGAGATCTTGATGAAAGATTGAATCTCATGAACAAAAAAGGGCAGCTTTTCATTGATGATTCCTCTTTTTTACGTCAAAAAGGGCGGTTGCAGATTCCGGTTAAAGGGAAGATTGTGTCAAAGTTCGGACCTTCAAAGAACGGGGATTACAAAGCCTTCACTTTTCAAAGCGGAATTGATATAAAAGCGGAAAGAGGAGAGCCTGTCCGGTCTGTTTTTAAGGGTGAAGTGATGTTTGCCCAATGGCTCAAAGGGTATGGGAACTTGATGATTATTAATCATGGAGATAATTATTATACTCTTTATGCCCATGTAGAAGAAATTTTTAAGAAAAAGGGTGAGATAGTTGATACTGGTGAAGTGATTGCTACTGCCGGAGATACCGGGTCCGTTAAGGGGTTGCTTCTTCATTTTGAGGTCAGGCACCATGGGAAACCCATTAACCCCTTGCCATGGATAAGAAAAGGAGCTTGAATATATGAAATATCAGTTTTCCGAAGTCACAAAGCATTGGATATCAATAATAGCTGTTTCTCTGGTCCTTATTTTGATGACAGGATCTTTTACCCGGGTTCAGGCGGATGATGAAAAGACCTATAAAACCTTGAAGCTTTTTACCGAGGTTTTGGAAGAACTGGAAAAAAACTATGTGGATAAAGTGGATGCCGATACGCTTATCCATAACGCTATTAAGGGTATGGTGGGAAATCTGGACCCCCACTCAAGCTTTATGCCTCCGGAAGCTTTTGATGATCTCCAGGATGATACCAAGGGAGAATTTTCCGGTATTGGTATAGTGATCACCATGAAAGAGGGGATTTTGACCGTGGTCTCTCCCATTGAGGGTACTCCGGCCTATAAAGCCGGTATTAAGGCAGGGGACATCATTATTAAAATAGATGGCCTGTCCACAAAAGACATGGCCCTGTGGGAGGCCGTGGGCAAGATGAGGGGGCCTCGGCATAAGGAAACCTTGATCACCGTGGTCAGGCGGGGAGATGCTGCCCCCCTGGAATTTCTCCTGAAACGGGACATGATCCCCATGACCAGTGTGAGGTCTGCTGTTTTGAAGCCCGGTTATGGATATATCAGGATCACTAATTTTCGGATGAATACCCTGGATGACATGGAAAAACATTTGAAAAAATTTGAAACAAAAGATGGCGGGTTAAAGGGCCTTATTATTGATCTGAGGGATAATCCCGGCGGTCTTCTGGACCAGGCCATTAAAGTCAGTGATCTGTTTTTGGACCATGGCAGTATTGTTTCCATCAAGGGTCGTCTGGAAGAAAACACCCAGGTGTTTGATGCCCACCCCGATAAAGAGGACCGGAACTATCCCGTTGTTGTTCTGATTAACGGGGGGTCAGCGTCGGCATCTGAAATTGTGGCAGGTGCTCTTCAGGATCATTCCAGGGCTCTTATCCTCGGTACTGCCTCCTTTGGAAAGGGTTCGGTCCAGACCGTTCATCCCCTCAAGGATGGATTTGGCATTAAATACACCATTGCACGTTATTATACTCCCAATGGACGTTCTATTCAGGCCAAGGGGATCCAGCCCGATATAGAAGTGCCATTTGCATTACTTCCGATAA
This sequence comes from Desulfobacteraceae bacterium, assembly GCA_024226935.1. Taxonomy (GTDB): domain Bacteria; phylum Desulfobacterota; class Desulfobacteria; order Desulfobacterales; family Desulfobacteraceae; genus NBML01. Next base: position 16,033 of record JAAELK010000423.1, read on the forward strand.
AAGAAAAAAAAGTTTCTGTTTTTGACAGGATGATGAAGGAAAAAGATTTGAAGAATAGTCTGAAACCCGAAGGAAGTGCCCGGGGAAAATCTGAGAAGAAAAAATCTGGAAAAAGTCAGCAAATTTTAGATAGTGAACAACTTGGGCGGGATGCCCAGGTAAAAAGAGCTCTTGATATTCTGGTGAGCTATGGAGTGTTTAGTAAATTAAATGGTAGTTAAAAAAAAGAGAGGAGTCCGGGGGAAATCTTTGGTTCCCCAAAAAAAGACACCACAAAAAAAAGCATCAGGAAAAAAGGCAGGGGCCGGAAAACAAAAAAAAAAGGATCTTGGTAAAGAGTTGAAAAAGGTCTTTTTGGGTATAGCTGTTCTGATAGCTATCTGTTTGACTCTGGCTATGATAGCGGATATATTTATTTTCTCCGGACTAAGAAGACCCGGTCAACAATATTCTAAATCCCATATTTCCCAAAAAAATAAAAACTCCCATATAAGATTTAAAAAAAATAAAAACCATATATCTCCGGTGGTTGAAGGGGGAGGCGATGTCCAGAATATAAAACCCTCCATGGCGCTTATGGAAAAATCCCAGGGGGCTATTTTATATGAGATTTTTGAGGATCTGGATCATGGGCAGTTGAAAAAAAAGTCGAGGGTTTCAAAGGCAGCCGGTGATATTCCCCGGATAGCCATTATCATTGATGATATCGGTTATGCCAGGCGGATAGCAATGGACTTGTACCAGCTGGATTTAAATTTTACCTTTTCTGTGCTTCCCTTTTCCCCATTCGGGGCTTCCATTGCCAATAAGCTTTCTGCCAGGGGGGCACAACTTATGCTGCATCTGCCGATGGAACCGGCTCAATACCCCCAGGTAAATCCAGGCCCCGGTGCCTTATTATCCTCAATGACGCCGGACATGCTTTTGGATCAGCTTCGGAAAGATTTAAAAGATGTGCCTGGTGTTGTCGGAGTCAATAATCACATGGGATCTGAATTGACAGCCGATTCAGATAAAATGCATCAGATTTTCACTATTTTAAAAAAAGAAGAGTTGTTTTTTATCGATTCCAGAACATCTCCCCTGTCCCAGGGTGAGGCATCTGCCCGACTGTTTGAGCTTAAGTTTGCCCAGCGGGATGTCTTTTTAGATAATGTTCAAACCGTTGCCTATATCACGGGACAATTGGAGAGTCTTGTTAAAATTGCCTTAAAGCACGGGAGTGCTATTGGTATTGGTCATCCCTATGAGGCTACTCTTGAGGCCTTGAAGATCGAACTGCCCAAGCTGAAAGGCAAAATTCGTATTGTACCGGCCAGCCAGTTGGTCTCCATTATAGAGTAGTAACCCCCAGTCACATTGGAAAAAAAAATGCAAAAAAAATATGTCGGCCTGCGCTTGATTTGTCAGGTTCTGTTTTTAATTACCACCTTGTTTATCGGGTATAAATTTTATCAATTTGCAGCTGTGCTTTCGCAGGGAGTGATACCTATTACCCAGCGGCCGCCGGGAGTAGAGGCTTTTTTACCCATTGCAGCCCTTACTAGTCTGAAATATTTTTTTATAAATTATGTTGTTGACCCTATTCATCCTTCTGGATTATTGATTTTTCTTTTCATCGTTTTGACAGCATTTTTAGTGAAAAAAAGTTTTTGTTCCTGGGTTTGTCCCATTGGTTTTCTGTCGGAAATTTTGAGTAAATTGCATTCTAAATTATTTAAAAAAGGATTCCGGATTTACCCTGGGATCGATTTTGTTTTACGGAGTTTTAAATATTTTTTGCTTGCCTTTTTTTTGTTTGCTATCTTCTATACGATGAATCCCATGGTCCTGAAACAATTTATCTTCAGCTCCTATAATATTGTCGCCGATATCAAAATGCTTAAATTTTTTACCGACATTTCCGTCACGGTTCTTGTGAGTATTGTGTTCCTGGTGATGATGTCCATAATTATTCGGTATTTCTGGTGTCGGTATCTGTGTCCCTATGGTGCTCTGCTCGGGATAGTGGGTTTATTAAGCCCCTTTAAGGTCCGGCGAGATTTTTCCACCTGTACTGCCTGTAAAAAATGTGACCGTGCCTGTCCATGTTCCATTATCGTCAGTGAAAAAAATACCATTGCTTCCGATGAATGTTTTGCCTGCGGGAAATGTGTAGATGCTTGTCCGGAAGCCGATACTCTTTTTATCAGTTTGCCCAAAAAGAAATTGAAGTTGTCGCCCCTGGCCATTGCCTGTATGATGGTGGCAATTTTTGCAGGCGGATCTTTTCTGGCCAGGAGTGCAGGACTTTGGCACAATGGGGTAACCAATCAGGCTTATCTGACGGCCATGCTTGAAAATAATCTCATCGATGTCAATAAGGTTGCGAATATGGATACTTTTGTCAGCAATCTGGATAAGCGTGGCAAGCGTTTGCTCATGATGAAATTAATCCGGGAAAGAAAAGAATAGTTATCTTTTCCGGTTAAAAAAAATATCAACCTCATGATTTCTTCATAATAGCGATGTTATGATACCAACCAATATAAAAAGATATTTAAAAATATGAATTATAAAGAACCCCCCAATTTTATGGAATACCTGATCAGTGGCTGTCATGGTTGGCAGCCGTCTTTTTTATCCACGGCATTTGTGAAGGAAGCTGTCCTATGAACCAGGAAAAGTCCCGGGGGTATCTCTTCTTGATATTGATTTTTCCCCTTCTTCTGCTTTTCCTGGGGATAATGTTGGAATACAGCGGTTTTGATCTTTGGTGGGTTTCCCATTTTTATGATGCCGGGACCCGATCCTGGCCATTTCGGGGCCATTGGCTTTTTGATTCTGTCATCCATGGATGGGGAAGGCGTTTGGACATCGGGATAGCTCTGGTGTGGGTGATGCTTTTTTCTTCAACCTTCTTTTTTAAACCCTTTAAAAAATTTAAAAAAATTTTGATCTATTTTTTGGTGGCTTCCGGGGCAGGTCCTTTGATAGTTGGTGCCGGAAAACACCTTACACATATTTATACCCCCTGGGATTTGAAAATATTTTCCGGCACAATGCCCTATATTAAAATATTTGATCCTGTACCAAGTGGCTTGCCAGTTGGCCAGGCATTTCCAGCGGGACATGCATCCGGTGGCTATGCATTTTTTAGTCTGTACTTTGTCCTTGTCTATCTGGGGTCGCCATATAAAAAATATGGTTTTTTATTTGGATTGATCCTCGGGTTGATATTCGGGATAGGCCAACAAGTCAGGGGAGCTCATTTTCCCAGTCATGATCTGTTTACCATGGTTATCTGCTGGTACTCAGCTCTTTTTTTCTATTATATTTTTTATCCAAAAAAATGGAGTTTTTATTAGTAATGTTTAATAAAGGTTTAAATATTTCCAAAACACGATTTGCCCTGCTGGTTTGGCTGGCAATGATTATACTTGCAAGTTTTACATTATTGAGGGTGGTTCTGGTTATCAGAGACTGGAACCTGATCGATCCCAGCCTGTTCGAATTGTGTCATATTTTTGGTCTTGGCCTGATTTATGACATCGGCTTTATAGGTTATTTTTCCATCCCGTTTGTCCTTTTTCTTGCGGTTTTACCCAATAAATTATTCAATAGTGCAATTTTTCGGTACCTGGCCCAGGGAGTTGGGTTTTTGATATTGTATGGTCTTTGTTTTTCCTCCATTGCAGAATGGTTTTTCTGGAGCGAATTCGGGGTCCGGTTTAATTTTATTTCCGTTGATTATCTTGTTTATCGTCGCGAGGTTACCAATAATATTCTCCAAACCTATCCGGTATTCTGGATACTTCCCATTCTGTTTATCATAACTCTGGCTGTCTTTTTTGCGGTCCGCCCCTTGTTTATAAAATCCATGGAGATTAAGGATAAGTTTTCTCGAAGGATTTTTATTGCCGTCTGCCTCTTGTTGATTCCGGTTGCAGCATTTCTTTTTTTAAATCAATCCCAACGCAGTTTTTCCAGCAATAATTATGTGAATGAACTGGCCTCAAATGGTCCCTATCAATTGTTTGCGGCTTTCCGCAATAATACTTTGGATTATCGGCAATTTTATAAAACCTCTGATAACCAAACTCTTTCTCCCATATTAAAAGATCAGGTTAAAGAGGCCAATAGTAAATATTACGGCAAAGACTTGTATAATATTGACAGACGGATAGAAGCAAAATCTCCTCCCAGAAAACTTAATGTTATTCTAATTTCTGTTGAGAGCCTGAGTGCAAAGTTCCTTACACGTTTTGGGGAACAAAAAAACCTCACCCCCTTCATGGATAAGTGGTTTAAACAGGGAATGCTTTTTACAAATTTTTATGCCACCGGTACTAGAACCGTCAGGGGCCTTGAAGCCATCACCCTGTCTATTCCTCCCACACCGGGTCGTTCCATTGTAAAACGACCGGATAACGGTCATATGTATAGTCTTGGTAAGGTGTTCAAGGATAGGGGATATGATACCACCTTTCTTTATGGAGGCCGGGGGTATTTTGATAATATGAATACTTTTTTTTCAGGAAATGGATATCGGATTGTTGATCAAACCGATCTTAGTGACAAGGAGGTCACTTTTCAAAACGCCTGGGGGGTTGCAGATGAAGATTTGTTCAACCGTGCCGTTGTTGAAGCAAATAAGGATTATGCTTCAAAAAAACCTTTTTTCTTCCATATTATGAGCGTGAGTAATCATCAGCCCTTTACCTATCCCAAAGGAAAGATTGATCTGCTTCCAGGTGAAGGTGGATCTGGCAGCGGCAGAGATGGTGGTGTAAAATATACAGATTATGCACTGGGTCGTTTGATTCAAAAAGCAAAAAAAGAACCCTGGTTTGATGATACCGTCTTTGTAATCGTTGCGGATCATTGTGCCGCCAGTGCCGGTAAAATTGGGTTACCGATTAAAAAATATCATATTCCTCTGTTCATTTATGCTCCTAAATATATTAAGCCGGGAGAAAATAATAAACTTTCAAGTCAGATTGATATCGCCCCCACCCTATTGTCTTTGCTTCATTTTTCCTATGACAGCTTCTTTTTTGGAAAAGATATTCTGGCTCCGGATTTTAAAGGAAGAGCCCTGATTGCAAATTATCAGAAACTTGGGATACTAAATGACAAAGAACTTTTAATTTTGTCACCGGAAAAAAAGCTAAGCCGTATGGATATCAATGCAAAGAAACCTACCCTTGAAAAAGTTCAAGTTTTGTCTCCCTTTGTTCAAGATTTAATGTCATATTATCAGGGTGCTGATTATGTGCTTAGAAACAGATTGAATCGATGGACCGATAATCGATCCGATCTTGCGGTAAATTAATATTATCCAAGGAGTTTGAGATGTCCCTGAAACCAACAGGTCTTTCCCGTATCATAAAGGCGACCAGATATTCATTTGCTGGAATTAAAGCCGCCTGGAAGTATGAAGCTGCGTTTCGACAGGAATTTGTTGGATTGGTAATCTTAATACCCCTTGGATTATTTTTAGGCAAAAGCGGTGTTGAAAAAGCTTTGTTGATCTCTTCTCCCATGATAGTGATTCTCACCGAGCTTATAAATTCCGCTTTGGAGGCGGTTGTTGACAGGATAGGCCTTGAATCTCATCCCCTGGCGGGAAGGGCAAAGGATATGGGGTCAGCGGCCGTTTTTGTCAGTATTCTCATTGTAATTGTCATCTGGACTGTGATTCTTATTTGAACTTTGTAAAAAAGCATTATACCATGGGAGATTAGAGATATAAAAAATATGGAAATATTGGCATGACCATTCTTATTGTCGATGACGATGCAGAACTGCTGAGTCAGCTCAGGGAATCCTTGGAAAGAAAACATTACCGGGTTGAAACTGCGGTTAATGGAGAGTTGGCCCTGGATAAAATATTTGCGGTCACCTATGACCTTATTTTATTGGATATAATGCTGCCCCGTCTGGATGGATTTGGTGTTCTCAAACAGATCCGCCAGGCTGGGTTGAACACTCCGGTACTGATGCTCACTGCCAGAAGTGATGTTGAAGACAGGGTTAAAGGGCTTGATTATGGCGCAGATGATTATCTTGCAAAGCCTTTTTCCCTGGCGGAGCTAATGGCCAGAATCAGGGCAATGCTGCGAAGGGACGGTAAAAAAAGTCCGGTTCTTACGGCGGGTTCCATTCAATTGGACACCGTCAGCCGGGCGGTCACCCAAGGGGGTAAATTGCTCAATTTAACATCCAAGGAATTTTCCATCCTTGAATTTTTGCTGCATAATAAGGGGGGGGCTGTTTCAAGGTTTAACCTGGCAGAACATGTATGGGGGAATGACTTTGATCCTTTTTCCATGTCAAATTTTATTGATGTCCATATTAAAAATCTACGTAAAAAATTAAAATCCCATGGCGATATGGAGTTGATCAGAACGATTCGCGGTATTGGGTTTATAATTGATGAGTCTGGATGAAAATACAAAAAAAAATAGCTCTGTGGATTTCCGGAACTGCTTTTTTATCAACTATTATTTTTTCTTCTTTCATTTTTTTTGAGCTGATGGAAGAACATTTCAAGTCCATTGATAACGAGATCCAGTATATGGCAGTTTCTCTTGTGGAACATATGGAGGACCTGGGAAAGGGGCCCTATGATTTCTCCTATTTACCCTATTTGTCATCTAAATTGAATAAGTATTGGATAAAGGTGACAAATAGCCAGGGTAAAATTTTATATCAATCTGCCCTGGTTAAATATATTGATATTCCTTCTTTTTCAAATAAAACAAGTTATATGTTGGAAAAAGTTATCCCGAGATCTCAAGTCCAGCTGGGGCAAGACAGTCAGGATGGGGTGCTGTTCAGGGTAAGTGTGATTAAAACTTTTCTTACCGGTTTACCCATTGAAGTTCGAATTGCCAAGCCCATTGAAAGCCTTGAGGAAAAATTGCTCAATCTTATACGTCGTATTGCCATCAGTCTTTCTTTGGGAACCTTGCTCATTATTGTTTTGAGCTATAAGCTGGCTGGCAAAATTTTGAATCCAATTGTTTCCATCACCAGAATGTCAAAAGAGATCAGTGAAAAATCTTTATACAAACGTATCCCCTTGAGTCGTAATAAGGATGAACTCTATGATCTTTCCCTTGCCTTGAATAAAATGTTTGACAGCCTTCAATATTCCTTTAAGCAACAAAAGGAATTTATCGGAAATGCTTCCCATGAGCTGAAAAGTCCCATCACCCTTCTCATGTTGGCCCAGGAAGAGATGCTCATGAATGAAAATTTGCCCTCATCTGCCAGTAATGCCTTGAATAAACAGCTTGATACCACCCGGCGGATGAGTCATCTGGTGAGGAATTTGCTGGATCTGTCCCGCCTTGAACACCAGGAAACACTGGATAAAAAACCGGTTGATATGGCAACATTGGTAGGTAAGGTTTTAAATGATTATACAGAGCTGTTTAAAGCAAAAAAGATTAGAATACAAAATAAACTTTCCGGAGAGTTGATTATTCAAGGTGATAAAGAAAAATTATTCCGGCTTTTGATTAATTTAATTGATAATAGTATTCGTTATAATTTTGAAAAAGATGGAATTGTCATTGTTGAGGGGAAAAAAATAAATAAAGGGGTCCGGCTGGAAGTTTCCAATACTGCCAAGCCGATTCCCGAAGATGATATCGATCAAATTTTTGAACAGTTTTACCGGGTGGAAAAATCTCGTTCAACCAGTCATGGTGGTTCAGGGCTTGGATTGGCCATAGGTAAAAAGATAGTTGAACTTCATGGCGGCACCATTGTTATTATCAATGAACCTGGGTCTTTTGTAAAGGTTTCGGTCTTTTTCTCGTAAAAGATTTTGACAGGTTCGATATAACTTTCCAAAAGCATGCTTGTCTCCCCTAACCGATGCTCCCATCCAGATTAACCACACCCTTTTTCTGATATAATTTAGCAAAGATCAAGATATTTTATCATATTTTTAATGAAGGTCAAGAGTCAAGCCAGCTCCAAAAAACTAATAAATTAATTCAACAAAAAAGCTTTAGATACTATTTTTAAAGTGATATTATACCGTCTTGTTGATCAGTCTTATCTTTTTTAAAAACTGGATCATCGAGGAAAAATAAAGGAACACAAAATAGAATAACAAATAGGGAGTAACATAATGGGTTATAAGCTTAGCCCTTTAGCTTTTGACTATTATTTAAAAGCTTTAAGGAACACATACCGCATTTTCGCCCCGGTTCTGCAAAAGGGCAAAGGTAAATTTGCAGGAACCGATGTGATTAGCTATGGAGAAATAAATAGTTTAGATGATATCATGCTGGATAGAAAATCATACTTTTCGCCTAAAGAAGTTTTGTACCCAATACGTGAAACCCTCTTTTATTTTCTCAATGATGAAACAAAAGCACCCGCCATTAATGTAAAACCAATTCTTATACTTGTTAGGCCATGTGACTTAAACGGGATAGGAAAATTGGATAGGGTCTTTTTAAACAATGGTCAGGAAGTTGATTTTTATTACGCACGAAGAAGAGAATTGATCAAATTTGCAATGATCGAATGTGTAGAAGGATTTGATACTTGCTTTTGTGTATCCATGGATTCAAATGTTGCAAATAATTACGATATGGCGGTGCGCTTTGATGAAGACAACATTACAGTAAAAGTTGTGGATAAATCGTTGATTACAAAGGACCTTACCCATGCAGATACCGCAATATTTGAACCTGCATTCATTCAAGAAAACAAAGTCAAAGTTACAATTCCAGAGGTCGATTTAGTAACAAAAAAAACCTTTGATCATGAACTTTGGGAAGAGTATACAAGTCGTTGCATAGCATGCGGAAGGTGTAATACATCATGTATTACCTGTTCATGTTATACCATGCAAGATATCAAGCTAAGTGATGACAAAAAAATAGGTGAACGTAGACGCGTATGGGCGGGATGTCATATTGATGGATTTACAAATATGGCAGGAGGGCATAATTTTAGAAAAAAAAATGGTGAAAAAATGCGCTTCAAAACCATGCACAAAATTAACGATTTTTATAAACGTTTTAATGAACATATGTGTGTTGGATGTGGAAGGTGTGATGATGTTTGCCCTGAATATATCTCCTTTTCAAAATGCATTAATAAGTTAAATGCAATAGTAAGAGAGGAAACGCTCCATGAATAATCCATATTTACCCGATGCCTATAAAATTCTTGATATCAAAAAAGAGACACAAATTGATTATACATTTAAAATTGCTTACGAAGGTGCCTTAGTAGGTGGTCAGTTTATGGAGATTTCCATACCAGGTGTTGGCGAAGCTCCCATTTCAATCTGTAATTACGATGATAGCTCATTGGAAATGACCATACGCAAAGTCGGGAATTTAACAGATCAAATTTTTAACTTAGAAAAAGGTGACACTTTATATATGAGAGGACCCTATGGCAATGGGTTTAACTTAGATCATTATAGGGGTAAAGATGTAGTTTTTATTGCAGGCGGTACAGGGTTAGCACCTATTAGAAAAACCATTGATCATTTTGTAAATAACCCAGATGAAGTTAAAAATCTTGAGGTTCTAATTGGTTTTAAATCTCCCAAAGATAGACTGTTTATCGATGACATAGATAGATGGTCTGAAAAAAATTGCGTTACGGTGACCGTTGATCAGGGAGATGATTCTTGGACAGGAAAAACAGGTCTCATAACAACCCACATAGATAAACTTGATTTAACCAATATTAGTGAAAAAATTGCAGTTGTCGTGGGCCCACCAATTATGATGAAATTCATGCTTTTTGAACTAATTAAAAAAGGGTTTAAAGAGAAAAATATTTGGGTTTCATTTGAAAGAAAGATGAGTTGTGGTATTGGGAAATGTGGACATTGTAAAATTGATGAAACCTATGTTTGTCTCGAAGGCCCAGTTTTCAATTATACCACAGCAAAAGCACTAATAGATTAGGAGAGCAGTTATGGGTATCAATGGAAAAATAGTCACAAAGAATGCTTATCGCATAACAAAAACAAGAAATAAAACGGCCCTGAGAATAAGAGTTCCAGGTGGATATATCAAAGTAAAACACTTTACACTAATACAATCCATAGCAGAGGAGTATGGTGATGGAACTGTCCACATAACAACAAGACAGGGTTTTGAAATACCCCACATAGATTTTGATAAAATAGCCCAAATTAACAAGAAAATCAGACCGCTTATTGAATCATTGGGATTGGATATTGAAGTGACAGATTATGGATACCCTGCTGCGGGAACAAGAAATATATCAGCATGTGTGGGGAGCAGAATATGTCCCCAGGCAAATAATGACACCACTAAAATTGCAAGAAAAATTGAAAGAACTATCTATCCAAATGATTTTCATTTCAAGGTTGCCATTACTGGATGCCCCAATGACTGTATCAAAGCACATATGCAGGACTTCGGTATTATTTGTACCACAGATCCACAATATGATGCAAATCGTTGTATAAGTTGCAAGGCTTGTGTAAAAAACTGCAAGAAAAACGTAACCGGCGCTCTTGAAATGAATAATTTCAATGTTAAAAGAGATGCTGAAAAATGTATTGGTTGTGGTGAATGTATTCTTAAATGTCCCATCGGTGCTTGGTCAAGAGGTGAAACACCCTATTATAGAATGGTCATTATGGGTAGAACAGGTAAAAAAAATCCTAGAATCGCCATGCCCTTTATAAAATGGAGTTCAGAAGATGTTGTTGTAGGAGTTATTAAAAACACCTATGCTTTTGTTGGGCGCCACATAGATAGATCATTACCCAAAGAGCACATAGGCTATATTGTAGACCGTGTTGGTTATCAAGTATTTAAGCAAGAAGTCATGGAAGGTCTAAAGCTAAATAAAAAAATTCAAATAGCAGAAAATATTCAATGGCACGGATATTACTATAAACAGGACAATCAATTTAAATCAATCTAAGAAGATAAAAATTGTCCTTCCGTTTGTTGCACTGCGTTATATCACAGATACCAACAAACCAAAAAACTCACTTTGAAGGTGTCTTGGATGCAATCACCCTAAAGGTTACCATATTGTCAAAAGAGATCAGTGAAAAATCTTTATTCCTTTCAGTTTTTGAGGCCATTCTTATATCGGTTTAGTTTTCGGTAAAGCGTGGCCCGTGAGATTCCTAAAATTTTGGCAGTTTCAGCCATGTTTTGCTTAGTCTGTTCCAGGGTTGCAAAAATCATGTTTTTATTCATTTGCTCCAGGGTGCCAGGGGCTGCCCCGGATTCGGTTGGCTTCGATAACGGAAGGTTGAGGTGGGCAGTATCCAGAACATTGTTTTCACAAAGTTGAAGGGCACGTTGGATGCAGTTTTCAAGTTCCCTTACATTTCCCGGCCAACGGTAGGAGCACAGGGCCAGGATGGCCTCGGGGGAAAGCCTGGGTGGGTTTGAAGAATGTTCAGCCAGGAATAACCGGATCAGGGTTAGAATATCTTCTTGTCCCCGCTCTTTTAAGGGGGGGATGGGAATTGGGAATACATTCAGGCGGTAATAGAGATCTTCTCGGAACCGGCCATCCTGGATGGCCTGGATCAGATCTACATGGGTTGCGGCAATGATACGTGTCTGGATGCGGACAGGTTTGTTGGCACCTATGCGATAGACTTCCCTTGTCTGGAGTACCCTGAGTAGCTTTACCTGCATGTTGTGGGGCATGTCTCCGATTTCGTCCAATAGTACGGTGCCCTTGCCAGCCAGTTCGAATTTGCCTGGTTTTCCTCCTTTGGCACCACCGGTAAAGGTGCCGTCCATATAGCCGAACAGTTCACTTTCCAGAAGATTGGCCGGAATGGCGCCGCAGTTTATGGGGATAAAGGGTTGTCCCGTGCGCCGGCTCTGGTTGTGGATGGCCTGGGCAAAGAGTTCCTTGCCCGTACCTGTTTCTCCGAGGAGTAAGACAGTGGTGTCGGAGGACGCTGCTCGTTTGGCGAGGGTCACAGCCTTGGTGAAGTGGGGGGAAGTCCCGGTAAGATTGTCAAAGGTGAACAGGGCCCGGGTGCCTGCAATGGTATCGGCCATTTGATAAACCTCATCCATCCGGTCAAAGGTGATCATAGCCCCCAGAGGTTCTCCATTCTCTGAAGAAACCAATTGGACAGAGCCGATCAGGGAGAGTTCTTCTTTTCCAAGGATCAGGCGGTATTCCCGATTGATCCAGGCCCCTGGATTTGAGGTAACATTTTTAAGATCAATGTCCAGATTATTGAGAATAGACAGTGGTTTTCCCTCAAGCCCTTCCATGCCCAGTATTGCCCTGGCCTTCCGGTTGACCCTCCATATATACTTGTCCTTTTTAATTACAATCAGGCCATTTCTTGCCGTTGTCATTGCCTGATCCAGAAAATGAAGATTCAGGGATAGTTCCCGGTTTCTGCGGATTACCCGTAACTGCTGTTCTGCCGCTCTGGCTGCTGTGGTTACCATGAACAGGGTATGGGGATGGGTTTCTGCTGAAGATCCTGCCACTGCAATTACACCGATGAGTTCCTTGTTTTTACCGAAAATGGGGGCGGAAGAACTTGTCAGGTCGTGGACCTGACGGCAATAATGTTCTGCTCCTGATAGCTGGATGGGGATTTGGAGGGTCAAAGCCAGAGAAATGGCACTGGTGCCCACATCATTTTCCATCCACCGAAATCCCGGGGTACAATTGGTCCTGCTGGCGATGTTGCCCATGGAAGGACTGGATTCCACATGGAGGATATAGCCGTCACGATCCACAGCAGAGATAAAATATTCTTTTGGGGCCAACAGGGACTGGAACTCTTTGAACTGGGGGATGAGGATATCCAACAGGGGCTGATTTTTTTTTCTCCGTCGGGCAAGATTCTTTTGGGAGAGGCATCCCTGCACAGGATCACGGTGTACAGGATCTATACCATATGCTGCTGAACGTTTGAAGGAGAGACGGATTTGCTCTTGCAAATCTTTTGAATCTATCAGTTTTCCCTTTTTCATATCATTGCCTTTTTATATGTCCGATATTTAAGGTCATGGACCCTTTTAAATTTTCGGGGGAATGATATCTTATGATCGTGTTATGGTCAATGGGTTGTGCTAAAAGTCTTTATATTTCAGTGTCATAGAATAAAAGTCATATTCTAATATCTCATTTTGAGACATGTAGCATTTTGTATAAAATCAGGGAGTTTTTGTGTATTTCGGGGGCTGTTTTATCGTTCAATGATGGATTTATTCTCAAAATGAGACAGGTTATGTTATTTTTGAGTTGATCTTTTCAACTCCATAACATCGAATATTTCTTAATGCAGTAAAGTATAATGCCTGGAATTTAAGTGTTTTGTATAAAGACTGTTCCGATAAAGATTATTTTTCCACGGGTCTGGTCCGTTTCTTGCCAAAGCAAATATTTAATGAATTATCGTGCTGATGAAGACAGTCATAAATAGGGTCTATTCAGCCAGACAATAGGGAGGTAGCGTTTGAAATCCATTGATATCATGGTAATTGGTGGCGGTCTTTCCGGTGCTGCTCTGGCATTGGGGCTTGTCCGTCAAAAGGTCGGGAAGGTGATGCTTTTGGACCAGCATCTACCGAGCCAGAGATTGTCCCGGGGAAATTTTGGATTGACCTGGTTTATGTGCAAAGGGGCGGAAAATCCAGCCTATGCTGCCTGGTGTCGTATGGCGACCCGAGAATGGCCTGAATTTGCAGCCCAACTGGAAGCTTTGACCGGGTATGATGTGGAGTTGGAATGGAAGGGTGGGGCGGTTCAGGCCTTCGGTCGGGAAGAGTTCGATGTCCATGCCGCTTCCATTAAGAAGATCGGGACAGCCTGTGAAGAGGCGGGTCTGGATTATCCTGTACAGATGCTTACCAGGGAGCAGACCCAGGATCTGATTCCGGATATGTCTTTGGGAGAAGAGGTAAGTGGTGCAATGTATACCAAAGAACAGGGGCATGTAAATCCTCTTAAGCTTCTGGCTGCTATGCGGTCTGCTTTTCAGAAAAAAGGCGGGATCTTCCATGGTGGCACCACCGTCCGGAAGATAACACCTTTGAAAAATGCAAGCATCGCGGTGTCCACCGGGGAGGGTGATTTTTCCTGCGGCCGGGTTGTGGTGGCAGCTGGCCATGGTTGTGCCAGGCTGCTCAACCCCCTTGGTGAGACCCCTGTGATTTATCCCCAGCGGGGACAGCTCATGGTGACAGACCGCTATCCCCGCTGTCTTCCTTTTCCATTCCTAAGTGTCAGGCAGACCAACGACGGCACCTTCATGATAGGTTTGTCTTCGGAAGATACTGCCATGGATACCAATGTTACTCCCCGGGCCATGAATACCCAGGCCAAAAATGCCATTCGCCTTTTTCCAAAGCTTGCCAAGCTCAATTGGGTCAGGGCCTGGGGTGCTGTCCGGGTAATGACGCCCGATGGTGCTCCCATTTACAGTAGGGTCAAGGGTCATGAAAATCTTTTCATGATAGCCCAGCACAGTGGGCTATCTTTAGCTCCTGTTATGGCAAGTCGTGTTGCCCCCTGGATTCTGGGAAATTCTGTATCGGGCAGTCAGCAATTTATTTCACAATTTTCCAATGGACGGTTTCATGTTTAAGCCAGAGAAAAATAATAATATAGATAAAGTGTCCCTTACCCTTGATGGAAAGCAGATTTTTCTGCCTGCCGCCACCAGCGTAGCTGCCGGTCTTTTGGGAATTAATGAGCCTGTTTCAAAAATTTCTTCTACATCGGGAAAACCCTGTTCTCCCTATTGTCTCATGGGTGTTTGTTTTGAATGTACCATGGAAATTGACGGGATAAAACGCCAGGCCTGTCTGACCGAGGTTGAAGAGGGAATGGAGATCAACCGGGGCCTTAAGGGGGCAGAGGAGAAAGGAAAATGAGTCGTTATGATGTGATTATTATCGGAGCCGGGCCTGCCGGGCTTTCGGCCGGGGCCGTTCTGGGAGAAATGGGGTTAAATGTTCTGGTTCTGGATGAACAGTCAGTTGTGGGTGGGCAGATTTACCGCCGTATTGAAACTGCCCCTGAACATCGGTTGAAGTTTTTTGGCAGGGATTACAGCCGGGGGCTTGCCCTGGCCGACCGATTTAAAAAGTCAGGGGCAAAATTTGAAGGAAGTGCCACGGTCTGGCAGGCGGAGTCGGACGGAAGTGTCTGTTATTCCAGGAGGGGAAAATCAAAAATGGTATGGGCCAATTATATCCTTGTGGCCACAGGTGCCATGGAACGGCCGGTTCCCCTGCCGGGGTGGACATTGTCCGGGGTTATGGGGGCAGGAGCCGCCAATGCCCTGGCCAAGGAAGCAGGCCTGGTCCCCGCCGGAAGGGTGGTGTTGGCCGGCAGTGGTCCCTTGCTGTTGCTGGAGGCATCTCTTCTGCTCAAAAAAGGGGTAGATCTTCTGGCCGTTCTGGAAACAACCCCGGTTATGCCCCCGGTGGCTGCCCTGCCCAAAGGGGTTCAGGCTATTTTAGATCCCGGGCTTTTGTTTAAAGGTTTGAAGATCTTAAGAGAAATTAAAAAATCAAAGATCCAGCATTATAAAGGGGTGAAAGATATTCGGGTCATTGGAACAGATGGGCTTGAATCGGTGGAGGCTATGCACAAGGAGAATCATCTTAATTTTACAGCCGATATCCTGCTGGTGCATTTCGGGGTGATTCCCAACACCCATATGGTCAGACAGATGGGTTGTGCCATGGAATGGGATCACATCGGCCGGTTCTGGCAGCCCAAATGTGATGAATGGGGACGAACTATTTTTGAACGGGTCTTTACCGCCGGGGACGGGGCTGGAGTATCAGGTGCCGGGGCAGCAGCATTCAAAGGAGAACTTGCAGCCCTGGAAATTGCCAGGTGTCTTGGGATTTTAAATAGCTCGGACCGGGATCGGTTTGCAGCATCGGTAAAAAAGGCAATAAAACAGGATGGCTTTGCCAGGCCTTTCATCGATCATCTCTTTGCTCCGAGGTTTGATGATAGCTGGTTTGAAGATGAAACTATGATATGCCGGTGTGAAAATATCACCGTGGGAGAGATCCGGCGGGTGGTGGCGCAAGGGGTAAAGGATGTCAATGAAGTCAAGGTTATCACCCGGTGCGGTATGGGGCCCTGCCAGGGACGTATGTGCGGGCCGGCCCTGGCGGAAGTGGTGGGACAGGCTCTGTCTATTTGTCCGGAAGATGCAGGGTTGTTGCGGATCAGACCGCCCGTAAAGCCGGTACCCTTGGAAGAAATTGCATCCATGGATATGGGGTCGGACGGGGGCATGGATGCTAACTGGCTGCTTGATAAAAAATAATAGATATAAAAAGAGAGGAGAGAGGATGAGTACAATTAAACGCATGGAAATATCCCGACGAATGAGTAAAATTGTGGTGCATAATAATACCATCTACCTGTGTGGCCAGGTGGCCAAAGATGGCAGTCTGCCCATCATTGGCCAGGCCGAAAGTATGCTGGCAAGGGTGGATGCGCTGCTGGAACAGGCAGGAAGTGATAGGAAGCATATTCTTTCTGCCACTGTTTATCTAAAGAATATCCAGGATTTTGAAGAGATTAACAGGGTGTGGGATCAATGGATTCCCGAGGGCCATGCTCCGGCCCGGGCATGTGTGGAAGCAAAAATAGCCAGGGAAGACCTGCTGGTTGAGATCTCTGTGACGGCTGTCCTGAAGGAATAATTCCCGGGAAAAATTCGGTGCATTTTATTTTACAATTCAATATCTGAAGGGGAGAGTTTTAATGAGTTTAACTGTTATCATCCTGCTGAGTACTTTGTTGATATTAGGCAGCACCTATTTTATTACCTATCTCATCAATTATCGGTCCAAAACCACCAGTGAAGATTGGTCCATCGGCGGCAGGAATCTGCCCACCTATGTGATCATAGGCACCCAGTTTGCCAGTGCAGCCGGGGGGGGGGTCCTTGTAGCGCTGGTAGGCCTTGGCTACAAGGCCGGCTTGTCCACCATGACTTACGGGATCATAGTTGTTATTCCATTTATCATTTTGACCTTTCTTGCCAAATGGTTGAGGACAAATAAGTTCTCTACCATTCCTGATATCTTTGCTCATATATATGGTGAGCATAAGGGCATTGCTCTGGTGTCAGCCTTGCTGACCCTGATCGTTCCGTTCGGATGGATTACCGCACAACTTGTGGCTTTTGGTAAACTTTATTCTGCCATCACTGGTCTGGAATCCGCCTACCTGATGATGATAATTACCGGTATCAGCTTGGTTTTTGTTATGCCGTCAGGTCTGAAAACCGTTGCCTGGACAGATTTTTTCTTTGCCTGTTTCATGCTTGTGATCTGTTTTATCGTGACTATGGGCGCCCTGGATATGGCCGGTGGCTGGGCCCATGTGTTGACCAGGGTACCAGAGCAGAATGTGGCTCTTCCCGGAGGATTTTTCAGCGTAGGTGGTTTTACCGTGCTGCTCTGGTTTTTTTCCGCCCTGCCCGGCGGTGTTACCAACCAGATCTATTACCAGCGTATCAGTGCCATTAAAAATCCAAATCAGGTCAGGATCAGCCTGATTGGTGCGGCCATTGCCTTGATTGCTTCCATTGTCTGGGCCTTCATGATGGGCTGCATCATCCGTTCTTTGAATCCGGGACTTGAATCGGAAATGGCTACGGGATGGCTGCTCACCCAGTTGCCCATCTGGCTGCTGGCTTTGTTTGCAGGTCTCATTGTTGCCACTATTATTTCCACGACCTCCAGTGCCTGCCAGACTGTTGTTCTGAACATTACCCGGGATATCTACTTAAAACTCATGGTGGATGAACCTGAGGAGAAAAAATTGATAGTTTTGTCCAGGCTGCTTTCGGTAGCGGTTATGGTTATAGCCTGTTCCATGTCTATTTGGTTTCCAGAAACTTTGAAATGGCTTGTTTATACCTATGCATTTTCAGCAGCCGGTCTTCTGGCACCTATTTTTCTTGGATATATTTACCGGGACAGGGGCTTTATTACTCAGAATGCGGTGTTGAGCTCCATGATCGTTGGTATAGTGGTTTGTATTTTTACTAAACAATTTTCCACCATTATCCCCTTTGCTGTATGGGGAATTTTAGGCTCTTTTATCACCATTTATCTGGTGAGTATGGTTGAAGGGACGAAAAAAGAGAAATTAGAAGAGAGGAAGGTTCGATGAAAATCATATCCATTGATATTAAATTTTTGAAAGTTCCGTTGAAAAGGCCCTATGTATTGTCAGCTTATTACGGTACACTTTATGATACCTGCCCCATTGTTGTTAAGATTGAGACGGATGCCGGTATAACAGGGTATGGGGAGACTGATCCTTTGGGGCTGTTCACCGGTGAAACTCCTGAAACCGTTGTTTGTGTGTTAAAACATTATCTGGCTCCGGCTCTTATAGGCAGCGATCCCACCAATATTGCAGGTCTTCACAGGATTATGGACGCAACGGTAAAGGATATGTTCCTGGCCAAGGCAGCCCTGGATATTGCTGCCCATGATATCCTGGGAAAAACCGCCAACCTGTCTGTGGGCACTCTTCTGGGGGGACGGCTGAGAGAATCTCTTCCCATCATGGGGTCTATTGGGGGAGGATCTCCTGAAACCAATGCCCGGGAAGCCATGGGCATGGTCAGGGCCGGATACGGGGCCATCATGATCAAGGTCGGCGGCAGTGATATTGGCTATGATCTGGAACGGACACAGGAAATACGAAAGGCTGTGGGTCCTGATATGCCCCTGATCCTGGATGCCAACCAGGGATGGAACGTCAGAACCTCAATGAATTTTCTTAAGATGGTGGAGTCATGCTGCATCGAGATTTTTGAGCAGCCAGTTCCGGCTGCAGATATCCGGGGATTAAAACGGATCCATGAGAATACCGATGTCATGATATCTGCAGATGAAAGCCTGCTGTCCATGGAACATGCCAAACAATTGATCCAGAGTCAGGCCGTGGATATATTCAGTATCAAGGTCAGTAAAAACGGCGGGATCTTCCCCACCCGGCAGATTATAGAACTGGCAGGCAATTTCGGTATCGATATTTTGTTCAATTCAATGATAGAAGAAGGCATTACCCAGGCGGCAAGTTTCGCATTGGGAGTTGCCACCAAAAATCTTTATCCCAGCGGCCATGCCTATTTTTCACCCACCCGTCTTGAAGCTGATATTACAGATTTTTCAGGGTTTATTGACAATGGTAGTATTTGTATTCCCGCCACCCCGGGACTTGGTATCCGGGTGGACAACGATAAGCTTGACCGATATACCAAAGAGGTGATTCATATCAGCTAAAATTGATAATGCCTTCGGAGTCACGCCGTGGATGGGCCCCTTGGTGAGGGTGTTGAGGGCGATTATAATCAAAAACCCCTTTATCGTTTTGATCTATTTGATTGCACTACATTTGTTGAAATGGTTCTGGCTCTGGCCTATACCCGGCCCGAAAGCATAAAAAAGGATCTTTCAGCCTTTGAAGAGATGGTGAAATTAATTCGCTATGGGAATGGGGAACCTTCTTTTTTAACCCGTAATCACTTCCCCAGTGCAGATTGGATTCCTAACAATACGATTGGTAATGGCTTGCTCAGGGATGTGAGTCATGAAGTGAGTCTATGGGGATCCGGGGCTGTGGGTCTGGCATTGATTAACAAACAGGGCTGGTATCAACATTTTGATGACAAAAATACCCCGATCTGCCTGGTCGATAATGATCTGCCCTATCCAAATTGTGACGGTGGGGTAGATGATCAGGTCAGGGCCCTGGAACAATTAAAGGTCCAGGCCGAACAAGAGGTTGAAAATGTCCTTGCTGGGATTAATTATTTGCCCCTGTGGCAGATTTTTGTCTTTCCTTCGTTGACCAAAGAGCAGTTGGCTAATATTCCTTCCGGTTCAATTATTCAATTTGTAAGGCCGCGTTATGATCTTCGCGATTTTATAAATACGCGTATGCATGTTTCCCATCAGGGTATTGTAATTCAATCTCCTGATAAAGGAACTTTATTGCGCCATGTTTCTTCCAGTTTAAGTAAACGAAAAGTTGTGGGTTGATCTTATCTTTAAGGGTTAATTTAACTTTTAATTCAGGGTTGACTTTAAAATTTTTTGTGAGTAAGTATCACTTACCATACTGAAAAATAACATCAAATCTTTAATAAAGACTGCTAAATCATGAAGTATAAAGGTAAAACAAATCCGCCGGGCAGGATCAAAATTATGAATTCCTTTTCCTCTCTGATGAAGGGAAAAGATTTCCATTCCATTACCACGGCTGAAATTGCCGGGAATGCCGCGGTTACAGAAGGACTTATATATAAATATTTTAAAGACAAAAAAGATCTGCTTTACCAGGTGCTTGGCGATCATTTTTTAAATTTTACGGCAAAAATAAAAGCCCGGGTAGTCAATGAAAAAACCTGTGTTGGACAATTGGAGGTGATTATTTTCTCCAGTCTTGAAAGCTACGCGGATAACCGGGTTTTTTCAAAAATTTTGTTGTTGGAGGTGAGAAATTCTTTGGAGTTTTTCAATTCTGGTGCCTATGGAATGGTGAAAGAATATGCAGCAAATATCCTTGCTATCATTGAAGTTGGAATAAAAAAAGAAGAGTTTAAAGCTGATACAGATTCATATTTATTAAGGAAGGTGATTCTTGGGGCCATTGAACATGCCTGTCTAGGGGAAATTATTTTTGGTAGAGAACTTGATATAGACCGGGTATCCAAAGGCATTGCAAACATTGTATTCAACGGGGTAAAAGCATGATAACCAGAGAAGATGTTCAAAAATTGATTGTTGAAAAGCATGCAGCAGGGTTGTTAGTGATGGATGAAGATGAGGCAAAATTAATATTTTCTTCATTTGGTATTCCTGTGGTCCGGGAAAAACGGGTGGAAGGAATTGATCAAGCCGTGGCTGCTGCAAAAGAGTTTGGTTTTCCCGCGGCCCTTAAGGGAATTGGACCAGGCCTTCTTCATAAGACTGAATCGGGTATGGTTCGTTTGGGGCTTGGGAGTGAAGACCAGGTACGAAAAGCGGCCCGGGAGATGCAAAGTTCCGGTAAGGAGATTTTGTCGGCATTTTTAGTACAGCCCATGGTGACAGGAAAAAGGGAATTTGTTGCCGGTATGTTTAATGATTCTCAATTTGGTCCGGTGATTATGTTCGGGCTGGGGGGGGTGTTGACCGAGGCTTTAAATGATATTGTATTAAAAATAGCTCCCTTGGCCGATGTAGACATGGATGATATGATGGACCAATTATCATCTAAAAAGTTGTTAGGCGCCTTCCGGGGGGAGGCTGCCGTGGATCGAGATGCCATCAAAAAGATTTTGGGTGGGTTGTCCGATCTGGCTCTTCAAAATTCTAATATTCAAGAAATTGATATCAATCCCTTGATTATCAAAAAGGACGGGTCTCCTGTTGCTGTGGATGGCCTGGTAGTATTGGGTGATACAAAGAAACAGGAAAACCGGACCAAGAAAAAACCCATCGATCTTTCCGTGCTGGTGTCTTGTTTTTACCCGAAATCCATTGCCTTTATCGGGGCTTCTTCTGTTCCCGGTAAGTGGGGGCATATGCTGCCCACCAATACTTTATCAAGAGATTATAAGGGAAGTGTTTACCTGGTAAACCCCAAGGGCGGTAAAATTATCGGCCGGAAGGTATACAAACAGCTTACTGATATTGAAGGTGATATTGACCTGGCTGTGGTAACCATACCGGCCCAAAAGGTTATTGACCTGATACCTGCCTTTGTCCAAAAAAATGTCCGGGGGATGTTGTTGATTTCTTCGGGGTTCGGGGAAGTAGGGTCGGAAGGGAAAGCACTTGAGGATATATTGGTGGAAAAAGCCGGTAAAGCCGGTATTTTGGTCCTGGGACCTAATACCATGGGAGTTTGTAACCCCCATGCACAATTTTTTTGCAGTGCCGCCCATGCCTACCCATTGCCTGGATCCACGGCCCTTGTCTGTCAGTCCGGCAATATGGGTACCCAGCTTTTGGCCTTTGCCGAGCAGCAGGATATTGGTATCCGTGCTTTTTCAGGTTCCGGTAATGAAGCCATGGTCACCATCGAAGATTATATGGAAACCTTTGAAATTGATGAATTGACCCGGACCGTGGTCTTGTATATTGAGAGTATCAAGGATGGAGCCAGGTTTTTTAAGTCTGCAGCCAGGGTATCTAGGAAAAAACCCGTGGTGGTTTTAAAAGGGGGGAGAACCCAGATGGGGGAAAAGGCTGCGGCAAGCCATACCGGTGCCATGGCTTCCGATGGCAGGGTTTTTGAGGCGGCCTGTCGTCAGGCCGGTGTGATTCAGGTGGAGCAACCCATGGAACTTTTGGATCTGTCCGCTGTATTTTCATCCCTTCCCCTGCCAAAGGGTAAACGGGTGGCCATCATGACCCTGGGGGGGGGATGGGGGGTTATCACCACCGATCTGTGTGGGGATTATGGACTGGAAGTTCCTGAGTTGTCGGGGGATATTGTTGAACGTCTCAATAAGATTCTTCCTTCTTTCTGGAGTCATGGTAATCCGGTTGACATAGTTGGGGAGGGGGACCCTGATATTCCTAAAACCTGTATGGAAGAACTGCTTAAATGGGACGGCTGTGATGCCGTGATTCATCTTGGTATCCACGGTAAACGGGTTTTGGTCAATAATATGATTGACTCCGTAATTAAAACCGATCCGAATATGGATGAAAAATCGGCATCGAAGTTTAAGAAAATGCTCTTAAAGTCTGAAGAAGAGTATGTAAAATATATAGTGGAAATGACCCATAAATATGAAAAACCGGTTCTGGGTGTCAGTCTTTTGACCGATGAAATCAGTCGAACCCTTTATAGATATGATAATAATCCCTATAAAGGAGTCTTCTTCCCATCACCGGAAAGGGCGGTTAAGGCCCTGGCCGGTATGTGGCAATATAATAAATGGCGTAGAACCCATTCTTAAAGGAACAAACTTGAAACTTATAAAAATTTATTTTAAGTTTCGAGAAAAAATTGGTTCATTAGCATCCTGGTTGATGCCGGTGGTTCAATAAAACAAATTAATTATGAATTATAGAGGAAAAATATGCAATCCAAGGTGACCAGATCAACATTGATGAAGATGAAGCAGGAAGGTAAAAAAATAACGGCTTTGACCGCCTATGATTTTCCCTTTGCCGGAATACTGGACAAGGCCGGTATCGAAATTGTCCTGGTGGGTGATTCCCTAGGCATGGTTGTCCAGGGAAATGAAAACACCCTTTCCGTGACCATGGATGAAAGTATTTATCATACTCGCTTGGTTTCCAGGGCATGTAACCATTCAATGGTCATAGCTGATATGCCTTTCATGTCCTACCACGGTTCTGTAGATCAGGCGGTGGCCAATGCCGGCCGCTTTTTAAAGGAAGCCGGGGCCGCAGCTGTAAAACTTGAAGGTGGAGCTGATGTCTGTCCGATTATCACAGCCTTTGTAAAGGCGGGTATTCCCGTTATGGCCCATGTTGGTCTCCTGGGCCAGTCTGTTCATCAAATGGGAGGTTTTAAGGTACAGCGGGATGAAGAGCGACTCTTAAAAGATGCCGAAGAAGTTGAAAAAGCCGGTGCTTTTTGTGTTGTTCTGGAAGGAATGCCTTCTTTCATTGCCACCAGGATCACCCAGGAACTTAACATTCCCACCATTGGTATTGGTGCGGGACCTGATTGTGACGGTCAGATTTTAGTGCTCCATGACATGCTTGGGATCAATGACGGGTTTTGTCCCAAGTTTGTTAAAAAATATGCCAACATCGCCCAAATAGCCGACCAGGGGGTGGCATCCTATATCAAAGAAGTCAAGGAGGGAACATTTCCTTCGGATGAATATGAATATAAATAAAAACAAATTTTGTATCATCGGGTGCGGTCGTTTGGGGGTTGCCCTGGCAGTTTTTTTATCCGATCAGGGATTTACCCCCATCTCTTTTTACAGCAAAAGTTTTGAGTCGGCAAAACATGCTGTCGCCATGGCCGGTAGGGGAGTTGTATATGATGATCCAATAGCTGCGGCACAATCTTGTGAACTTGTTTTTATTACGACTCCCGACGCCCGGATCGGGCCGATATGTGAGCAAATTACAAAGGGTGGGGGATTTACCGATAATTCTGTGGTTTTTCATCTGTCCGGAGCCCTTTCTTCGGATGTTTTGAAACCAGCCCGAAAATTAGGTGCTGCAACAGGCTCGATCCATCCCCTCCAGGCTTTTCCTCCCTATGAAAAGGGTCAGCAATCTCCTTTTAGAGATATTAATATCTCTTTGGAAGGGGAGGAACGGGCTGTCGTCCTTGGTCGAAAGATTGTAGATGCCCTTGGTGCCAAGTCCTTTACAATTCCCACCCAGGCTAAGCCTGTTTATCATGCAGCATCCGTGGTGGCCTCCAACTATTTGGTAACCCTGGAGCATTTTGCCATCAGTCTTTTAAAGGAAGCTGGTTTGGATGAAGATTTAGCTTACACAATTTTAGAACCACTGACCCAGGGAACCTTGAACAATATTAAGGTTCGGGGTTGTACCGATGCTCTGACCGGGCCTGTGGCAAGGGGAGATGATAAGACTATAGCCTGTCATTTGAAAGAAATTGACAAAATTATGCCCCAATTTTCTCAATTGTACAGGGTCCTGGGAAAATATACCCTTGAAATAGCCAGATCAAAGGAAGGTATGAATCAAGGGGCCAACGAAAAGTTGGCCCATTTGTTTAAGGATATAAAGATTTAAAATACCAGGTTAAATTTTAACCAATTGCAGGGGGGGGCGTTTGTCGGCTTCAAGGGCCTGGTTTGCAGCCTCAAGCAGGGTTTTGTTTGAGATGACGCAGACACCTTTTTGGTCCTCTTCAATGGTAAAGTATCTTTGTGCAATTTCCTGGATTCTCTTTTTGTTGAGTTGGAGCAGGGAATCTTTGAAATGCTGACGGATTTCATCGGTCAGTCGGGTGATATCCCGATAAAATGCTTTCATGGAAGCAGGTCCCGGGGTTTCCGGTTTATCAATTTCCGAGCAGACCTGGAGAATGGCTTCTTTTACATCGGTCTGGGTGAACTCGCCCCCGGTAATATAATTGCAGGCTTTTTTATATACATCCAGAGTCCGTTTTATATGGGGGTCCCTGTAAGAGCCGAAGGAAAATATGCCTTCTTCTGTGTTATACAGGGCAAATCCGCCGTAGGCACCACCTTTTTCCCTGATTTCCCGGTGCAGGTAAAGGGATCTTAAAATTTTAGAGATCACAGCAAGGCCCGGGGAATCTTTATGGGTGATGCTTACTGTTTTAAAGGATTGGCCCACAAAGGAAACCGCCGTGTTGGTATACCATCCATCGTAGGGTTTTTTTGTGTCAAGATCAATGTCCGGGGTATTAAAACTGTTTTTGGACCCATTGGATAGTTGGGCATGGAGTTGGCTGATTCTTTGATCTGCCTGTTGTAATGCCTGGGTGTCACCGATAACAGCCGGTTTTAAATTGTTTTTTCTGAACAGGGAGCCGGCAATACTCTCAAGGTCCGATGACAGGGTATCCAATACTTTTTTGTCGGTATGAGAATTTGTCAGCTGCCCGGTTATTTTTTTTATCCGTTGAAACTGGTCTATTCCGTGCCAGAGTTCGTTGATATGGGATGCCTTGGATAAGTGTCGGGCAGAAAGGGAGATGGCATATCTGTGACCGGCGGAAACGATGGAAGATTCCATGCCTGACTGGTATTGCAACAACAGGCTTTTCAGGCGATCCTGGTCCTGGAATCCAAAATCTTGGACAAATTCATCAATTATATCAAACAATCGGCCAATGTTTCTGTCCAAAGATTTGCCCTGGAGGGCCAGAAATGAATGGGAATTGGCATCTTTAGAAAAATAGGATCCTGAAAAAGGAGATATACTGACTCCGCCGGTGTACAGGTCCATGTTTTCTGCTATTTTTGAATAAGAATGTTTCCTTGTGCCGCTATTGGTAAAGGCCGTGGCAAAAAAGGGAACCAGAGGAAAAAGATTGGTCGGGATATTTGCAGCCCCCACGGGACAGGTAAAATAGAGGATACCGGAAGTGGCTTTATCATAACAGGTGGAAAAATTGATCCCATCGATTTGATCGGGTTTGATGCTTTCGATTTTATGGGGGACATCGGAAAGTTCCAGGGTGGGAAGTGCCGACAGGTCTTCTTCTGATTCCTGGAGTAATTCAAGGGTGGTGCTGTCTTTTTTGATCCTTTCCAGATCCCCGGGTTTAAGGGCTTTTAAAACGGCTTTGAGTTCTTTTTTTGTTTCGGCGGTTTGATTTTTTTCAAGCTGACTGTCGGGTTCCAGAGTAAAGAGAACCATGTGGGGGTTTTCAAGAAAATAGTGAGTAATTCGTTCTTCAAGGAAACCACCCTGATTTATTTTGTGTGCCAGGGTTTCAAGGTCTTTATCAATATTGATACAAGAGACCGGATCCCCGTCATGGATCATAGTGCCGGCAAAGGAAAGCAGCAATTTAATTCCAAAGGGGTAGGGGGTGTTGGTGATCTCCTTGCGATAAAACTCAATCTGGTGAATGGCCGAATCAATGAGCTGTTTTTCTATCCCTTTTTCTGCCACCTGGGTAAGTGTTGAAAAAATGATTTCTTTCACCTTGGGGACCGATTCTTTGGCAATATCTTTTAAACCGCAGGCAAACATGGTATCCCGGTTGTCTGCATCAAATCCGGTTGCATCGGAAAGGGCTGACCCCAGATTGGAATCAATTAATGCCTTTCTCAAGGGAGAGGCGGAATTTCCAAGGAGGATCTGTTCTAAGACCGTGAGGACAAGAATTTCAAAGGGATCTTTGATATCACAGGTCAGCCAGGCAATACAGGCCTGGTATTTATTACTGAGATCTTCGGGGTCGGAATAGGCATATGCCTGGACCTGTTTTCTGGGGGTATCCCATCGGGGTTGTAACGGTACAGCTGAATTCATTTTTAAATAATTAAATTTAGTCAGTACTTTTTCAGAAATAAACCCCAGTGTCTTTTCCAAAGGGAAAGATCCATAGGTATAAAAATAAGAATTGGAAGGGTGATAGTATTTGGCATGGAAGGCCTTGAGCTCTTCATGGCTTAGCTTGGGGATCTCTCCGGGTTCTCCTCCTGAGTTGTTGCTATAGGTGGTATCAGGGTAAAGGCAGGCCAGAAGTGCCCTTGAAAGTACCTGACCGGGAGAAGACATGGCGCCCTTCATCTCGTTGTAGACCACGCCTTTGTATTCCAATTCAGTCCCATGGGTTTGGGTCTCCACAAGCTCCAGCCTGTGGCCCTCCTGCTTAAAGGAAAGTTCGTCAATATTAGGAAAAAATGCAGCATCCAGATAGACATCCATGAGATTGTAATAGTCTTTTTTATTCTGGGAAGCGAAGGGATACATGGTCCAATCGGAAGCCGTAAACGCATTCATGAATGTGGATAAACTTCGTTTTATCATGGAGAAAAAAGGGTCACGGATCGTAAATTTGTTTGAGCCGCATAGAACAGTGTGTTCAAGGATATGGGCCACCCCCGATGAATTTTTAGGGACGGTTCTGAAAAATACACCAAAGGTATTTTCTGAATCCTTGTTGGCAATATGAATATGTCTGGCTTTAGTCTCTTGGTGAGTCAGTTCAATGAGCTGTGAGTCAATGGTGGGCAGTGGACAAATTCGATTGATAATGTATCCGTCGATCTTCTGGCCTTCCCTGAATGAATGATGTTCCATGTATGTTCTTTTCAATTATATTTTTTTATAGATCCCTCGGTTAACCCGTTGAATCTTTTTTATTTTATCCAGTCTGAAGATAATATTTCTCAGTTTTTTCTCGTCAAATCCGGTCGCCGCTTTGATAGTCTTGAAATCGGTTCCTTTTGGGTGATTTGCAATGACATCCAGGACAATTGATGAGGCACTTTTTTGTTTGGTAGTCCGTCGTCGGGTATTCTTTTTGGCCCCGGACTGTTTTTGATAGATTAATTGTTCAAGCTTGTCAAGTCTGTTATGTAAAATGTTTATGTCTGTCTTTGTTGGAATATCCAGCCGGTGTAATAGCATTTTGACAAAACTATCCCAATTGGTTCCAAGTTCAGTGTTTTCTGTCATGATACATCTCCTGAAAAAAGGGTTAATTTATGGGTCATAATATAAGCATTCGATACCCTGCCATGGGATAAGAGTTGCCCAGGCGGACGGGAATGTTTATAGATCAAGCAATAAGTTGTGTGCTTCGGTTCGTATTGGTTATTGAATCTTATTATTCATTGAAGTATATATATACATAGAAATTACTTGGAGACGCAAAGAAAGTCAAGTAGTAATTTTGTTTGGAAATTAAGAAAGTAATATATATTTAGGTCATGGTTATGGTGGCGCATTTGGCATCACTCCAGACTCAATCAAGCCTTGTGTAGTTAAACATAGGAAGCGAACAGGTAGGTTATATGACACATCCGGGACAATTGTTGAAAAAAGAAAAATTATATGCGGGTAAGGAAATGGGACAAAATTTTTTATCCGATCCGGGAACTGCACAAAGAATTGTTGATCGTACCGGAATATCCGGGGATACAATAGTACTGGAAATAGGTCCTGGTCTGGGTGCCTTGACTATTCCCCTTGCCCGAAAAGCCGGGCGTGTTATTGCCGTTGAACTGGATAGACGCATGGTTCCCCTTTTAAAGGAAGAACTTGAACAAGAGGCAATTGATAATGTCACGGTGATTAACCAGAATATAATGAAAACAGATTTTAAAGAAATCGCCGGGGATAAAAAACTTGTAGTCGTGGGAAATCTTCCCTATAATATATCATCTCAGATTTTATTTCGCCTTGTAAAAGAAAGGTCCAGTATTGAAAAGGCTTTTCTAATGTTTCAAAAAGAGCTTGCTACACGGATAATCGCATCCCCTGGTGGCCGGGATTATTCAAGATTATCCGCCGTGGTGCAATATGCGGCAAAGGTCGGGTTTGTTGCTGATATCAAGCCCAGCTCTTTTTTTCCAAAACCGGATGTTGATTCGACTGTATTGAGATTTGATTTTCTGGATTCGGCAGACATGTCACCACCCATGGAGGATTTGCTCTTTGATGTGATAAAGTCGGCTTTTTCAAAACGACGAAAATCCTTGAAAAATTCGATGGTTGGCGGTGAACTTGGGCTTGAAAAGCCCGATGTGGTAAGGGCATTGATCCTTGCATCCATAGCACCGGAGCGTCGAGCGGAAACCTTGTCAGTTGCAGAATTTAAAGCACTTGCAATTGCTGTTTGGCAGCTTCGCCGGGAGACCTGATGATAGAAGCAATGTTTTCCATTGAAAATCTTATTGAGATTGTAAAGGCCGGTGGTAAAGTAAAAACCGGTGTGGATGTTTACAATGAGAAGGGAATATTGCTGCTTGAAAAAAATATTGTTGTGGATAAAATTAAGCCCTTGCACATTCTTCAACAAAATGGAGTATTGTCTGTTCCGGTCAATTCACATGCAGATGGAGGACTTTGGGATGGCAAGGGCAATCTGATCCGGGTTGGTTCGGATGGGCAGATCGAGTTTGTTCCTCCTTTGACTTTGAAAAAATCAAATGCGCCGGCTTTAGTGTCTGATTAT
The DNA here is from genome assembly GCA_024226935.1 of Desulfobacteraceae bacterium. Classification (GTDB taxonomy): domain Bacteria; phylum Desulfobacterota; class Desulfobacteria; order Desulfobacterales; family Desulfobacteraceae; genus NBML01. The sequence goes on from JAAELK010000423.1 coordinate 45,658, forward strand.
AGGACTGACAGCGATATTGAAAAAAGGTTGTTGGAAATTCAGACGATAAAAAAAGAGGCAGTCCAACAATATGATGCAGCAAAAAAATGTCTGCAAAAAGCATTTCAACAGGTTCGGGAGACCCAGGGGCAATTTGATGTTCAGGAGGTTGAATCCAGAGTGTCTAAGCTTGTGGATTTTTCAGTGGCTGCAGATCACCCCTTTCCATATTTAAATCGGGAAATTTTTTTCTATGATGACTATCTATATAGGCATTCCACCAATGTGTGTGCCCTTGCCACAGCAGTGTTACATCGGTTTAATACCCATTTTTCCCATACCATAGATAACTTTTTATCGGAAAATAAAGCTGATATTTCCGGAGGGGGTTGGGGAGGTGATGAGGCGCACTCAGCTTCTTTTGTCTATTATTATGGAGAAGACCTTAATGAGATCTCTCTGGGGTTTTTTTTATATGATATTGGAAAGGCAATGGTTCCTGAAACTCTTTTAAATAAAACATCCCGCCTCACCGATAAGGAGTTCGAAATCATGAAGCGCCATTCTTTTGATTATGGTGCAAGGGTTTTGGAAGCCAATGGGATTAGAAGTTGTGTTTTAAACAATATTGTTCGGTATCATCATGCCCCGTTGTTTGAAAATGAAGAAGGGTGTTATCCCCTGGATAAGGCCAGCTCGGATATACCTCTTTATGTCAGGATTTGCAAACTTGCAGATATCTATGATGCCATGACATCAAAAAGAAGTTACAATGATGCCTTGAATCAGGTGGGAGCCGTTACTCAATTGTTTCGTAAATACGTTAAGAAGGACCCCATGTTGCAATTTGTCCTCCGCGCTTTTGTGAAAAGTGTAGGGCTATATCCTCCGGGCAGTATCGTGTACTTGAAAAATGGTCAGATGGCCTATGTTCTTGAAAGTAACGGGCCCCTGGTAATTACCTTTACCGATGATAAAAAAAATACTCTGGGGGCAAAGCCTGACCCCATTGATCTTGGAAGGCCGGGGCTGGATGAGCTTTTGAAAATAGACATGGAGCGAAGTGTGAAAACTCCTAAGGAAGTGTATAGAATTCTGCCGCGATATATTAAAAACATTGCCACACCCATCTAAGTTGGCGGTCAGCCACCATCTATATTTTTTTGTATTTTTCTATAATTGAAAAATAAACATGGAATTGACATATTTGTCTTGTTTGGCTAAAAGTTAGCTGCCAGTGTATATTTTATGTTGATATATGGAAGGAAGAGAAAAGGAAAAAAATCATGATTCGAGCAAATGAGAACTACAATAAATTACAGGCATCTTATCTGTTTTCAGATATTGCAAAGCGGGTGAATGAGTTTGAACAAAAAAATCCGGATAACCACGTCATCCGGCTGGGGATAGGAGATGTGACCCGGGCGTTGCCCCAGGCCGTGGTGAAGGGGTTCCACCAGGGGGTGGATGAAATGGCGGTGGATGCCACCTTCCGGGGCTATGGCCCGGAGCAGGGGTATGCATTTTTAAGAGAGGCTATTGCTGCCCATGATTTTCAGGCCCGGGGAGCTGATATCTCAGCCGATGAGATTTTTGTCAGTGACGGTGCTAAATGTGATACCGCAAATTTCCAGGAATTGTTTGCAAAGGATATCAAAATTGCTATCCCGGACCCGGTTTATCCGGTGTATCTGGATACCAATGTCATGGCCGGCAGAACCGGGGAGTTTAAAAATGGCAGATACCAGAATATTGTGTATATGGATTGCCTCAAAGAAAATGGTTTTTTGCCGGAATTGCCCGGAGAAAAGGTGGATCTGATCTATTTATGTTTTCCTAATAATCCCACAGGTTCCACGGTCACTAAGTCTGAACTGAAAGTCTGGGTGGATTATGCAAAAAAGAACAAGGCTCTTATCCTTTTTGATGCAGCCTATGAAGCCTTCATCCGGGATGAAACCCTGCCCCGGAGTATTTATGAAATTGAAGGTGCCAGGGAGGTAGCGGTTGAATTTAGAAGTTTTTCCAAGACCGCGGGGTTTACCGGAACCCGGTGTGGGTTTACTGTGGTGCCCAAAGCCTGCTCAGTCTTTTCTTCAACCGGAGAGAAAATTTGTCTCCATAGTCTGTGGCGCCGCCGTCAGGGTACAAAATTTAACGGGGTTTCCTATCCTGTTCAAAAAGCCACCGAGGCGGTATATTCGAAAGAAGGACAGGTCCAGGTCAAGGAGTTGATAAATTATTATATGAATAATGCGGATATTATCCGCAAAACCATAGCTGACCTTGGATTTGATTATGTGGGTGGTGAAAATTCTCCCTATATATGGGTGGATGGTAATGGCCGGGATTCCTGGGATTTTTTCGATCTTCTGCTCAACAAGGCATCTGTGGTTTGTACACCCGGTGGCGGGTTTGGCATGTGCGGAAATCAATATATAAGGATCTCAGCCTTTAATAGTCTGGAAAATGTGTCCCTGGCCATGGAACGGATGAAAGAAGCATTAAAGTGAACCATTTTTTCAATGTAAAAACCCTTGAAGAGGTCTTTTCCCTGGTGGAACAATTTTCCGTTGTGGGTACGCAAACCATTGATATCGGGGGGGCCTGTTCCAGAGTTTTGGCAGAGGATCTGATCGCAAAGACAGATATGCCCGGGTTCAGGCGGGCTACCATGGACGGTTATGCGGTCCATGCCGTATCCACCTATGGAGCCTCGGAATCCAGCCCAGCATGGCTTGAACTTGCCGGGACCATCTCCATGGGCCGGGTGCCAGGATTTGTTTTGAAACCTGGCCAGGCTGCTCATATATCTACCGGCGGTATGTTACCCAAAGGTGCGGACAGCGTGGTTATGGTGGAGCATACAGACCTTGTGGATGGTGAATCTGTGGAAGTCTACAAGAGTGTGGCTCCCCTCCAGCATGTGATCGAGGCCTTTGAGGATTTTGCAATGGATCAGACTGTGCTTACCCGGGGGACCTTTATCCGGCCCCAGGAAGCAGGTCTTGCTGCAGGTCTCGGGTTTTCAGAACTTATGGCTTATAAAGTACCAAAGGTGGGGATCATCTCCACAGGTGATGAAATTATTCCCATTACCCAGGAACCTGTTCCCGGGCAAATTCGAGATATAAATTCCTATACACTGGCAGGGTTGATAGAAGAAGCCCATGGCCTGCCGGTATTGTATGGGATCATCGACGATGACCCCTCAGCCCTTAAAAAAGCCTGTGAAAAAGCCGTTGATGAATGTGATATGGTATTGATATCCGGGGGCAGTTCCGTGGGAACACGGGACTATACCGTGGATGTCCTGGCATCTTTGCCCGATACTCAAATTCTGGTCCAGGGTATGTCGGTGAGTCCCGGTAAACCTACCATCCTTGCAAAAAGCTCTAATAAACCGGTATGGGGGCTTCCCGGTCAGGTGGTCTCGGCCATGGTGGTCGTAAAAATTATTGTGATACCCTTTTTGCAAAAACTCCAGGGATATAAAAAGTCGGTCCGGCAAATCCGGGTTCCGGCAAAATTGACCCGGAATCTTGCATCGGCTCCGGGCAGACGTGATTTTGTCAGGGTGATACTTGAAAATGACCAAGGCAGCCTGCTGGCCAGGCCGGTTCTAGGAAAATCAGGATTGATCAGGACCATGATCCATGCAGATGGTCTTCTTGAAATAGGGGAGCATGTGGAAGGTCTGGAAAAAGAGGCTTTGGTTGATATTATTCTCCTGTAAAATACCGGACCTGGTTCCAGGCAGATTATATTTCAATATTTTACAACATTGCAAAGAGCGGAACCGATGAACTCAAAGAGAAATGTATATCTGGATATGAAGAGTATTGAAGAGGCAAAGGCATGTCTTTTTGATCATTTTAAAGCCTATATTACTGAAATTGAAACCATTGATGTGGTGGATTCAAAGAACCGGGTTCTGGCAAAACCGGCCGTGGCAGCCATTTCTTCTCCTAATTTCCATGCTGCTGCCATGGATGGAATTGCCGTGGATGCTCAAATTACCTTTGGGGCAGACCCTTCAGCTCCCAAAACACTTGTTCCGACAGAAAATGCCTTCTGGGTTAATACCGGTCATGTCATGCCGGAGGGTACCAATGCCGTTATCATGATTGAGCATTTGAATATCCTTACTGCTGGTGTCGTTGAAATTGAAGCACCTGTTTTTCCCTGGCAGCATGTTAGAAAAATGGGAGAGGATATTGTGGCCAGCAAACTTTTATTTGCCCGGGGGCACAAGATCGATTCTTACACCCTTGGTGCTTTGCTTTCCGGTGGTATCTTCCAGGTGGCTGTGTATAAACAGCCCAGGGTGATGATTATTCCCACGGGTTCCGAGCTTAAGCAATGGCAGGATATCCGGCTGGACCAGATGGAACCAGGGGAGGTGGTGGAATCAAATTCCGTGGTTTTGGGCAGCCTTTGCCGGGATCATGGAGCTGTTTTTGATATTCATCCCATGCTTAAAGATGATCTTGCCTCCATGAAAAATGCGGTGGAAAAGGCTGCCCTGGGGCATTGTGATATGGTTTGTATTATTGGAGGATCCTCTGCGGGGTCAGAAGATTTCGCAAAGCCGGTCATCTCTTCCCTTGGTGAGGTATATGTCCATGGGGTGACCATGATGCCGGGAAAACCTACCCTGTTTGGAAAGATAGGTAAGGTGCCGGTATTTGGAATTCCGGGATATCCAGTGGCTGCCATCGTGGCTTTTGAACAGTTTGCAGGGCCCCTGCTGCTTCATATGCAGCAGTTACCGGAAAAGACCCTTCCGACAACCCTGGTGACTCCCGCCAGGAAAATTGCCTCCAAGTTGGGTCAGGAAGAGTTCTTAAGGGTCAAAATCGGTTCTGTGGATGGTCAGTTAATATCTTCCCAGCTTCCCCGTGGATCTGGTAGTATCACCACCCTTACCGAGGCGGACGGGGTGATCAGGATTCCCCGGCATATCGAGGGCATTGCTGAAAAACAGAAAGTTCAAGCCCATTTGCTGCGTCCTTTGTCGGCTATTAAAAATACCCTGGTCATAATCGGTTCCCACGATAATACCTTGGATCTTTTGGGAGATCAGATCCGGCTGGCAAATTATGATGTCGGTATTTCATCCAGCCATGTGGGTAGTATGGGGGGATTGATGGCCATTAAAAAAGGGGGGTGCCATATGGCTGGTGCCCACCTGTTGGATCCCATTGACGGTAGTTATAACATTTCATATGTTAAAAAATATCTGCCGGACCAAGGGGTTCGGATTGTTAATCTGGTCATGCGGGAGCAGGGTCTGATGGTTTCCAAGGGCAATCCCTGGAATATTCAGTCCATTGAAGATCTGAAAGCAGGTAAATTTACCTTTATAAATCGTCAGTCAGGATCGGGTACAAGGATTTTATTTGACTATAAACTCAAGCAATTGGGTATCGATCCCCGGGATATTTCCGGGTATGAAAATGATGAGTACACCCATATGTCGGTGGCCGTTGCCGTGCTTTCCGGCAGAGCCCAGGCAGGCCTGGGAATAAAAGCTGCCGCCGGTGCCCTTGGTCTTGATTTCATACCCATCATCACCGAGTCCTATGACTTGATCATTCCGGAACGATTTTTTGAGTCCCAAAAGGTTCAGGTTCTTTTGGATACCATTGGTACAGATGGGTTTAAAAACAGGGTTTTGGCCCTTGGCGGATATGGTGTGGAAAAAACAGGGCAGATCCTCTATTGAGCATCCACTAGGTCTTATTTGCCTTGAGATTGACCGTTTCCACCAGGACCCGGGCGGTTCCCTTTTTATAAAATCCCAGCTTCCGGGCGGCACCTGCACTGAGATCGATGATCCGACCGCTGATGAAGGGACCACGATCATTGACCCGTACGATGATCTGCCGATTATTTTCCAGGTTCTTAACCCGCACAAAGGTGGGAAGCGGCAGATATTTGTGGGCGGCATTCAGACCGTTTGGATCAAATGCTTCGCCGTTTGCTGTCATGTGGCCGTCTTTCTGGTGGTAGGTTTCAAATCCATACCAGGATGCCAGCCCCTTTTGGCGATAGGTTTTAGCTTTTTCCAGGTCCATGGGAACATAGCGATGGCCTTTGACAACATAGGGCGACATTTTTACTTTACCTTTCTTGATCGCTTCCTGGGGCGACAGGCCGTCTATGGACTCGATATCTTTTTGTGTCATGGGCCATGTCTTAGGTGCCATCACCTCCTTGTAGGTAAATTTTCCCACTGTATAAACTGTTTTTCCGGCAAATTTTGTCACCTTATAGGTGGTTGTGACAGCTCCCTTGGTAACCATATAGGTGGCTTCAACTATCCCGCAGGAAGTCATACAAAGACAGCTCACTATAAAACATAATAAATACAAATGGCGTGATATTTTCCAAAACAGTTTCATAATATCGTGTCTTATATCACAATAATATCAAATTAGCTGTATAAAAAAGGGAGGTTAGATCTTTGTCCGGGAAGAGGAATCTTCCCGGACAGTGTTTTTAAAGATTAATAAGATTAATAGGGACGTATATCAACCCGTCTGTTCAAGGCGCGTCCAAAGCTTGTGCTGTTAAGGGCTACCGGTGATTTGAATCCAAAACCAGTCGTAACCATTCTGGTTCTTGAAACCCCTTTTCTTACCAGATAATTGGCTACGGCATTGGCTCTTCTCAGGGATAAATTCATGTTATAGGCTTCGCTTCCAATATTATCGGTATGGCCTTGGATTTCGACACGCATCCTTGGGTTATTTTTCATGTGCCTAGCTACTTCATCAAGTTTGGGATAGGCTATCGGGTTAATAATGGTTTTATTAAACTTGAATAATAGTTCGTTAAGGGTCCAGCAGCCGGAATCATTAACTCTGATATTTTCAGGACTTTCCGGACACTTATCTGTGATATTATGGACGCCGTCAGCGTCGGTGTCTTTTTTTTCAAGAAATACTTTTTCCACAAAAGAAGCCATTCCCGCGCTGGTGAGAACTTCATCGGCTGTGACTAAAAAACCGTGGTCGCTGTGGTCACCAATATCGGCGATTTGCTGGAGAAATGTTCTCTCCCTGGGGCAGCCAGGTATCGGGATGGGGTCACCCACCTGGATGGGATAAAAGCAGATATTAGATCCAAATTTATCTTTCAAGGCCTGGGCCTGGGCAAGGGTTTTTTCCATGTCCTGGCCGTCAGTGATGATAATTACGGCCTTGTGGCCTCCTGTTTTGTGAAGATCAAGTTGTGCGGCGTCCATGGCTTCGCCCAGGGGGCTTGTGCCGCCGGGCGAAGCCAGGTGTTTTAAACCACCCATCATGCCCCTGGTTGTATATCTTGTCATGCCATAATAAAGTTCCGTGTGGCTGTCGGAGCCCTCTTCGGCATGGCCGAAACACCTTAATCCGCCAGTCTGTCCCATTTCCGGGATGGTCATATTCATGCGTTCTGCAATGGCTTTTGCTATGACAAATTTTGGTGTATCTTTGAAATCGTGTCTCATTGAACTGGAGGCGTCAAACAAGATAAGGAAACTATCCACTTTCAAGTTGTACATTCTTGTGTCAAATTGTGTAGCTGAAAATGGGGGGAGTTTTGGTGGGTGTTTGGCTGCACATCCCATTAAAAAAAGGAATACAATCACAGATAATAAACTTTGCACTAAAAATCGTTTCTTCATGTGTTTCTCCTCCTTGCTTTAAATAAATAAAATGGATGATCGAAGAATACAGAAATCCTTGCAGTACGGGGATGCGTTTGAAATATGAGATAGAGATTTTACGTGAATATGAAACTAAGTGTTGCAGAAAATAGAAATTAAGTCAATAATTTTTTATGCTCCAAATCCACCATCTATTTTTTTGTAGACCCCACAACGCAAATTCGAGGATTTTTTCTGGGGTTGAGGGCTTAAACCTTTGATTTGTTCTGGTCTCACAATATTTTTGAAGATCATGTTGTAATGCTTGTGGGTGGCATGTTTAAAATTGTAGTAAATTTTATTGTTTTTAAGTTTAAGTCTTTTTTTTAAAATCTTGCAATTTAAGAGCAGGAATTATATACGATTGCTTGATTGTCTAGGGATTAATATTTAGAATTATGCAGACCTTTAAAAAATAAAGCAACTTGAATAAAGTATGGAAATATATCAGGGAATCATTCTGGGCATTCTCCAGGGATTGACCGAATTTTTGCCGGTGAGCAGTTCAGGGCATCTGGTACTGGGACAAATTTATTTTAAAATTACTCAAGTTGGAATGATATTTGATGTCAGCGTTCACATGGGCACTTTGCTGGCCGTTCTGGTGGTTTATTTTGCCGATATTAAATTGATATTTGCATCGGTTTTTCGGGTTGCGGCAAAGGTTGCAGGTCGTAAGCCTTTTGTTCATCTTTTCAAGACAGATGAAAACTTGAAACTGGCAGTATTCATCATTGTTGGTTCCGTGCCCACGGCGTTGCTGGGTCTTGTGCTGAAAAATTTTGAGGATGTGTTGTTTACCTCTAAGACTTTGGTGGGCTGTATGCTGATACTCACCGGTACTATTTTGTGGTCTTCCAGACGGTATTATAATAATGAAGTATCGGGGGGCAAACTTGACACCAGGCGGGCTATCTTTATCGGAATTGTCCAGGGATTTGCCGTCATTCCCGGTATTTCCCGCTCTGGGAGTACCATTGTAGCCGGGATGTTTGCCGGGCTGGACAGGGATAGGGCTGCTAAATTTTCTTTTCTTTTATCGGTTCCGGCCATTCTCGGTGCCCAGATACTTAGTGTGAATGATGTTATAAAAACAGGTATGACCATTGATCCTGCTATTATTTATGGAACAATCACTTCATTTTTTATTGGATTGATTGCCCTGAAATTATTGTTAAAATTGGTCCACCAGGGCAAATTTCATCTGTTTGCCCCCTATTGCTGGCTGGTAGGTGTGCTGGTACTTTTATCAAAATTAATTTAAAGGAGGGGTCTATGAATCCTGAAATTTTCAGGGAATATGACATTAGAGGGATTGCAGGCGAAGATCTTGATGAACAGGATGTCATTGATATTGGAAAAGCCTATGGTACATTATTAATTGAACAGGGCAAAAAAAGAGTATCCGTTGGAAGAGATTGCAGGATCACTTCAGACCGGTTTTCCCAAGTGTTTATCCAGGGTATTGTTTCTACGGGTTGTGATGTGGTGGATATCGGTGTTTGTCCCACCCCTGTGCTTTATTTTTCCATCCACCACCTGGGATTGGATGGCGGGGCCATGGTGACTGCCAGTCACAATCCTCCGGAATACAACGGGTTTAAGTTGATGGACGGGTTAAATTCTATCCACAGCCAGGGACTCCAGAATCTTCTGGGGATTATTGAACAAAAGGCCTATGTCCTGGGAGAGGGGCAAAAAACCCAAGCCGATGTTATTACGCCTTATCGGGCATGTCTGGTGGAAAATATCACCCTGAATAAAAAAATCAGGATCGGTATCGATGCCGGTAATGGTACCGGCGGAATTACCGCAGTGCCGGTGTTAAAAGAACTGGGATGCGAGGTTCATGATATTTTTTGTGACCTGGACGGTTCTTTTCCCAATCATGAGGCAGACCCTACCCAGAAAAAAAACCTTGGAGAACTTATCGAACTTGTACAAAAAAAAGGTCTGGACCTTGGGGTCGGTTATGATGGGGATGCCGATCGCATTGGGGTGGTGGACAAAAATGGGAATATGATCTATGGGGATCAGCTCATGGTGATCTATGCCAGGGAAATTCTTAAAAGAAAACCAGGGGCGACTTTTATATCGGAAGTAAAATGTTCCATGGTCATGTATGATGATATTCGAAAGCACGGTGGAAATGCCGTTATGTGGCGTACCGGTCATTCATTGATTAAGAAAAAAATGAAAGAGACAAAGGCGGAGCTTGCTGGAGAAATGAGTGGTCACATGTTTTTCAAGGACCGGTATTTCGGGTTTGATGATGCTCTCTATGCCACCTGTCGTCTTTTGGAAATTATGGCGGATACGGGTAAAGATGTGGATGAATTGCTCCAGGATCTTCCCCGGACCTTTACCACCCCGGAAATCAGAATGGAGTGTTCCGACGCTATTAAATTTGATGTGGTGGACAAAATTGTGGCCCATTACAAGGCAAAACCAGGCCAGGAAGTGATTGATATTGATGGACTTCGTGCTGTGTACGAAGATGGGTGGGGCCTTGTCAGGGCATCCAATACCCAGCCGGCCCTGGTGTTACGTTTTGAATCGTTGACCCAAAAACGCCTGGATGAGATCCGCCGGGAAATTGAGTCCACCCTGGAGCAAATAATAGCTAAAATTAATATCTAAATAAATTGAGGAGATAAATTAAAGCGGTTAAACCCCAGGGGCTTGTCCCCCCGGGGTATTTGTCCGGTTAATTTTTTGTTTATATGCAGTTATCGTTACAGCAGCAAAATGCCGTTGATCATATAGGTTCCCCGGCCCTGGTTGTTGCCGGAGCAGGATCCGGTAAGACCCGGACCCTGACGGCTAAATTTTCACACCTGACAGCCATGGGCCATGATCCTAAACGTATATTGGCCATCACCTTCACCAATAAGGCCGCCCAAGAGATGAAAGCCCGTCTTATTGAGATGACAGGGTTGTCCCAGAGTAGTTTTCAATGGGTTCGTACCTATCACTCAGCCTGTCTCATGATTTTAAAAAAACATTGTGAGCTCATGGGATATACTCCACCTGTTCAGGTTTTTACCGTGTACCAGCAGGACAAGCTTGTCAAAGAGCTATGTGTGAAGAACAATATTGAAAAAAAATATGCCAATCGGATTTTATCTTCCATCTCCAGGGCAAAAAACTCCGGTGATCCCCAAACATATTTTGATTTAAATCCGGGTTTTTTCAATATCAGGTTCGAAGATATTTATTTCCAGTTTGAGGAACGTCTCAAGGAGATGAATAGTGTGGATTTTGACAATATTTTATTAAAAACACGGGATCTTCTCCGGGATCATGAAGCAGTTCGTACCTGGTATAAGCAGTATTTTACCTATCTTTTGGTGGATGAATATCAAGATACCAATAATCTTCAGGAGGATTTGACCAACCTGCTTTTGGGAGAACACCGCAATCTGTTTTGTGTGGGGGATGACTGGCAGTCGGTTTACGGATTTCGGGGCAGTAATATCAACCATTTTTTACAGTTCCCGGATAAATATAAGGATTCAAAAATATTCAGGCTGGAAGAAAATTATAGATCCGCCAATGAAATTGTCCAGATCGCCAATGATGTGATCGATTATAACCCGGATAAAATGGAAAAAAAATGTTTTTCCAAAAAAAAGGGTGGCGTGGTTGAAATTCATAATTTCATGTCCGATGGCCACGAAGCTGAATGGGTGGCCAAAAGGGTGAAGGCCATGAATCGTGGTGGCCAGGGGATCCCCTTTGATAAAATGGCCGTGATCTACCGGACAAAATTTTGTTCTTTACCTTTTGAAAGAATCTTTCGGGCCTTTCGGGTGCCCTACCGCATGATGGGATCCCAGGGCTTTTTTGAGCGTATGGAAATCTTGGATATTAATTCCTATTTAAGTGCCGCCTATTTTCCCAATGATGACCTTTCCTTTGAACGGGTGGTTAATACCCCTAAAAGAGGTATTGGTCCCTCCATGGTTAAAAAAATAGCTGCCATGCGAACACAAGGAACAAGCCTCCAGGATGCGGCACGGATTATGGTTCAGGACCGGGTGCTTACAAAAAAGGTCCATGAAAATCTTTCCTCTTTCCTGGAAATTTTGGATGTGATCCAGTCCCAGGCTCCGGCTGCAGCTATAGAAACCGTTATTGACCGCACCGGATATTATGAATATCTGGAAAAAAAGGTAAAGACGAATACGGAATTTATTTCAAAAAAAGAGAATATCGAACAACTCATATATACGGCCAGATCTAAAAAAGATTTGCTGGAATACCTTGAAGAATCTGCTTTGATCCGGGAAGATAAAAAGGATGAGGATGAACAAAATTCAAAAGAGATAGCTCTTTTGACCATCCATTCCGCCAAGGGGCTGGAATTTGATACCGTTTTTATTGTGGGATGTGAGGAGCGCCTTTTTCCACATTGGCGGTCCATTGATGATGGAGATCAGGCCATTTATGAAGAGCGCCGTCTCATGTATGTGGCCATGACCCGGGCGGAACGCTTTTTATATCTCACCCACTCAAAATATAGGAAAGGAGAGTTTGCCACCCGGAGTCGCTTCCTGGACCAGATAAAAGAATGTCTGGATTAGAGAGGGGGCGGTTTGTATCCATGGATCTATTTTACGCCATAAAAGAGCCTGTGGCCCAACTTGTTACAAGACTTTTTCGGAATGGAAACCGGATTATTCCTTCGGATCATAAAGGGATCTTTCTGACCCTGTTTTTTCTTGTGTTTGCCACGGTGACCGGGGTTGGAATCGTGGTGCCTCTATTGCCGATATATGCCAATGATCTTGGGGCCCCTGGGCTTTATGTGACCATGATATTTGCTTCATTTTCTCTCTCAAGAACTTTTTTATTGCCCCTTTTTGGTAAGCTTTCCGATAGGAAGGGTAGAAAACCGTTTATCCTGGGGGGGCTTGTCATTTACGTTCTTGTCTCTTTTGCTTTTGTTTATTCCACCACGGTGGATGGTTTGATTTTTATCCGCTTTATCCAGGGGGCAGGGTCAGCCATGGTTATGCCAGTGGTCCAGGCCTATGTGGGGGAGATCACCTTGGAAGGGTCCGAGGGATACTCCATGGGGTTGTTTAATTTATCCATGTTTCTGAGTCTTAGTTTGGGGCCGTTGATGGGCGGGAGCATCCATGATTTGATGTCCATGGATGCCGCCTTTGTCTGCATGGGGCTTTTATCTTTCTGTGGCCTGATCTTATGTTTTGTTTTTCTGCCGCCTTTGTCCATGGAAACTATTCGTTTAAAAAACAGGATACAGGTTCCCTTGGCCCTGCTAATCAAGGATTGGGAATTGGGTGCTCTAATATCATTCCGGTATAGCTATTCCGCCTGCATCGGGATTATCTGGTGTTTTCTTCCTTTGTTTGCCGATAAGACCTTTGGTCTTTCCGGTTCCAAGATCGGCCTGTTGGTAATGCTGGGTGTTTTTGTGTCAGGTATTCTCCAGGTGCCCATGGGATATGCCGCCGACCGGTTGAACAAGAAAATCATGGTGCTTCTGGGCGGGGCGTTTTCAAGTCTGGGTATATTATTGCCTTTTTTTGCCGGTTCTTTTTTTGACCTGCTGGTTGCCGTAACCATTTTTGGCATTGGTGGCGGCATTGCAATGCCGGCCATCACAGCCATGGCCCTGGTCAAGGGAGATGCAAAAAAGGCCATGGGGTCTGTGATGTCCTTGATGACCGTTGCCCAGTCTTTGGGTATGCTTACAGGCTCCCTTATTGCCGGATTTGCCATGGATTTTTTCAGCCTTAAATTTGCCTTCCCCTGGGGTATGTTTATCATGATAACAGGCACTCTGGCTTTTTTGCTTTTTTATAATCATCACCGATCAAATGGAAAGCTGGGGGCTGAATAGTTAAGAGGCGGTGATTTATATTTGTTGAGCAAATTTTTTAACCCTGGACAATTCTTTTTTCAGGTTCTCCAGTTCTTTTGTCAGGTGTTGTTGTTTGAATCTACTTATTTTTTCAATGGACCTGGCTGTCTTGGATAGATCCGTTGCTCCCAGGTTAGCTGCACCTCCCTGGATTGAATGGGCTTGTTTTTGAATGGTTTGAAAATCTTTTTTCTTTTCAGCCGTCATCATGGTTGAAATCTGCCCATCGACCGTTGTTATAAATTCTGCCAGGACTTCAAGAAAAAAGGTTTTGTCATCTTCAAATTCTTCCAGGGCTTTTTCAAGATTAATGGGATTGTCAGGCTCCCGGGCAGATAAAATGTTTCTTTTAGAGGAAGATGATTCTTTGGATTCCAGGGCAATGACGGTCTTAAGGTTTTCAGCAGTGTAGGAGTAGACCATGGCGAGCAGATCTTTTTTCTTCAGGGGTTTGGTCATAAAATTGTCTAAATCTGCTGCCAGGCATTTCTCCCGGTAGCCTTTTATGGCATGGGCGGTCATGGCAATAATGGGAGTTCTATGGATCTTATGTTCTTGACCCGGATTGTTCCGGGCAAAGGTTGCGGCCAGTTTTTTTTCATGCTCCCGGATGAGGTGGGTGGCTTCATAGCCGTCCATTATCGGCATTTGAATATCCATGAGGACCATATGGAATGGTCGGTCTTTGAACAGCTTAACGGCTTGCAGCCCATCGACTGCCAGGCTGACCTGGAATCCCTGGCTGGTTAAGTGTTTGATTACCACCTGTTGGTTGGTGGGATAGTCTTCGGCCACTAGAATTTGTAGTTTTTCCCCTTTTGGTTTTATGTCTGGAACCGGCTGGGATGCCTGGGTGGTGGGTATCAGATCCGGTTGGAAGCAAGCTGTAAACCAGAAGGTAGATCCGGCAGCCGGTTTGCTGACCAATCCGATCTTTCCACCCATCATCTTGACCAGTTGTTTTGAAATAGTCGTACCGAGGCCTGTGCCTCCATATTTCCGGGTAGTTGACCCGTCTGCCTGGGCAAAACCTTCGAATATGGTGCTTTGCTTTTCTTCTGGAATACCGATGCCGGTGTCTTTTACATTGAATCTGAGTTCTATTAGTTCCCGGCTTTGTTTGATGGTTTCCGCCCAGACAGATATTTTCCCTCTAGGGGTGAATTTAATGGCATTGCTGATAAGGTTCGTGAGAATCTGGCGCAGACGTCCTGGGTCTCCTATCAAACGTTCCGGTGTATCAGTGGGTAGAGTACAAATGAATTTTATCCCTTTTTTTCGGGCGATTATGGTAAAGCTTGTGGCCAGGTCTTCAAACAAAAATCTGAGATTGAAGCCCTTTTGTTCCAATTCCATTTTTCCAGCTTCAATTTTTGAAAAATCCAGGATGGTGTTGATGATGTCCAGCAGTGAACTGGCTTCCGTATCGATGGTTTTGACAAGACCTTTCTGGTTATCATCCAGGGGGGTGTCCAGGATAAGTTCCACCATGCCTATGATGCCATTCATGGGGGTGCGGATCTCATGGCTCATATTAGCCAAAAAATCACTTTTTGATTTTGTGGCCGATTCAGCCCATGCCTTGGCATCCTGGAGCTGTTTTTCCGCTTCTTTGCGTTCTTTGATGTCGGTAATGGTGCCCTCGATGCCAAGGATATTGCCCCGGGAATCCGTATAAAATTTACTGCTGGATATTATGGGAATAATATTGCCGTCCCAGGTGAAAAGTTCCAGTTCAAAATTGCTGACCTGACCTTTTTGTGTCAGAGTTTTTATAAATTGGGTATATTGGGGACTGTTTCTATAGAAAAGTGTTCCGATCTTATGTTTCAAGAGCAGATCATCGGAGTCATATCCAAGAAGACGTATTCCCGATGGACTTATCATGGTGAGATTTTGGTTTATATCGGTTCTGTAAAAAACATCCTGCATGTTTTCAATTATTCCCCGGTATTTTTCTTCGCTTCTCCTTAAATTTGCTTCGGCATATTTGCGCTGGGTAATATCCCGGATATTGCTGATCCATGCAGCTCGTCCATGGTATTCTGTTTTATCAGTCCTGATTTCCACACTGATCGATTTGCCATCCCTTGTGATATGGTTATAGCGATTGGCCTGGGTTTTTTTTGTATTATGAATGTTTTGAATGATTTTGTCTAAATCTTTGTCCGGGTGCAAAGCGTGGGGGGTCATGGTTTTGAGTTCATTCTTGGTATATCCATAGGTGTTTAGGAATGCCAGGTTGCAGTCAACAATATTAAGATCTTCCTGATCAAATACCATGATGGGATCTGCAATATGATTAAACAGACTCTTATATATTTTTTCAATTTTATTGCGTTCTTTAAAGGTCTGGTCAATATCTGTTTTCAGAATGGCAAGGGCATCAAAAACAACTTTATAGGGATGGGAATCCGGAATACTTTCAATGGGAATCCCCTCTTCATCCCAGTTGATTGAACCGATATAAGACAGCATCTCCTGTGACTGGACCCGGGATCTGTTTTTTAAAGATAATTTGTTAAATAATTGCCGGAAAAGGGAAGGTTTTAATTTTCCTGCCTGGATTTGCAAAGCCCTTGCTACGGCTGCGGCGTAGCTGTTCACGGCTTCCGTGGGAGCTCCTGGTCTTTTCAGGTGTCTGCCAATATTGTACATCCATTTGATGTGTTTGGGCACATTGTAGATAAGATGTCCTTTCAGGTATCCTTGTTTTATCTTTTCAGCTATCCGCGTTGTTACTGCAATTCGGGCTTTTTGGGAGGGGATATTGGTGATCCGGCTATAGTCGGAAATCGCAATAAACGGGCGCCTGGCAAGACCTGCGGCCTTTAGAAATTGGTCATAGTGCCTGAAAAGTTCCATGGCACCCTCGTAGCTTATGATTCCTTTAGGTTTGATACTTAAAATATTGGTATCTATGAGATGAAAGGTGACAAAATAGTCCCGGGTCAGTTGGATGTCGGTCCATTTATGACTCCTGTAAACCATGACCCCTGTTATGGAACAGATGGTACCTGTAAAATCTTTGGGCAGATTCTGTTTTTTCTTAAGTTCCATGGGGCTGGATCCTTTAATCAGGCCAGGTCAGATTCATGGGTCGGTTAAGGGCAATGAGCCAGATCCCGCATCCTTTGGAAACGGGTTCTTTACCTGGTGGGTTCACCATCACTTTGCCGTCGGGTTTTTTGAGGGCAAAACTTAAGTACTCATATTTTTCTTTCAGATAATTGTGCAGGTTCCACCATGTCGGATTTGGAAGAATTTCCGGTATTGTCACATAGTAGATCTCTTCATTGTCATCTTCATTTCTCAACAGAATTTGAAGGGGAATATGAACCTTATCCTGCATGGCTTGAACCATCATTTCTGCCGTCATCTGCATAATGGTTTCAAATTTTCCGGGGATACTGGAAAAGGTATATAGGGCTTGACTTGAAAGACAACGGACCGTGACTTCACAGGTATCATTTTTTAACCTAAGGGCGTTGATCAGGGCAAAAAGGCTTTTTTCGTCGCTTCCAGTATGAATTATAATTTGGTCAGCCTGGGCGATATTGGCCTTGGTCAGGGCCCCGATAGTGTCCGGTTGCCCCTGGACGAAAATAAGATTCGTAAGTTCCGGTAAAGGGTGCCGGGGGATATTGGATAGTAGAACCAGATTGCGCCTTGCATAGTTCTCATCTTTTTGAATCTGTTCCACCAGGCATTGGGTTTCTTCGGTATATCCCACCAGAAGAATGTGATTGGATCCTTTATAGAATTTTTCACCGTGCATTTTTTTATCTCTCCTTTCAATCAAATAGGATGCAATATGGGTGATAAAAGCCGCTCCAAGCCCGATACCCATGAAAATGGGCAAAATTGTTGCTACAATTCTGCCGCCGGTGGAAACCGGGTATAGATCGCCGTATCCCACGGTGGTCGAGGTGACAATACTCCACCATAATGCGTCACCAAAGTGGGTCAGTTCTGTCCCCTGGGGTTCAACCAAGGTGATCAAAATACTTGAGACCAGAAGCAAAACCATATAGCTGATTGCAAGAGAGATGGTCCTGTGCCTGAAGCCTGCCCTGAGAATGGCTTTTAAAAAATAGATCAAAAAAAGGTTTCCTCTATAAAATTTTGGTTTACAGAAGGATTTTCCATATATTAATCAATTATACTATCCCATCGTGATTTGCACGAAATTTTCGATTATTGTTAGAACTCGATATGTTTTAATTCAATATCTTTCTTTATAATAGATTTTGCGGTTTTTTTAAATTGATCTGTCACATCCGAAACAAAAAAATCTGTTTGTCCGTTTTTGCTCATACATTTATCAAGATCCGGGTTTGCGTTTAAATAATTAACTACTTTATCAGCAACTGCTTCTGCAGAATCTATGAGTGCAATTTTTTTTCCGATTTTTTGTTGAATAATATCTTTTAAAACCGGGTAATGTGTACAGCCTAACACTAGAGTATCTATCTGTCTGGCTTTTAGAGGATGGAGATATTTTTTAATGATTGTTGTTGTTTCAGGCCGGTTGATCCATCCCTCTTCAACCAGGGGAACCAGAAGGGGGCAAGGTGCAGAATAGATCCTGGTTGATGGATTCAGCTTTTTTATCATTTTTTCGTAGACCTTACTTTTGATGGTACCCCTCGTACCGATTATACCTATTTGCTGTTTTTTCGATTGTTCCAATGCTTTTTCAACAGCAGGTGAAATCACCTCGAAAACCGGAGTGTCTGTGAAATAAGACTCCACTTTATGCGTTGCAACACTGGATGCAGTATTACAAGCCATGATAATGATTTTAGCACCATTTTCCAAAAGAAACTTACTGTTTTCCAGGGAATAATTTATAATAGTTTTACAGCTTTTAGTCCCATATGGTGTTCTTGCCGTATCTCCAAAATATACAATGTCATACCCGGGCAGTTTTTTCATAACAGCTTTTACAGTCGTAAGCCCGCCAATACCTGAATCAAATATACCAATCATAAATAATATTTTACTCAACAATTTATTGTTTTGTAACTCAATTTTTCCCAAGTTACTTTTTATTAAAATGCATCTTACCTTGATGGAACCTCAAAATCAAACCATTCTCCTTGTTGTTTGATTTTAAAATCTCAAACAGCAAGGAGAATGTCGATGCTTTTTGCCGGGAAAAAAAGTAAATAAAACATCGTTGACAAGGTGTATAAGATATATATGATAAAAAGGTGATTAAATGGCCTGATAATAATTATAAAAGGTTCTTGAAATGTCAAAAAAGCAGCATTCTCCCGAAGGGAGTACTCTGGGTAAAAAAGTTGAATATATCAGTGAATATGATGCAAAATTATTATTCCCAATTTCAAGGAAGGGAAAAAGAGATGAAATTGGTGTTGATGAAAATCAACTGCCTTTCGGCGGTGTTGATATCTGGAATGGATATGAGGTTTCATGGCTCAATAAAAAAGGAAAACCCAAGGTGGCTATTGTTATTTTTACCATACCTTGCACAACTTCTAATATTATTGAATCAAAATCATTCAAGCTCTATTTGAATTCATTTAATCAAACCAGGTTTGAAAATAAAGAGCAAGTTCAGCAAATTTTAGAAAAAGATTTATCCAAGGCGTTGGAAGGATCTTTAAAAATACAAATATTGCTTCCCGGGGAGTTTGGTAAATTGGCCGGGGGAAAATTTTCAGGAATTTGTCTCGATGATATTGATACCCAGATAACCGATTATGGACTCAATCCAGATTACCTGGTAAGTGACAAAAATCATATTGCAAATGAAAGTTTATATACAGATCTTTTAAAATCCAATTGCCTGGTAACGGGTCAACCCGACTGGGGCAGTTTATTTGTTAAATATAAGGGACCTAAAATTAATCATGAAGGTTTATTGAAATATGTTATCTCTTTGAGACAGCACAATGAATTCCATGAACAATGCGTTGAGAGAATTTTTACTGATATTATGGAAAAATGTAAATGTGAGAAATTAACTGTCTATGCTCGATATACTCGTAGGGGCGGTCTTGATATAAATCCTTTCAGATCAAATTTTGAAAAAGATGTTCAAAATAAAAAATTTGCGAGACAATAATTTGGGATGATATTGTTTTATTCCAGCAACCAGGATTCATGATTATAAATGGTAAGCAGTACCGGATATAAAATTGTGTTGATCTCTTTTTTCCTGGTTGCAAGCAGGCCTTTGCCGAAAACCAATTGACTTTTGAACAGTTCCGGGGTTAAAAATCTGGTGTCTACCGAAAATTTCAGGGAGGCAATTTTTTCCATGATTTTGCTTTTTTGTATGGCGGGATGCCAGGCCAGATACCACCCCCAGTCGCCAAAGCTTGGTACATTTTCATGGAAGGCAAGGGTCATCAATCCTGCACTTTCAATGGTCCGGCCGATGCATAAAAAGCTTTGCTTGGCAAGATATGGGGAGGTGGACTGGACCACCATGATTCCATGTTGGGACAGATGTTGTTTGATTTTTTTATAAAATTCCCGGGAATAGAGCTTGGTAAGTTCGGGGGTGGAAGGATCAGGCATATCCACGATGATCACATCCCAATATCCCGGGACCTGTCCTAAAAACAGATCTGCATCAATATTCATAACCTTTACATCTGCCAGGTGCTGGGTGGAAGGTGTCTTGCTTGCTGGTGTTTGATCGGAGCCACTCTTTTTTATGTTTATATAAATTTGTCGGTCCGGCCCCGGGTTTATGCCTTTCCCCGATAGGGTTTTGACCCTGGCGTCCTTAAAGGCATTTTGGTTGATCCTGGTTAAAAGGGGGTGGCTGGCGGCCAATTTTGTCATGGCAGGATCCAGATCCACCAGCATCACCTCTTTGACTTGTTTATATTTCAGGACTTCCCTGAGGGCGCATCCGTCCCCTCCTCCCAGGATAAGGACCCGGTTTTTTATCTTGGCCAGGGCCATGGCAGGATGTACCAGGGATTCGTGGTATCGGTCTTCATCTGTGCTGCATAATTGGAGGTTGCCGTTTAAAAAGAGGCGGGTTTCATCAAAGGGTTTGTAGTGGGTTATGACGATGTGCTGGTATTGGGTGGTCAGGCTTTCTACAATGGGATCATCATAGAGGGGTTGTTCGATTTTAACCTGCCATTGCCTGTTGTTTACGTATCCGTAAAGAATAGTAACCAGGGTGATTCCCATGAAAAAAAAGAGGAATATGTTTTTGGGGATCAGTTTTTTCCTGGTAAAATAGATAAAGGTGACCAGGGCCAGGAAAAAATTCATGCCGGCGGTTAAAAAAGCAGCTTCGGTGATGGGGGTATACCGCAGGAGTATGAAAACATATATTAAGGAGCCCGCAAGACTGCCGATGTAATCGGCGGACAGGATGCTGCCAAGATTTGTGGATAGCTCCCGGCTGTAATCGTTATTGATCCGGATGATCACCGGGATTTCAAGTCCTATCATGATGCCGATAAGACTGACAAAAAAGTAGAGAACCAGACTATAATGGCCGGTATACCCGTAGGACAGATAGGTGAGGGTGGGGGAAAATCCGCCTGCCAGGGCCAGTATGATCTCAATGCCGATGAAGGCATGGATGAGGTATGGTTTTGTTATTTTGGCCTGGATCAGGCTTCCGAATCCCATCCAGAACATCATGAGGCCTATGACCATGGCCCATTGCTCAAAAGCGTTACCAAGGATCATGGAGGCCAGGCTTGCCTGGATATATTCAAGGATGATGCCGCAGGCTCCGCTTGCAAACATGCAGGCGCATAGAAGTCCTGCGGCAAAATTAAAGGTTTTTTGCTGGGTTGTCATAATTTTTTAATTTCTTGTAATTACATGGAATAGGCAATGATGACGGCAATCGCTGTGACAGCACCTTCCACAACTACCATGGCCGCTATGTTCTGGTCTTCTTTGATTTGTCTTGCCAGGGTGGTTGTGGGCAGCAGGATGCGGTCAATGAGGTTTCTGAAAATCAACAGCATGACCATGCCGTACACCGTATAAACTCCGAAACCTGCCAGGTCATTGCCCCATCCGGTAAAGGGGCCTGATATGCTTCCCATCAGGATGATGCCAAGGGCAATGAGAATTCCGCCAAGGCCGATGCCTGCCGCCAGATTGTTTTGTTTGATCTCCTGTCTGACATTAAAGGGGGTGATCAGTTCATAGATCAACCCCAATACCAGCAGGGCAATCTGTCCCAGGATAAAAAAGAGGACTGTACTGACAAGACCTTGAAAAAAACTGCCACCCCCTCCGGCGAGACTGCCGTGGAGGATAAATCCCGTGGCAATGTACATGCTGGCCTCCACTGTCCCAAGGGCGGTGTTTCCCATTGTTGTTCGCCCGTCTGCCAGGGTGAATTTTTTGATGCATTCAAGATCATTTTTCAGGTGGCCCATCATGATAAAATCATTGATGAATCGGGATGAAAAAAGGAAACCGGTTATGATCACTCCATCCAGGATGAGCTGGATCAAATCCAGTAAAAAATTTCCGGATGTTCCGGACAATGCTCCTGAAAGGGCAATGGCAACGCCGAGATAAAGTCCTGCCCGGCGCAGACCCAGGGCGAGATTGCCATCATTGATATGACGGTCATCATCAAAATCCTTGGTTCGCCAGTCATCCACCTGTTTGACCAGCCAGATAAAGAAAAGACAGGTTATAGCATAGATGAATCCCTGGCTGATACCTGTGAGAATTGATGTGGTATTCATGGTCAGTCTCCTTAAAATTATTTGCCCTTTGCCTTGGGGCCACCGCCGCGAAGCTTTGTTCCACCGCCTCTGACAGAAGCTGTCTGGGATTTTAAACCCCCTGTTTTTGAAAAAGTGCTACTCTGGTATTTGGGTGATCGTTTTACAAAGCTACCCCTGGTACCATATTTTTGGTTTCCATTTTGGGTTTTCCCAAAATAGGGTTTTTTGTATCTGTAGTTATTTTGCCAGCTGTTCCAGGACCCATAGTGAAAATAGGAGGGAGGAAAAAAGAAGAGGTTGGAAAAGAATGCGTATCTGCCGTACCAGGACCAGAAGCTTGTACCGCTTGCATCTTTTTTCCATTCCCCATATTTGGAATTGCCCACATAGGCAAGCCCCGGTGGAGTGGCCTGGGCCAGACGATCCTGCTCAAAGACCCCATAGGGTTTTGACAGGATGGCCATGCCGAGAAATTCAAGGTTTTGTTGATAAAAGGACGGGTTTACCTGTACCCAGTCGGTTTCAGAGGTTTTTCCGTCTTTTTCCTTTAAATATTTGTGATAATAGAGCTCTTTAGTGTTTTCAAGCCAGAAGGATGCGGCATTATGATTTCGTGATGGCCATTGTTCCGTGGGATTTATTTTCAATTTGTTCCAGGTATCACCGATATTGTTTGAAAACTTGAGTCCGTTAAATCCAGGGGACAAGGCTGCAATGGTATCCTGGTTACTTTCAGTCAGCTTTTCATATACCGATGGTGTTACCTTTCGTTGAAAGGTGACAAACCTGGGATCATAATAGTCGGAATTTTCATTCCAGGATTCGCGTTTGACTGTAACATAAAATTTAGTTTTCATGTCCTGGAGAATCTTTGTATAGCTTTCATAAAGCTGGTTCAGATCCTGTTTAAATGCAGGCTGTGTCTGTTCAAGGGTTTTAAAATCCCGGGACAGGGCATCGGCATTGTCGATGAAGGCGGCGTAGTCTGGATTCCCCTTGGATATATGGGCTTGATATTCCTTATTTATGATGTCCAGGCGGGCTTTTACATTTTGTTGAATTTTTAGGAAGGGAGCAAATCTGGCATCAATTTTTCCAGTTGTGTCGGGAAAGGACTCTTTAGCTTTTGCCACGGGGCCTTCTTTCAGATTGCTGACCTGCAAGTTGATTTTCTTGCCCATGGCCAGAGCCTTTGAATGGATATCTTTGGTATTGTCCATGGCTTCCTTGAGTCGCAATAAGCGCTTCCCAAAGCCTGAGATTTGCTGTTTAACTTCCTGGATGACCTGTCTGATCCGTTTGATCTGGGCCAGGACTTGGGAAGCCGCTTCCGGTTTGTTCTTTTTTAACAATGGGACCAGGTGGTCTTTGTTGAGTGTTCTGGCCCGTTCCAGCTCCTGGTCTGCTTTGATAAAAAGTTGATCCCAGTTTTCTTTCCGGGCATAGGGGGCAAACGGCTTAAACTTCTTCGAATTTTTAAAGCTGGTGAATCTTTGTTGGGCTTTGGCAATATCTTTTTGGGCTGATTCAATGGCATTGGGAAGAGCCTTGGCACTTTTTTTGATATTGTCGGGAAGGCCCTTGCCGCATCCGCCCAGGATCGATATGACCAGGATTAACAGGGCTAAAATTTGCAGGCTTTGAATTCCATGGCCTTTGCCCGGGAGGATATCTTGGGTTTTTTTATGTGAGATCATCCTCTGGTGCTCCTTTGCTCATGATGGTGATTTGCCCGGGCTCCACGGATTTGGAAATATATATCTTGTATTCATCCCGGCCGGATTCTATCCATTCTTCAATGGTTAAAGCCAGGTTAGTCCCTTCATTTTTAAATTCATACATATAGACTTTTTCTTCTTTGTTACCACGTTGGTAGAGGGCTGCCCAGTCATCCTCATACCAGAATTTTTCTCCGGCATAGACAATGACGTCTTTGTCCTTTGCAATCTGGTCCAGATCGTCCTCGTCCACACTCTGACCTTCGTCATCTTTGATATATTTGAAACTGGTTCGTTCCAGGGTTATAGATATTTCCAGTTCATCATCAAACTCCCATTCAAAATGACCGATCTGGCCTGTTTCCATGCAAAGACAGGTGAGTTCCGTGACAAAATATTCCTGGCTGGTGGTAAAGTCTTCGGACATCTCCTGGTATCGGTTTTTTTCCTTAACATAATAGGTGTCACCAAAACAGGTGAAAAAACTTCCCTTTCGGGCGTCCATCAGGGTAATATCTGCCTGATCCGATTCCAAAACCAGTTGTTCTTTTTCAAGGGTGCGAATAAGGGAAAAACGCTGGTCGAAGGATTTTTTGACGGCGGTATCAATCATGGGATCTCTCCTTTTATGTATCTTGACGCCTTGCGGTCAAGGAATCGGTTCTTGCCCTGAATCGTTCATTCATTTTCCCCAGGGCAGTGGAACTCTGGGAGGCGATATTAATGGTTTCTTTGGAGATAAGAGCATAGGTTTCAAAAGCCTCTTCATAACTGTTGCAGGCTTCTTCCAATGCCTGGATGTTTACGGTCATGCTCTGGCTCATCCTGGCACCCTTGATGGCTGCAGCCCCAATGACTTTTGCTGTGTCCTTCATGGTTTCTGCGGCAGACTGTTGCACCATGTCCAGGTGTTGGAGGGTCTCCATCTGCTGTTCCGCCGCCACACGGACAGCCAGAGCATTTTTAACAGCCGTGGACAGAATCATGTCTGTTCTTTGGACCAGCCGCCGCACCAAATGGGAATTTCTCACCATCATCTCTCCGCCGAACCGGGTTTGAAGATTGGAGTTGTCAATGGTCTGGAGATCCACAACCGCCATGGCAAGATCCGAGGTCAGGGTGGTCAGGGCCTCTTTGATTCTGGGATCTTCCACGGTTTTTGTGTGGTCCATAAGTTTTTCCCAGATGATCTGGCCCAGAAAAATTTTTTCCTGGAGTCTCGGCTGGATCTCTTTTAAGCTATCGCAGATGGTGGAAAGCTCCGAGGCATCAAAGGCCACCTGGTCGGCTTCATGGCGCAGATGGTTCCTGATGCCGTCAATGGTGGAGTTGACGGTTTCACGGCGTTGGGCAATCACTTGCAGGATTTCATCCCCCCGGGGCAGCCGGTTCACGGTTTTAGTGAACAGACCCAATATTTTTTTAGAAAAGGGCATCTCCTGTCTTCCGACCATGGTGGGATTGACCTTGTCCAGTTCGACTTTGATGGCAAGTATATTTTTCCCCACGGGTGAAGAATCATTGGTGGCAACATTTTTTAGGACGTTGCCCATTTTACGGTCATATAGGGTGACCTGGGCCTGGGTCTGGTCCATTATTTCCTGACCCAGGGAAAAGACAAAGTTGCCCAGCTGCCAGTTTGATGGTTCCGATTTAACTTTTTCTAAAAAATCATTGGCTTCGGATTCAATGGATTGGATATCTTCCACGGTCAGGTGTCCGGGCTGGACCGGTTCCAGGTTGGAAGGGGCCTGGACCGGGGTCAATGCTCCCTGGCCTGAAATTTGGGTTGCTTCTGATAGGATGGGGGCTTTGGCCTGGTTTGCAACATTTTTTAGATCCTGGGACATATCGTTCATCGGTGACTCCTTAAGAGAAAAAAAATAGGGGCTGTTTTTTTAGGAAAATTTGCCTGCAAGAAAATGAGCCATGGTTTTAAATTCAGCAGTTTCATTGTTTTCAATGATATCCATGGCCCTGGCGGTAACCTCCTGGAGGTTTTGGATGATTGCTGTAAAATTATCCATCTGGTTTTGCCTGCTTTCCATGGACAGATCACAAAATTCCTTCACGGTTTTGTAAAGATGGGAAAGGCCGATTCTTTTAATTTCATAGGTCAATGCTTCTCCAGGATAGCGTTCAATCATGGCGGGAAGAATTGTTTTGAGGTTATCAATTGTTTTTTCGAGCCTGGAGATTATCTCCTTTGGTAAATCTATATCTTTTCTGATCATAAGGTTGAGTTTGAGTAAAACATTCAAGATTTCTTTGAACTCTTCTTCCGGTTTTTTTGATGGCGGTGGGGTAATTATTTTTTTAGATACTTTTATGCCGGTGGCCCTGAATCTTTTCATGATCAGGGCAAAGCTGATGACAGCAGCCAGGGAAATAGTTACAACAATTATTGTTGTCATCGAGTTTACTCCTTCGTATTAGGGGTAAGTCTTGTTATAATTTGTTTAAAAAATACAGACCCTATCTATTTACAAAGCTGGAAAATTGTTAAAACCTGTAATAGATATACACAGAAGATAGGAAAAATCAAGCTTTCCTGAAAACCTTCTGTAGGAGGGTCGAGGAGGAATGTGGTTCATTGATTGAACAATTTTGACATCTTCTAAATTTAGTAGCTTTCCCCCACCCCCAAGGTAGGCTATAGTTGCCTTGGCAATTTTCTTTACGTAAATCTCAAAGATATAGATGCAAATCAAAATATTTTTTCATGGATAATGTTAGGAAAGATTTAAGTACCTTTTATTTCCTTAAAAAGTTTCATAATAATAATACACTCCTTTTGAAAACAAATAGCTTTTTTAGAAACGAAATCTTGATGGGATTTTTGATAGCTTTTGGCAGGGGCAGGTTCTATTGGTAAAACTGCACAGTGTTTTACCAGAAATCAGGAGAGAAAAACTTCAATCAATATCTTGATACGCTCCTGTTTTGGAAGGTCTGATAATTGTAAATAGGGGATCTTAAAAACAGGGTCGAATTTTTCAGGGGTATCGAGATGTTGAATAAAAAAGATTTTGGCTTCTGCATAATCCCACCCTTGAAAGGTGCAGATGTCATGAAAAATATTTTTTATTTCTGCAACAGTGTCCATATAATAAAGATAAAAGTTGAGAATAGGTAAGTCAAGCGGTACCACTCAGAATAATTGATACAAGTTCAATTATTGATAAAATTTGTGCGCTTATCATCGTTTCATACAAAAGATGTTATTCTTTTAAAAAATAAGATAGTATGAAAAATAGGTAGGCCGGAAAGGAGGTTACCCATAAAATGGCCGGATGATGATTTTTTTGGTACCATCTGTGTTATAGACAATAAAGAAAATGGGTATAGCAGTGATTTTAAAAAGTTAATTTCAGAGTTCAAGCTTTCAATTGAAAAAGATCTATACCTTTTATGTCAAAGGCAGAAACTTAGGTTTTATGCCGAAATGGACAGTTTGACCTCGGTGTATAACCGCAGAAAAATCGAATCTATTATTTTAAATGAATTTAGCCGGAGCAAAAGAAACAACAACTCTTTTTCCCTTGCCATTTTTGACCTTAATAATTTTAAAGCTATAAATGATACAAAAGGTCATAATGTGGGTGACGCTGTTTTAAAAGCATTTGCCAGGGCAATAAATACAAGAATCTGATCGGTTGATTCCTTTGGTTGGTGGAGAGGAGATGAGTTTATCCTGATCTGTCCGGACACGGATAAAACAGGTATTGATACTTTACTTAATACTTTGGATCTATCGGTAAAAGTTGATATGGATAAAATCACCTCAAATTCGGGTTTTAGTTATGGTGTTTCCAAATTGACATCTTCATCCCGCAAAATTATTAGATCTCATATT
This sequence comes from Desulfobacteraceae bacterium, assembly GCA_024226935.1. GTDB lineage: Bacteria > Desulfobacterota > Desulfobacteria > Desulfobacterales > Desulfobacteraceae > NBML01. Next base: position 73,496 of record JAAELK010000423.1, read on the forward strand.
TATGATTGGGCTTGCACATAGTAGCTTGCTCTAATTGTTATTTTTTTATACAATACAGGTCTATATTGTATAATTTTTAATTTATTTTTCAATCCCGGTTTACATGGGCTCACCGTGGGACGCCTATAAAGAAACTTGACTTTGGGAACTTAATGTTTACTTCATATAGCCAAGATAAATATATAAAATCAAACCCGTAACAGGGCTATTTGGAATAAAATTAATGAATAATGAACCGGGTTTGCTTTTAGCAGATCCGGTAAAACCGTTGCTGCATATGATCCTTCCCCGGCAGGGGTGCAGCTGACACAAAAAAACGGTGTCTAAATAAATACAAGTTTTTAGATTTCCATGAAATCGTCCACCCCGTATCATTTATGAGGAAAGCAACAGGAGAATATGAAAAAAAATACAGGTTCCAATGAAAAATTAAGAAACATTGCCATTATTGCCCATGTTGACCATGGTAAAACCACCCTTGTGGACGCAATGTTCAAGCAAAGTGGTCAGTTCAGGGAAGGCCAGGAAGTGGATGATCGGCTTATGGACAGCATGGATCTTGAGCGGGAGCGGGGTATCACCATATCGGCCAAAAATTGTTCAGTTTCCTGGAAGGGTGTAAAGATCAATATCATAGATACCCCGGGTCATGCTGATTTTGGCGGGGAGGTGGAACGGGCCTTGTCCATGGCTGATTCCGCTATTCTTTTGGTCGATGCTTCGGAAGGACCCCTGCCCCAGACTCGGTTTGTGTTGAAAAAAACCTTTGAAGCCAACCTGCCGGTGATGGTGATCATTAATAAGATCGATCGCAAGGATGCCAGAATAGATGAAGTTCTGGACATGGTTTATGATCTGTTCATCGATCTTGATGCCACCGAGGAACAGCTTGATTTTACCTATCTCTATGCCATTGGCCGGGATGGGATTGTTAAACGGGAGCTTGAAGATGATGTGAATGACCTTACGGTTTTGTTTGATCTCATTGTGGATGAGATGCCGTCTCCTTCCTATGATCCCAGTGCTCCTTTTCAGATGCTGGTTTCCGATCTGGGATATTCCGATTATCTGGGTCGTCTGGCCATTGGAAAAATATTTAACGGATCGGTAGCATCCAATAAAAGCCTTGTCTGCATCGGAGAAGAGAACAAGCAAAAAGCTTTAAAGGTTTCCAAGCTCCAGTCCTATGACGGTCCTACCCTTGGACCAGTGGATGAAGCCCAGGTGGGGGATATTGTAGTCTTGTCCGGTATCGAGGATGTCAAGATAGGCGACACCATCTGTACCCGGGAAGCACCGGTTCCCCTCCCCAGGATTGCCGTTGATGAGCCCACGGTGTTCATGCGCTTTTCCATTACCACCTCTCCTTTTGCAGGACAGGAGGGTAAGCATGTCCAATCCCGGAAAATCCGGGAGCGTCTGCTCAAGGAAACTTTGCTGAATGTGGCCATTGAGGTGGAAGAAAGCACCACGGATGAAAGTTTTGTGGTCAAGGGCCGGGGGGAACTTCAGTTGGCTATCCTCATTGAAACCATGCGTAGGGAGGGATTTGAACTCTGTGTGGGGCGTCCCCGGGTTATTTACAAGGAACAGGACGGTGTAAGATTGGAGCCTGTTGAGCACTTGTTCGTGGATTGTGGTGAGGCGTTCATGGGCGTGGTAACAGAAAAACTTTCCATCAGGAAAGGCAAGATGACCAATCTGGTCAATAACGGAAAAGGCCGTGTGAGAATTGAGTTCTCCATTCCTTCCCGTTCTCTGATAGGATACCCCGACGAATTCATGACCGATACCAGGGGTACTGGTATCATGAACTCTTACCTGTCAGGTTATGAGCCCTTTCGCGGGGAGTTTCCCCTCAGGTTTACAGGTTCCATCGTATCGGATCGCCAGGGAAAGGGTGTGGCCTATGGGCTGTTTAACCTGGAACCTCGAGGACAGCTTTTTATCACCCCCGGCACCCCGGTCTATGAGGGCATGGTGGTAGGTGAGCATAACCGTCATTCCGATATTGACGTTAACCCCTGTAAGGAAAAGAAACTTACCAATATGCGGGCTTCGGGTAAGGATGAAAATGCTGTCTGTTCTCCTGTCAAGGCCATGACCCTGGAAAAAGCGATCCATTTTATCCGGGATGATGAAATGGTGGAGGTTACTCCGGAGTCCATTCGTATCCGGAAAACCATTTTGCCCGCAGGAAAACGCCATTTGGCCGCCTCTAAATTAAAAAAGATGGAGAACAAATAATTCCAGGATAAAGGGAGGAAATATGATCTGGTTAAACAGTTTAATTGTATTAATTCTTCCCTTTATCCCAAAATCCCTGGTGAAAATTGTTGCCCGACAATATATTGCCGGTGAAACCTTGAAAGATGTTGTGGCGAAAACCAAACAACTCAATAGGGATGGTCTCCAGGTGACCTTGGATTTTCTGGGAGAAGAGCCTGGCTCTAAAGTTGTTTGTATCCGGGCTATTGCCGAGTATGAAAAGCTTATTGAGGCTATACATACCGGGGATCTGAAAGCCGGTATCTCCTTAAAACCTTCCCAGATGGGGCTTAAACTGGATAAAGATTTTTGCCTGACCAATATCAGACACCTTTTGGGGCTTGCAGAAAAACATAATATTTTTATTCGCATCGATATGGAAGATGTCTCTTTGTGTCGGGAGACCATTGATCTGTTTTTAATTTTGCATGGGCAGTTTCCCAATGTGGGCATTGTCATCCAGGCTTATTTGCGCAGTTCCATGGATGATATAAATTTGCTGATCACCAGGGGAGCGAATCTCCGTTTGTGTAAAGGGGCCTATTATTGGGAGGATCGGAAAAACGTCTATAAGGATCCTGCTATTGTCAATGCAAGTTATGTTTATCTTTTGGAAAAACTCTTGTCAAAAGGTTGTTTTGCGGGGATCGCCACCCATGATGAAAAACTGGTTTTTCAAAGTCTGGGATTGATTGACCGATTTGGGGTATCAAAGAAATCCTATGAATTTCAGATGCTCTTTGGCGTGGAAGAGAAATTGCGGCAGATTCTTCTGGACAGCGGTCATCCGGTCCGGGTTTATCTACCCTTTGGAAAACAATGGTTTGCTTATTCCATCCGGCGCCTTAAGGAAAATCCCAAGATGCTGGGATATATCTGGACCCATGCAGGAGATCTGCTTAAAACTATTTTTAATAAAAATGGTCCGACAAAAAGATAGTAAGGTCCTAAAAAATTTCCGGCCGAAAAGATATCTTCCCGGCCGGAAATTTTTATGATTTTAACGGGTATTTTAATTATCCTGGCGTCTATAATCCGTAGTCTTTGCCGTAGTTTTCCAAAACAAAATCGATGTCCTTGTCCCCCCGGCCGGACAGGTTGACCAGGATGGTCTTTCCTTTTCCTGCATCCTTTGCAAGTTTTACGGCATGGGCTATGGCATGGGCGCTTTCAATGGCCGGAATAATGCCGTCGGTCCTGGATAATTCAAAAAAAGCATCAATGGCATCCTCGTCCGATGCTGTAACATAGGTGACCCGGCCAAGATCCTTGAGCAGACTGTGCTGGGGACCAACCCCCGGATAATCCAGACCGCTGGCCACGGAATAGACAGGTAAGGGATCTCCATTTTCATCCTGGAGAAGATAGGAAGAAAATCCGTGGAGGACACCGGGGCTGCCCAGGGTCAGGGTGGCAGCATGGTCTCCATCCTTAAATCCCCGTCCCGACGGTTCCACACCAAACATAGCCACATCCGGGTCTTCCAAAAACGCCGTGAAAAGTCCCATGGCGTTGGAACCGCCGCCAACGCAGGCAACCAAATTGTCCGGCAGTTTTCCAGTCATTTCCAGGAACTGCTCCCTTGCTTCCAGGCCCACTATCTGCTGGAAATCTCTTACCATCATGGGAAATGGGTGGGGACCCACCACAGAGCCTATGGCATAAAGTTGGGTGATAGGGTCTTCAAGATAGGCTTCAAAAGCCGCATCCACTGCATCTTTCAAAGTTTTAGTTCCCCGGCTGACCGGGATGACCCGGGCGCCTAAAATTTTCATTCTTACCACATTGGGGTGTTCTTTTTTTATGTCCACCTCCCCCATGTAAATATCGCATTCAAGCCCAACCAGAGTGGCGGCGGTTGCCAGGGCTACTCCGTGCTGGCCGGCTCCTGTTTCGGCAATCAGTTTTTTCTTGCCCATGCGTTTTGCCAGAAGGGCTTCACCCAGGCAGTGGTTTATCTTGTGGGCGCCGGTGTGATTCAGGTCTTCGCGTTTCAGGTAAATATCTGCACCCCCGGTTTTTTCAGATAGGTTTTTTGCATAAAATATTGGGGAGGGTCGGCCGGTGAAGTGCTTGTTCAAATATCTTAACTCGGAGATAAAGGTGTCATCGTTTTTAATGGCTTCATAATTTTTACTAATTTCATCCAGGACAAGTTGGAGTTTTTCGGGTACATAACTGCCTCCATATTCGCCAAATCTGCCCTCTTTGTCCGGTAATTGTATGTTTTTAAGATTCATTGTGTTTTTGGCCATGGGAAATCTCCTTTGCAATTTGTATCGTATATGTTTCTATGGTTAGAAACATATACGATACAAATTGCAAAGGCAAGGTCTTTTGGTTCATATATTTAGTGGCTGCCTGAAAATCCGTGCTTGGGTGAGCTTTCGTTTAAGCATTATTTAGCTTGCCATTTTGGTTCACTTAAAAGAAGATATGTTTTTTGTAATTTAAAAGGAAGGTTTCCATGCGAATTTGCAAATCCTATAAACTTGATCATGGAATCAGGGGATTCAAGTTGGGCTGGTCTTTGGCAGGTCCCCCCATGATGACGGTGTATTGTTATCTGTTTGATCATATTATGATCGACACGGGGCAGGCCCACATGGGGCAGCAGGTTCTTGCCATTGCCCGGGCAAACAGGGTGGACCGGATTTTTTTAACCCACCACCATGAAGATCATTCCGGTAATGGGGCGATGATTCACAAAACGCTTAAGGCCAGAGTATTCGGCCATTCCCTGACCGCAGAAAAGCTTGGAAGTCCCTATAAGATACTGCCATATCAAAAATATGTATGGGGCAAAAGTACTCCTGTTGCCGTCAGTCCGATTTCAGGGGCCACAAAAACGAGTCTGGGGAAAATGCTGTCTATTCATACTCCGGGGCATTCCAGGGATCATCTTGTTTATTTTTTGCCGGAAAAGGGAGTTTTGTTTTCCGGGGATCTTTATCTGGGGGATAGGATACGTTATTTCAGAGCGGATGAAGATCTGGGAACCCAGATTACCTCCTTGAAAAAAGTGCTGGACCTTGATTTTGATATTCTTCTTTGCAGCCATAATCCCAGGCAGTGCAAGGGGCGGCAACATATCCAGAATAAATTGGATTTTTTAGAAGATTTGTATGGAAATATTATAGGGCTGTGGAAAACCGGGGTGCCGGCAAAAAAGATTTTCAAAATTTTGAAATTAAAGGAAGATTATTTTATCAAGTGTTTTTGTTTTGGTAATGTCAGCATGATTAACGGGGTGAGATCTGCCATCCGGCACCATGAACAAAATTTAAACAGGGTTTAGCGTTTGTTTGGTTTTTAAGTTTTTTTTTGCATTTTTTTATTGAATCGTTCCACATGGTCTCTGATAATATTTGCAGCCGCCGTGGTGTCATGGATTTTCATGGCCTTGATCAGTTTTTCAAAATCGGTGAGATTTTCCAGGGTTCTTGCGTGGTTCATGGGAAGATAGAATTCATAGTATTGGTGAATATTATCATGGATGCTTTTCTGGACAAATTGGAAAATCGGATTGCCGGACATGATTCCAATGTAGGTGTGCATGGTTTGGTCGGTCTTTAAAAAATTTTCCCAATCCTGGTTTTCAAGATGGGTTTTGGCTTGTTTGAAAAGCCGTTCCATCTCCTGGATATCTTCCGGGGTGGCTCTTTGGGCTGCAAGTTCCACGATGCTGCCTTCTATTTTAATTCGAAATTCTGCCAGATGTTCCAGGGAGATGCCACCCGAGCGGATTAAAAGTGCCAGGGACTCAACAATGGGGTCGGCATCCATCTGTTTTACGATGGTACCTCCCGCCACTCCAAGCTTGATTTCGATGAGGCCTTTTTGTTCAAGGACCCTCAAGGCTTCTCTCAAGGTTCCCCGGCTGGTATTGAACATATCTTTGAGTTCACGTTCCGCCGGAAGTTTGGTTCCGGGTTTAAGTTTACCACTTAAAACAGCATTTTGTATCTGTTCTACCACATCCTGGAATACTCTGTTTTGTTTGGCCTTTTTAAACATGTAAACCCCGATAGTTGGTGCAGTGTTTATATGAAAGAGCCAATCAACTTATCTGATTCTTTCATATTTTGTTGTGGGCAAGTCAATGGAACCTCTTGGGCGGCCCATGGCCGCTATTTGAACTGTTCTGCCCCGGAAAAATCTCTCTCCCTCTCAAAGTGTTTTAAAACATCTAAATCTTGTTTTGTCAATTCACAAGTTACTATTCTGGTTAATAATTCACCCAGGCCAGGGCCTAGCATATAGCCTTGACCGCACATGCCGACGGCATTAATAAAATTTGGAAATTGTCTTGTTTCACCTACAATGGGGAACCCGTCCGGTGTCATGGGGTATTGTCCCCGCCAGGTTCTTCTGACCTTGAGGTTGCCAAGTTTGGGAAACAAGGCGACCATGCGTTTGGCCACCTGGGGCAAAAATGTAGAGGTTGCGCTGCTATCAGTTCCCTTGATTAGATTTTTTGGGGTCAGGCAGAAGATGACTTGGCCTTCATTGTTCTGGTAAAAATAATAGTTGGCAGAATCCTGCGTGGCCTGATCCAGGGAGGGTCTCAAATCTACGATCATGGGACCGAAGAACCGCTGGACAGGTTCTGTGATTGCTCCTTCGTGGCTGTCAGGTTCCACGGGCAGGTCAAGATCCACCATCTGTCCTATATTTCTGGCATGGTTGCCGGCTGCATTGATCACCTTGGCCGCCGTATAGGTTCCCTTGTCTGTGGTGACCTTGATGTCTTTTTCAATGCAAATCCGGGTGACCTTTTCCTTGAATCTGTATTTGGCACCATATTCAAGGCTTTTAAAATAAAAGGCATTGATGGCAAGCAGGGGAGAGGCAGATCCATCTTTAGGTGCATAGGTGCTTCCCACCAGATTTTCCATGTTGATACCCGGTACAAGTTCCCGGTATTCTCCGGGGGTGAGCCAATTCATATCCAGGTTAAGGGAAACTTGAATTTTCATCAGTTCCTGGAGTTTTTCGGCATCCTGACTGGTGTAGGCTGGAAAACTGTAGCCATTTTGAATCCAGCCTATATCATCCCCGTGGGTCTCTTTCCATGTGGAAAAAATATCGATACTTTTTTGACAGGTGGTGATCTTTCCCTTGTCCGAATGGGTGGCTCGAATTCCGCCAATGGCCTTTTTATTTTGTCCCTGCCCCGGGGATGCCAGGGCATCAATAACCAGAACCCGGATCTTTTTTTTTGCCAGTGCCAGAGCCGTTGGAACCCCCACGGACCCTGCTCCGATGATAATAACATCAAAGGTTTTCATTATTGACCTCCATTGGCAAATTGCCCCAGGGGTACTTCAATATACAGGGGGCGCCGCACGTTTTGTACTATATCTTCTTTTGCGGTTTTTTCCGCCATAAAAATTTGATTCATCAGATTTTCACAGGTTTTATACCCGCAGGGGCCCATACCGGCCCGCAAGATGGCCTTGATCTGGTTCATATCCGTGGCACCCTGTCTGACAAGGTCCCGGATTTGACCTGCCGTCACCCGTTCACAAAGGCAGATTATTTCATCATCCTGGATATGGTCATGGGGTATTTTTTTGGTGATTTTTTCAGATATGCTTTTGCCCTGGATGGTAAATGCCACTACTTTTTTGGCAATGGCTTTTGGTACTTTTACCCGTACGATCCAGGTGTTATCGCTGTCTTTGGTACTCCTGGCGCCTGATACCGCAAAATTGCCCAGATCATTTCCATCCACGTCCACACAGGCAATGGTGTCGTTTTTTTCCACCTGGAGGTTTGAGATTTCATAGGGAAGAAAAACCTGGGGGTTTTGGGGATCTTTTCGATAATCCACCAGGGTGATGGCAAGTCCGGGACAAATGGTAAGGCATTTCATGCAGCCTTTGCAGTTTCCCTCAAACCTGGGGCGGCCCTTGATGGGATCTTTGTCCATGGTGATGGAGCCTTCCTTGCAGACTGTACTGCAGGGATTGCAGGGAATTTCCTGTTTGCAGTGGATCACGGGAAAAATTCCCTCTTCTCTTGTCGGTGTAAAAAGGTCCTGGACGGGACCTGGGTGGGATTTTAAAATATCGGCTTTTTCATACCAGGAGGCTGGAATCTCTTTGGGGGTGGGGCTTGTTTGTTGAACAATTTTCAAACCGGCTATTTTTCCATTGAACATGGCCGATGAGGCTTCTGCGATTTGGGCAGCATCTCCTGCAGCCAGGACCTTGATCCCTGCTGCCTGTGCTTCCTGGGTAAATTCTAAAACCGATTCCAGTCCCACTGCAATGAGAATGGTATCGCATTCAAAGGTCTTTTCGGTTCCTTTAATGGGTGAGAAATTTTCATCAATTTTTGTGATCGTCACCGAAGAAACAGATTCTTTACCGTTGGCTGAGATAATGGAATGGGAGGTGTAAATGGGCACCCCCAGGCGTTTGAGCTTGTCTTCATGGACCTTGTACCCGCCGCACCGGGGAAGAGCCTCGGCAAGCCCTACTACCTGGATGCCGGCCTGGAGGGCGTGGTATCCGGCAATGATGCCCACATTTCCGCCTCCGATTATAAAAAGGCGTCGGGTGGGTTTGATAAAGTCCCTGTTCACAAGGGTTTGAAAGGCTCCCGCTCCATAAACACCGGCAAGGCAATTTCCCTTGAATCTCAAAAATTTTTCCCGGGCCCCTGCGGCATTTAAGATTATTTTCGGGGAGACTATTTTATAGACCCCGTCCTTGAGAATACCCACTTTTTTGTCATCAAAGATATAGAGGACGGTGCTGTTTTTCCAGATATCAATATTGGAATTTGCTTCAACTTTTTTTGCCAGCATCCGGCCTATATCCATACCCCGCATACCGGCATGGGAATCTTCAACTGAACCGAAAAACTTATGGGTCTGCAATACCAGTTTACCCCCCAACTCATCTTTGTCATCCACCAGGATGGTTGAAATTTTATGTTCTCCCAGTTCAATTGCAGCACAAAGTCCGGCAGGACCTCCTCCTATGATGAGTACCGGGGTAGAAAGATGTTCAATGTCTGAAATTTTGGGTGTTTTTGTAACTTCTGGCAGCTTGGGAAGACCTTCAACACTTTCAATGATCATGTTGGCAGTTACCTTTGTCATACAGGCTTTTACCGGGATTCCATTGGCAATGACCGTGCATTTGGCGCATTGACCATTGGCACAAAAAATTCCCTGGGCAGAGCCATCTTTATGGTGGTGTCCAAAAATTTTAATATTGTTGGCAAAGAGAGCTGAGGAAATCACCTCATTTTTTTGGGCATTCAGTGGGGTTTTGTTCCAGTAAAACAAAATTTTTTCCCGGGGCGGAACCGTGAGTACTGGATGGGCTGTGATTCTATTCATGGTATCTCCTGAAGTTACAAGAACATACTAAAAATACGACTTTCCACTACATATGTTAATGGTTAAACCATTCCAAAAAATTTGTCAATATGTTTTTCCCCAGGGCCTTCGGGGCTGTTTTTTCCCCTTTAAAATACCAGGGGCCTGAAAAAATGTTCTTTTTTTTCAGGCCCCTGGTGGTGAATTTGTTTTTTAAAATTTTATTTAGTGGCTGACCGAAAACTCGTTCAAGCACTATTTAAAAGGAACGGCCTTTCTTTTTGAACGGTCTGTTTTTTTTTGCTCTGAAATTTGGGGATTTGGCTGTAATCACCTGTTTTTGTTTTTCTTTTCCCTGGAGGTTTTTTTCAACAAAAATTTTTTCCAGGGTAAAGGGATCAATCCCAGTATAATACATGAGGGTGGAAAAAGTGGATGGGGTGGGGGTAAAAATCTGAACCTGTTCCGGGTTAATATTGAGCTTTTCCGAGGTGAATTGTTTTAATTGTGTCATCTGCTTTAAGGTGCATCCGGGGTGGGCGGCCATAAGGTAATAGGTTAAAAATTGTTTCTTGTCTGATTTTTTGGAGAGTTGGTCAAAGGCCGACTTAAAGGCAAGTAAATTATCGATTCCCTGTTTGCCCATGAGGTTTAAAATATTTTTGTCCGTGTGTTCCGGTGCCACCTTCATTTGACCGGAGACATTATCCTTGGTTAATTTTTCAAGGTAGGTATTTCCATGTTTTTTATCATTTAAAATCAGGTCATACCGGATGCCGGAGTTGATAAACACCTTTTTTACACCCGGCAGAGCCTCCAGCTTGCGGAGCAGACTGATCTGGGACGAGTGGTCAGGGTCAAGGCTTTTGCAGATTGTGGGAAACAGGCAGCGTTTGTCCGGGCAGGCCCCTTTTTTTAATTTTTTCTTGCATTCATACCCATACATATTGGCCGTGGGGCCGCCCAGATCAAATATATATCCCTTGAAATTTTTGTCCCGGGTAAATAGCTTTGCTTCGGCCAGAATGGAGGTCTGGCTCCTGTGTCTTACTGTTCTGCCCTGGTGGACCGTTATGGCACAAAAATTACATTCTCCATAACATCCATAATGGGTGGGGATGGAAAATTTTATGGTTTCAAGGGCTTTGACTGTTCCTGTGACTTTATGATAGGGGTGAAGATCGCGTTCAAAATCAAGGGCATGGATGGCGTCCAGCTCTTTTGTACTGCTGTATTTTTCCGGCGGGTTTAAGATCAGGTATCTGTCGTTGTGCTGCTGGCAAAGTCCTTTTGCCGTGGCAGGATCATTATTGTCATAAAAAAGCTTAAAGCTTTCAATATATTGATTCTTGTCTTTTTGTACCGCTTCAAAACCAGGCAGTTCAACCCCTTTTTTTTTCTTTGAAATATATCCAATTCCGGGGATATCCCGGGTATCTTGTTGATTATTTAAAGCCGCCGCCAGGTTAAGTATGCTGGCATGGGCCATGCCGTAAACTAAAAAATCTGCCCTGGCATCAAAGAGGATGGAGCGCCGGATTTTATTGGACCAGAAATCATAATGGGCAATTCGCCTCAAACTGGCCTCGATTCCGCCCAGAACGATGGGAACCTCGGGGCTGCAAAAACGTCGGACCAGGTTGGCATAGGCAATGACTGCCCGGTCAGGTCGGCAATTGTTGATTCCGCCGGGGGTGTAATCATCTTTTTGCCGTCTTTTTTTGGATGCTGTATAATTGGCCACCATGGAATCCACGGCACCTGCAGTGATACCCCAGAAAAGCCTTGGTTTTCCAAGGCGGCAAATATCATCGGAAGTTTCAATATCCGGTTGGGCAATAATTCCCACTTTATAGCCCTTGTTTTCAAGAACTTTTCCAATGAGGCTGACTCCCATGAAAGGAGAGTCAATATAGGCATCTCCTGTGACCAGAATAATGTCCAGTTGTTTGATATTAAGTTCTTTTAATTCGTTGGGGGTGGTGGGAAGAAACATGGATGTGCAAAGGCTCCAGAATGGTTAACGTAAAATTTTAATATGCCTTGCAGTATACTAAATAAAGCGCAATAATTCAATTGCCGTAAATACTTAAAAGGGGGCTTAACCAGTGGCTTTTTTAAAGGGGGGGACCGGGGTAACTTGCCTTGGTATAGGCCCTTTTTCTTAGAAAAGAAAGGGAGGTATTATGCTGTCAAGACGTCAATTTACAAAATCCCTGATTTTATCGGCCGGAGGCTTTTTCTTTTCGTCTGTCAAAGGAGAATCTTTAAATTCACTTGATGAAAGTCGATGGTTTATGCCCGAAGAAAGTGAGGCTCACAAGCGTACCTGGATGTCTTTTATAGCAAGTTATGATATTTGGGAAAAAAGCCAGGTGCCTGAAGTTCAGCGTAATCTCACGGCAATTGCAAAAACCATTGCCCGATACGAGCCTGTGATCATGCTTGTACGAAGGCAAGATTATGATATTGCCGTGGATCTTCTTGGAGGGCTCAATACCCATAATTATCCCATCAAATTGATTGAGTTTGATATGAATGATCTATGGATGCGAGATACAGGTCCTGTTTTTATCATCAATGAAAAGGGTGAGAAAGCCGCCGTCAATTTTAACTTTAACGGCTGGGGTAGGGATCAGGCCTATGAACTTGATAAAAAGGTTGCTGATTTTGTGGCAAAAAAAGCCGGAGTAAAAACTATTGGTTCAAGCCTGACCCTGGAAGGAGGGTGTTTCGAAGTTGATGGCCGGGGCACAGCGATAATGACGCAAAGTTGTATTCTTAACGATAATCGCAATCCGGGCCTATATAAGCAAAAAATTGAAGAGCAACTAAAAGAGCTTTTGGGCCTTGATAAAATTATCTGGCTCAAGGGGATTAAAGGAAAAGATATTACCGATGGACATACCGACTTTTATGCCCGTTTTGCAGGACCCGGTGTGGTAGTTGTTTCCCGGGATATGGATAAAGCGTCATATGATTATAAGATCACCCGGGAGAACATAAAAATCCTCGGGTCATCGACGGATGCCCGGGGCAATCCCCTGGAACTGGTTATCCTTGATACACCGGGACAAATCAACACCAGGTATGGGACAAAAGATTTTGCGGCAGGATACGTTGGTTATTATGTATGCAATGGTGGAATTATCATGCAAAAATTTGGAGATAAAAAAAATGATAATGCTGCCAAGGCAAAATTGGCTAAAGTGTTTCCCAACCATCGTATAGAGCAGATAAGTATTGATGGTATAGCAGGTGGCGGCGGCAGTATCCATTGTACCACCCAGCAGGAACCTGAAGTTTTTACTTTGGACTAAAGGTCCTCTTCTAATATCATATTTTGGAGGTTGGTGTTTTTTAATTTGGAAAATTTACCTGTAGTAATTGTAGAATATTTGCCACCTGTCAGGTATTTTTTAACTTCATTCTTCCTGGCAAACTGGGGATACTTTCTTCTTAGTTCTTCCTTGTCTGCAGCCAAGGCTTTTTTGAATTTTTTCATGATGGCCTTCATTGTCTCTGTTAAGCCGGAACTTGCCCACCTGCCAGTTCTTCTCTGGACACTGGCGGGTTTTTTGATCACAATCCATAGAAGCTGGCACAGCCTTTCTTCCAATTTGGGTGTTATCTGTGTCTTGGCATCACGTATACATTTTTCGGTTAATAGTTTTCCTTCACGCAGGGCGTCTTCCATATTGATGCATTTGAGCCTGTAATGATCAGATTTTTTCGATTTTTTTTCCCAGGATGAGATTTTCTTCCTTCTTATATCATCGATTTCGTCATCTATTGCCTGATACAAAATCTTCCAGCATACCAGATCTTTTAAGGAATCTTCTAATATTTCAACTTGGCTTTGACCATCTTCTACAATTTGATCCCTGGTTTCAAATGTAGGAAGAACCTTGACTTTTATGGGGACTATAGGTCCTGAAGGTTGGATCATTCCCGAAGATACCAGAGGGTTCCTTGATTTTTTCCGGGCTTGAGATATGGTCATATCTGTTTTTAATTGGGATAGCCTCTGGGATAGCGAACAGGCTCTCTGGCTATACTTGGGGTTTGCATTACTCAATATGCTTAATTTTTCGGCTTTTTTGTGCTGTTTTGATTGAAAATGTGTTTTTTGCGTGGAAAAATCGTATAAACTTATCAAGTCGTTAACCATTTGTGTGATTTTTTCCAGGGCTTGTTGATTATGTGAACGATAACGGTCCAGGGCCTCCCATCGTCTGGTGTTTCTCTTATCTTTATGCCGTAAAAAGTTGCCCAGAGTCCTTAAATCAGAAGCTTTTAAACAATCCAGAGCACGGCTTCGTTCACTTCGTATTTTACGGATGAGCCATTTTTTACTCATCTGTTTGCAGCAAATTGAGATTGTGTCATTTATATGAAGTTCCAATGTGGCTATATCGGTATTAAATATATAGTTTATATCTCTATATTGCACATGACCAGTGTAGTCTATTTCTAAAATTGTACCAAATTTTTGATTAAATTTACTGGTATCATGCCACCTTTTTGACTTGACCAGGGTAGTATAATATTCTTGTGCTGCGGTTTTATATGCATCTGCAATGGTGAGTCTTGCAGTTCTTCTGGAATTGTAAATATCGCAAAATTGAATAAATTGGTCTTGGGTTCTCTTTTTAATATCAGGCACGTGGGTTCTTCTCATTATTGATCCGGCTTTAAAAAGTTCCAAGGTAGGTCTTGCTTTGTCCTTTATTTTCAAAACGATTTTTTCTGCGTTGTTTTTTGTCCCGGCGGCCTGGCCCTATGCCCGGGGCGGATCGAAAACTTTCAAATTCCATTTCGGAGAGTGTCTGGAATAAGGGTATGTGGGATATGCCTGCCCATGAAAAAAATTGTATTCCCCTTGTATTGTCTTTGCCGTCGGTAAAATACAGTTTATATAGGTTGACTTGAGCTAAAAGTCCGTTCTCTTGATCGCTGACATGAAAAAGTCCATAGGGTTTATGTTGGATAATGGCTAATAATATCGCATAATAAGCTTTTTGCTCAAATTTTGTTTTTATGGGTATAGCATCGCCACAACCGTCCCAAATATCGATATAATGGTATTTTCCCAGGCGAGAGTATCCATCGGGTTTGGGAAGATTAAATGTTTTTATCAGATAATCCACATGCGCTTTTTGAATTTTAAACCTGAGTCGTTTAGCCACTATAAATTCTCCTTGCCTTGAGTGTTGCCGTATAAGAAATTGCAGTTTTCATTGAACGAAAACTACAACTTTTTATTCAGGTTAATCCTTGGTTTGAAAATAAATAATAGTTTTGTATACCGGTTTTGCTGCGTTTTTTTTATCCTGGGACTAAAAACTTAATATCTGGTGCAGCATTTCTGATAAGATCTTTAGCTTAATTTATATTATGACATGGAATAATGCAAATACAATGGGAACGTAGGTCGGGTTTTCGGGAAGATTCAGGTTGAGAAGAAAAACTTTTATGATTTTGGAAGATGGATATCGGTAGTCCTGGGAAGGTTGTATTGAACGATTGAATGGGAAACACCCTGTTCTCTGTAACAGGGTGTGATTTTTTTTATCCTCTTTTAAAGCCCCAGGGTTTTAAAATTTTGTTGCCCACAGAGATTGCCATGTGGACATCTTGTTTCATTTAGTAAGAACTTTTATGAAATCTAATAGTGCCACTTTTTCTTGTATGACTATCCTTATTAAAATAACTGTTTTTGATAGTAACGATTTATTTTGCTTACTTGTGGAATGGTAGCTTGTTTTATATTTTTTGAAAATACCATTTGGTAATACTCGAATGCTTCTTGTTCATCAAAAAATACTTGATTTGCCCAGGCATCAGCCCATATTGCCTTGGAGGTTCCTGCAAAAGCTATATTTAGCACATGATCCACCCCTGCTAATTCGTAACATTTAAAATTAGGAAATTTTTGGCTGCCATATTCATCGAAATGCCTATCAAAAAACAAATTTGAAAAATAAGTTGCAAAAACTCCACAGTTTCCTGCACCGCACTCTATTGCATCTTTTACTTTGTTTGTATCCGAACCCATGAAGTTTTGGGAGTGAAGTTTTTTATCAATTTGTTTAAAGAAATTGATTGTTTTGGGATCATCCAATAGCGTTACATCAAATATTATAGTACCCGATGAAAAATTATATCTGAATGCTTTATGATCAAAAAGTATTCTGCTACTGGAATCTGGGATATCGTCACGGACTTTTGCCATTACATTTCTGATTTTTCCTTCAAGAAGGCTTTGGGATGATTGTTCTGTGTGTTTAGGTAGAATAGTAACAGGTTTTACTATCAAACTTGATTTAACGGGTACCGTTAAAGATAAAAGGGATTTTTGCGGTAATTTTTTTAAAGGTTCTTTGGGTCTTATTATTTGAAAAGGACACGAATTTATGCGTACAATAGCTGCGTCTAATATATTATGGGCTGTTTCTAAATAAATCATTGTAACCAAACCAAACCAAACAAGAAGCTATGACTACCATAGCATGGTATCTGTTGGCCAATTTTTCATATCGAGTCGAAACTCGTCGATATGACTTTATTTTTGCAAAGAAACATTCCACTAAATGCCGTTCTTTATAAATATGTTTATCAATCTTTCTCTGGACCTTTCTATTAATTTTTGGCGGAATAATTACTTTACAGCCCGTGGATTCTGCAAGTTCAATAAGTTTATCCGCAAGAAACTGGCGTGTTTTTATACCAGAAATCAGTTTAAAGGAAGGTTTTATATCAGGCACATTCCCGCCGGTCAGTTTTATTCGAAGAGGATTGCCAAGCCCATCAACAACAGCGTGAATTTTTGTAGTCAGACCGCCTCTGCTTCTTCCGATTGCCTGGGAATATTGTCCCCCTTGTGCACCGCAACCATGTTGATGGAGTTTTACATAGGAGCCATCTATCATAGAGACCTTTGATTAATTGCTATTTTCATTTGGTTTGACAATTGAATTTAAAATTCCACTCTAATTTTAAAATTTTTGCTGTTTTTAGCCAGTAGTGTCCGGTTAGGTTGTTGCATGAAAAAATAATTATTTTTATGGGGAATAATGTCGTTTTAATGTTGACAAATGTGTGCAAAAAAATCGCGCGCCTTGAAAATCAAATTTCAAGGAGTCTATCATGGCGCACATTTTAATCCCGAAAAGAAAAATTCAGTCCAGCACTTTTGACAAATACATAGCCCCTTTGCTAAAGTCACTACCGCTTGCACCAGAACTCGTATCAAGAGGAGATCGACCACTAAAAATGACTTTTGAAGATCAGCTAAAAGCTCTTGTATATTTTCATCTTCAGGAACACAGCTCAGGCCGGCACTTAATTCAAGATTTGAAAGATAATGATTTTGCGAAAGAAAACATAGCTCCAGTTGATGGGATTAGTCGTAGCAGTTTCTCAGAGGCAATCAATCACCGGGGACTTGAGCAATTACAGTTCATTTTCGAAGATCTCTATAAACAGGCTGTAAAGGTACTTCCAAAAGAGCACAAAGGACTGGGAGAACTTGTATCAATTGATGGCAGCCTCATTGACGCCGTGTTGTCAATGTATTGGGCTGACTACAGAAAAGGTTCCAAAAAAGCTAAAGCCCATTGCGGTTTTAACATCAACAGCGGTATCCCAAGCAAAGTGTTCCTTACAGAAGGAAATGGAGGCGAACGTCCTTTTGTTGATCAGATCCTGAGTAAAGGGCAAACCGGTGTTATGGATCGGGGTTACCAATCTCATCGGGATTTTGATTTGCTCCAAGATGGGAACAAACATTTTGTTTGCCGTATCAAAGCCAGAACGACGAGAACAATCATAAAAAAACATCCAGTGGAATCGAACAGCTATATCTTTTATGATGCCTTGGTACTTCTTGGCACACCAGGTCAAAATCAGACCAAAAATCCTGTTCGGGTTGTTGGTTATGAGATTGCAGGAAGTAAATATTATATTGCCACTGATCGGCACGATCTAACAGCCAAGCAGATAGCAACTGTTTATAAGCTCAGATGGAATATTGAGAGCTTTTTCAAATGGTGGAAGGAGCATCTTAAGGTCTATCATCTGATTGCCAGAAGTGAATATGGTCTCATGGTTCAAATCCTTGGAGGGCTTATCTCCTACTTGCTGATGGCAATTTATTGTCATGAAGAATTCAATGAAAAAGTATCAATCGAAAGAATTCGGCAATTACGAACGAAAATTTTAAATGAACTATTTCAAAGTAAAGATAGCTCAGGACCGCCAAAAGGCAAAAAGTGGAAAAAACATAAAAAAACAAGTGCTGCAAAAACCTAACCGGACATCACTG